>DBXZ01000063.1:75737-86629 GCA_002309795.1 Bacteroidales bacterium UBA1199
TGCAGGCGGTTGAGGCCGCGCACGTCCTTGCCGTAGGAACCGGCTTCGCGGCGCCAGCACGGCGTGTAGGCGGTCATCTTGATGGGGAAGTCGCTCTTCTGCAGGATCACGTCGCGGTAGATGTTGGTCACGGGCACTTCGGCCGTAGGGACCATATAGAATCCGTCGAGCGGCGCGTGGTACATCTGTCCCTCTTTGTCGGGAAGCTGGCCCGTGCCGAATCCGGAGGCTTCGTTCACCATATACGGCGGCTGGTATTCCAGGTAGCCGGCGTCGGTGTTGCGCTGCAGGAAGTAGCTGATCAGCGCCCGCTGGATACGCGCGCCCTGGCCCTTATAGACGGGGAATCCGGCTCCGGTGAGCTTTACGCCCAGGTCGAAGTCTATGATATCCAGGTTCTTGACAAGTTCCCAGTGGGGCAGGGCCTTCTCGCCGAGTTCCGGCACCGTGCCGCCCATTTTGACCACCACGTTGTCTTCCGCGGTGCGGCCTTCGGGCACGTCGGCGCAGGGCAGGTTGGGCAGCAGCACCACCAGGTCGTTCTGCGTCTTCTGGCTCTCGGCCATCTGCTCGTCCAGCTGGCGGGATTTTTCCTTCAGCGCAGCCACGGCGGCTTTGGCGGCCTCCGCCTCGTCACGCTTGCCGGCCTTCATCAGGCTTCCGATCTCGGCGGCCTTCGCTTTCTGTTCGGAAAGGCAGTTGTCCAGTTCACCCTGAAGGGAACGGCGGGTCTTGTCGATATCGATAATCTTGTAAACAATCTCCCGTGCATCGAAATGCTTGACGGCGAGCCGTTCAATCACGAACTCCGGCTGCTCTCTGAGAATCTTGAGTGTTAACATGTTGCGTCTTTGTCTTTAGAACAGGCAAAAATACTGAAAAATACGGGTCATTGTGCCGCGAACCAGGAGAAGTGCACGTTGCCGTAGTGCTTCTCCCGCAGGAATCCTGGCGCTCCCTCGAAATGGAAAGCAGCCGGATGCTCGAGAATCAGCCGTCCGTCCTCTTTCAGGATGCCGGCTCCCAGAATCTTTTCGGGGAGCGTTTCCAGCCCTTCGAGTGCGTAGGGCGGATCGGCGAAAACCAGGTCGAACTTCTTGGTACAGATGCCCAGAAAGTCGAAAACGTTGTGGTGAACCACCTGGACGGTCGAGGCCAGCCCGAGCGAGGCGGCGGTCTTTTTGATAAAGGCGGCGTTGGCGGGATTCATCTCCACCGTCACAATGTCCGGACAGCCGCGCGAAGCGAATTCAAAGGAGATGCTGCCGGTGCCGCCGAAGAGGTCCAGGACCGCCATTTCCGTGAAATCCCACGCGCCCGTCAGGGTGTTGAACAATCCCTCTTTGGCGAAATCGGTGGTCGGCCGCGCCTTGTAGCCCGCGGGCGGGTTGATGGGGCGTCCTTTCAGCGTGCCGCCAATGATTCTCATAACCGTTCCACCCCCTTGAAATAGCGGAAAAGATCGTTCATCAGTTCGCGGGGCGCCTCGCCCAGGAAGTAAACGGTCGTAATCTGCGGGTTGAGCTGGAACTGCCGCAGGGCGGCGAAGAGAAAATATTCGGCCGTCACGGCGTCCGGGGCAGGGTAGGCGTTGGCCAGCAGCAGCCGGTCGCCTTCCGCGAGCACGATACTCACGGTGCCCTCTTCCACACGCGCCGCAATTTTGTTGTGGTCGGCGATACGGCCGAGCGCGCCGAGCAGCCCGGCTACGGGCGGGAGGTCGTTCTCCGTCTCTGCAGCATAAACAAGAACTGCCTTTTGTTCAGGCAGTTCTTTGTAGTAGACCTTGTCGGTTTCCTCGAGTTGTACCGCTTCCGCAAGAATCTGGTATGTCTTTTCCTTGTCGAAGAAGGCTTCCGGTACCAGCGTGAACTTTCTCACTACTCCCAGTTTCCGGCGTTGTTGTTCGGCGAATCGATACTGCCGACCATCAGACCCGGATAGCGGTTGGTCTCCTCACGCTCGGCGTTGAGGTTGATGATCAGCTGTTCGTTCATACCTGCGAGCAGACCGCGGAAATCTTCGCCCGGAGCGGGACGCCAGCCGTACGGAATCTTGGCCTCGAAGAGGGGAACCTCCACGCCGGAAACCGTCTTGACGGCGGTTGCCATGATGATGGTGTCACCGTCTGCGAACGGGATGTAACGGAGATCTTCTACGTTGAAGTTCGGGCGGCTGTGGAACAGGGTATCCTTGACGGCGATGGGAACCGGAATCTTGATGATCAGGTTGTTGTCACCCTTCAGGTAGAGGTCGTAGAGGAACTCCTCGGTAGCCTTGCGGCCGTAACGGCGCTTGACGGCGTTGGTGTGTGCTACGGCCAGCGAGTCGTCAGACGAACCGATCTGCTTGACAATGTTGATTTTACCGTTGTTGTAGAAGTCGATCAGCGTATCCATGCAGGGCGCATATTTGTTGAATGCGGATTTGTAGGTGGTCTGCAGGGTACGGATGTCCTTCAGACGCTCGATAGCGACCTTTTCGCGGGCATCTTTCTCCCTGTTGAACTTCACCGGTTTGTTGATGCTGCTGATGAGCAGGTACGCAAATACAATGATGCACAAAGGCAAGATGCAGTAAGTGAGGAGTTTTTTCATATTGTTTTTAATGTTTTTCAGTTCTCTTTTGACCTACAAAAGTAAAATAAATATTTAGCTCTTGCAATATATTTTTTAAGTTTGCAATCTGAATTCTACGTTATGGGTCCCGATATCCGCGTTTCCAAACTTGAACAGATTGTCGCGGCCGCCAGGAAGGCGGTCGTGGTCAGTCATCACAGCCCGGACGGCGATGCTGTCGGATCGACGGTGGCGTGCGGACTCTATCTCGCGCAGCGCGGCGTGGAGGTGACCCTGGCCCTTCCCGGGGCCATGCCGGACAACCTGATGTTCCTCTCTCCCACGGAGCATCCGCTGCTGATTTACGAGGACGATCCCGAACCGGTTCTGGCTGCCATCGCGGAAGCGGACACGATTTTCTGCCTGGATTTCAGCGGATTGTCTCGGACCGAACACCTGGAGGAACCGCTCCGCGCGAGCCGGGCGGTGAAGGTGCTGATCGACCACCACGCTTCGCAGGAACGGGAGCCTTTCACAGAGGTTTTCGCCACGCGTGAAGTCTCTTCCGCCAGCGAGCTGCTCTTCTGGATCCTGATGCGGATGGGCGACGTGGCCGGCGATCCCAGGCGCCTCCCGATGCCCTGCCTCGAAGCCCTCTTCACCGGCATGATCACCGACACGAACAACTTCGCCAATTCGGTCTTCCCGTCGACCTTCGAGATGGCCTCCGCCCTGATTGCCGCAGGCGTCGACAAGGAACGGCTCCATCAGCAGATTTTCAATGTCTTTTCCGAATCCCGGATGCGGCTGATGGGCTATCTGCTCAAAGACAAGATGACCCTCGTGCCCGAATACGGCGCCGCCTTCATGGTGCTTTCCGAGAAAGAAAAGCAGGCCTACGACTACCGTCCGGGCGACTCCGAAGGGTTCGTCAACCTGCCGCTGGGAATCGCCGACGTGCGCATCTCCGCACTCTTCACCGAGACGCCCGAAGGCTACATCCGCGTGTCGCTCCGTTCCAAGATCGGAACCGACGTCAACACGCTGGCCCGCGACTTCTTTAACGGCGGCGGTCACGTCAACGCGGCCGGCGGCCGGCTCCACATTCCGGTGGAGGCCGTTCCGGCATATTTCTTGGATTCCCTGAAAAAGCATTTCGGCCGATGAAAACACTCCGCATCATCCTGTTTGCAGCCCTCGCGCTTGTCCTCGCCTCCTGTGAGAGCGAGAGGGCGCTGGAACTGGTCAACCAGGAAGCGGCCATCGACAAATACATCTCCGCCCGTTACGCCGACAATACGATTGTCCGCAACGAAGGTGCCAACCGGGTGGTCCTGACCGCCGGAGCCGGTACGGAACTCGCCGCCGGCGACACGGTGGACATGCAGTTGGACGGCTATGTCTTCAGCAACGGCCCCGGCACCCAGTTCCTCTCGGAAAACGTCCGGAGCGTCGTGGGCAAGGGCAAGCTGCTCAAAGGGTTGGACAGCGGCCTGATCGGTGTCCGGGCCGGGGAGCAGAGCCTGATCCTCTTCTCCGCCAAATACGGCTACTATGACGAATCGGTGGGCGTGGTTCCCGCAATGTCCCCGCTGATTTTCACGGTTGTCGTCAACGAAATCGTAAAAAGTGCAAATTAAGATATGAACAGAACCCTCTCCATATTCCTGGCGGCTTCGCTGGCCGTTTTCCTGGCCGGCGCCTGCGCCCAGACCCCGACGGAACCTTCGACGGCCGCGACCGACCGTGTGCTGGCCGCCTGGGTCCGCGTCAACTACGGTACCGCTGTGGCTCCGAACGATTCCGGCGTATTCGTGCTCAGTTACACGCAGGGGGCCGGCGCTTCGGTGCCCGATTCCGGCTATGTCTTCTGCCACTACCAGCGCCGCACGCTGGACGGCAACATCCAGGGCTCCAATATCGAACCGCTGGTGGAACAGCTGGGCCTGAAGACCAAATTGACCGATTGCGGCAGCGATATCTGGCGGGTGGACGTCGGCTCCATTCCCAGGGGACTCGAACCGGTCATCAAGTCGCTCAAGGTGGGCGGCAAGGCCACGGTCGCCCTTCCGGTCTCGCAGAACGCCCTGTCGTACGCCGTCTACAACGCCTTCCCTTCGTCCGTGACGGAGAATATGATATACGAGATCGAGCTCGACGGCGTCGAGAATGATATCTTTGCCTGGCAGGACGCCCAGCTCCGGGCGCACTCCGTGGCCCATTACGGCGGAATGGATTCCCTGGAGGACGGCTTCTATTTCAAGCGGGTCAACGAACTCTCCAAGACCGACACGATCAGCGACGACACCTCCGTTTCGTTCTGGTATATAGGCCGCAGGCTGGACGGGCGTATCTTCGATACCAACGTCCGCGACACGGCGCGCAAGTATGAAATCTACACCGCCAGCGGTTCCTACGATTCGCTGACGATGACCTACTACCGGGAGCTCTCTACGATGCTCTCCAACAGCACCTACGTCTCCGGCTTCACCAAGGCCATCCACGAGATGCACAGGCGCGACACGGTGGAGGTCTTCTTCCGTTCAGACTGGGGATACGGCGCTTCCGGCAGCACCAACGTGATTCCGGAGTACTCCCCGCTGGCGTTCCGCATCTGGTTTACCAATACGACCAACGAGGATGAAGACTGACAAGGAAGCCGCCCAGGCCGCTTTCGCCCGTCTGCTGGGTATCATGGACGACCTGCGGGAGAAGTGCCCGTGGGACCGCAAGCAGACCTTCGAATCCCTCCGCCCGCAGACCGTTGAGGAGTGTTCCGAACTATCGGACGCCATTCTTGAGAGCGACATGAAGGAGATTTCCAAGGAGTTGGGCGACGTGCTCCTCCACGTGGTCTTCTACGCCAAGCTGGGCGAAGAACAGGGCTCTTTCGATATTACCCAGGTCATCAACAAGCTCTGCGACAAGCTGATCTATCGTCATCCCCACATCTATGGCGACGTCCATGCGGCCAATGCCGGCGAGGTCATCAAGAACTGGGAGCAGCTCAAACGGACGGAGAAGGACGGCAACAAGACCGTGCTCTCCGGCGTGCCCAAGAGCCTTCCGCCCATCATCAAGGCCTACCGGATGCAGGAGAAGGCCCGCGCCGTGGGCTTCGACTGGAACCGCCGCGAAGATGTCTGGGACAAGGTAGCCGAGGAACTCGGCGAATTCAAGGCCGAGATGGCTTCGCTCGAAAAGGGCGATACCGCAGCCCGCGAGGCGGCCGAAGGGGAGCTGGGCGACCTGCTTTTCTCCATGATCAACGCCGCCCGCCTCTACGACCTCAATCCCGACACGGCGCTCGAGCGCACCTGCAAGAAATTCCGCGACCGCTTCACCTATGTGGAAGTGGAGGGGAAGGCACACGGACGCGACCTGAAAGAGATGTCGCTCGAAGAGATGGACGCCCTCTGGAACGAGGCGAAAACCAAAGGATTATAATTTATGGAGCCCTGGCAGGAACGCACCCGGATGCTGCTGGGCGAAGAACGGATGGCGCAGCTCGCCCATTCCCGCGTGGCCGTGATCGGTCTGGGCGGGGTAGGTGCCTTCGCCGCCGAAATGCTGGTGCGTGCGGGCGTGGGAACGCTGCTGATCCTGGATTCAGACTGCGTCTCCCTGACCAACAAAAACCGACAGCTGCTGGCGCTCGATTCCACGCTTGGCCGGCCCAAGGCGCAAGTGCTGCGCGAACGGCTGCTGGATATCAATCCGGCATTGAAGCTGACCCTCTGCGAATCTTATCTGGACGAGACCAACGCGGCAGATCTGATCCGTCCGGAAGAGATTGACTTTCTGGTAGATGCGATCGATACGCTGGGCCCCAAGCTGGCGCTCATCCGCCACTGTGTGGAGAACCATATTCCGCTGGTCAGCTCCATGGGTTCCGGCGCCAAATACGATATGACCAAGATCCGCATCACGGATCTCTCCAAGTCGTTCAACTGCCCGCTGGCCTATATCGTCCGCAAGAAGCTCCGGAAGATGGGCATCACCAAAGGCTTCAAGGTGGTCTTCTCCGAGGAACTGCCCGACGAAGCCGCCATCGTGGAGATGACCACCGAAGAGCAGGCTGCGACCAGCAATAAAAAGTCGCAGGTAGGAACCATCTCCTACCTGCCGGCTTCTTTCGGCTGCGCCTGCGCTCAGGCCGCCATTCTTCATCTGACAAAAGCCTAGAGCCGTATGACCCCGCTTTCGATCTTTACCATTGACATTCTCTCCGAAAACCTGTTGCTGCTGGTTGCACTGATGATTTTTGCCGCGCTTTTCGTGGCCAAGGTGGGCAGCAAGCTGGGCGCGCCTTCCCTGCTGCTCTTCCTCGTGCTGGGCATGCTGGCCGGACCGGATGTGCTGGGTCTGCGTTTCGACGATTACCATCTCGCTGAATCGATCGGCCATTTCGCCATGTCCGTCATTCTTTTCACCGCCGGCCTGGAGACCTCGCTCTCGGCCACCAAGCCGGTCTGGCGACAGGGCGTGATGCTCTCTTCCGCAGGCGTACTGCTGACCGTGCTGATCACCGGCTCGTTGCTCACCGTATCGGGGATGCCCATCCTGACCTGCTTCCTGATGGCGGCCATTCTGAGTTCCACGGATTCGGCTTCCGTCTTTTCCGTGCTCGAAGGCAAGAAGTTGCGCCTGCGCGAGAATCTGGGCCCGATGCTGGAGTTCGAATCCGGTAGCAACGACCCGATTGCGCTGACGCTCACGGCCGTGATGGTGGAGGTCATCGCTTCGCCACCGATCCCCGGTCGGGGCACCTGGGCCATAGCGGGGACGGGAATCCTCATGATTCTGTTGCAGGTGGCAGTCGGACTGGCGGCCGGATTTCTGGTCGGATACGGCGGCCGCTGGCTCCTGAGAAAACTTCAATTCTCAAATTTTGCCCTGACGGCCATCCTGATCCTCAGCCTCGGGTTCTTTGCGAACGGCCTCGCCCAGCTGGTCTCAGGCAACGGCCTGCTGGCCACCTATATCGCGGCCCTGATTATCGGCAACAAGGTGAAGCTTCAGAATAAGAAAGACATCAGGACCTTCTTCGAAGGCATCACCTGGCTGATGCAGCTGATGATGTTTATGTTGCTGGGTCTGCTGGCCCATCCTTCGCAGATGCTGCCGATGATTCTGCCGGCCCTTGTCGTTTGCCTGTTCATGGTTTTCGTGAGCCGCCCGCTCAGCGTTTTCCTCTGCACGCTTCCGTTCAAGGGTCTCTCTTCCCGGGCGAAAGCCTTCACCTCTTGGGTAGGGCTCAAGGGCGCGGGACCGATTCTCTTTGCGCTCTATGTGATGATTCACGGCTCGCACGCTTCCTCCGAGACGTTCAGCTTCGTCTTCCTGATCACGCTCTTCTCCCTGATGCTGCAGGGCGGCACGCTGAGCTGGATGGCGCGCAAACTGAAGGTGAGCTACGAAGAGGCTCCGGCCGTTGAAACCTTCGGCATGGAGGTCCCGGAAGAGATGGGCATGATGCGCGACCACGTCGTCACCGACGAAGACCTCGCCGCCGGCTCCACCCTCCGCGACATGAATCTGCCCCACGGCATCCGTGTGATGATGGTCCGCCGCGACGACCGATTCCTGGTCCCCCACGGCAGCATGACCCTCGAGGCGGGCGACCACCTCGTCATCATCGTCGGCGACTCCGACGACTAATCCCCTCCGCCGCCCTCCGCCGCTCTCAGACCCCAGACCTCAGCCCTCAGCCCCCTCGCCAAAGTGAAGCACACGGATATGTTCCGCAGTGGGCTACAGCTGTAGTGACTGTGCTTCAAGGCCCGAAATCGGCCTCTCAAGCACGTTGATATCCTCTGCAGTACTCTAGAATGAGGGTGTGTATGCCTCACTTTGGCGAAATCCCCCGCCGATCTCCGCGGCCCGATGAAATGCTACTCGTCGTGGCACATAACTGTCTGTAATTCAACAAGAACGTAATAATCGGTCAGTATATTCTGCTGAACGATTATCATTATTTGTCTAATGCTCAATCACTTAGATGCCACGCAAATAACCGTTCCAAGTTTGTGTAAAAGGAAATCCTGTCGCCCAACGTGTTGAGGCTCGCTTCCGCAGATAGGTGGCAGAAGTGCCTCCCCAAAAAAGCCGACGCGCGTATCGCGCGCCGGAATCCCGGCGGGTCCATCCCGCCACCGCTTTTTCTGGCCTTTCGCCAAACTCGCGGCGGCCTACCCTCAAACCAGACCCCTGCAGGACACATCGTTCGCCGCGACAGCCCGTAATCGACCCTTCGCGGCCGCCCACCCAAACTCCAGGCCCCTGCAAGGCCCATTGCCCGCCGCCACTTTGGCGAAATCCCCCGCCGATCTCCGCGGCCCGATAAGATGCTCCTTGCTGTGGCAGGTAACTAGCTAGTAATCAGAAAGAACACGAAAATCGGTCAGCTGTTTTTGCTGACCGATTATTGCGTTTTCGTTGAGTGTCAATGAGTTAGCCGCCACGGGCCGCCACGGGCGGCGGGTGAAGACGGGCGCCTGAAGAGATGCTCTGCCGAAATTACTCGCCGGCTGCCTTGAGACGTTCGGCGTTCTCGGCTATCTGGAGCTGGTCGATCACCTCCTGAATGTCGCCGTCCATGAAGACGGGGAGGTTGTACATCGTGTAGTTGATGCGGTGGTCCGTCACGCGTGACTGCGGATAGTTGTAGGTGCGGATCTTGGCGCTGCGGTCACCGGTGGAGACCATGGTCTTGCGCTGCGCGGTGATGTCGTTCAGATACTTCTCGTATTCCAGATTGTAGAGGCGCGTGCGGAGTTCCTGCATGGCCTTGTCGAAGTTCTTCAGCTGGGAGCGCTCGTCCTGGCACTGGACCACGATGCCCGAAGGGATGTGGGTCAGACGGATGGCGGAGTAGGTGGTGTTGACGCACTGTCCGCCCGGGCCGGATGAGCAGAAAGTATCCTTGCGGACATCCTTCATGTCAATCTGCACGTCGAACTCGTCGGCCTCCGGCAGCACCACGACGGATGCGGCGGAGGTATGCACGCGGCCCTGGGTCTCCGTCTGCGGCACGCGCTGCACGCGGTGCACGCCGCTCTCGTATTTGAGCGTGCCGTACACCTTTTCGCCGGACACCTTGCAGACAATCTCCTTGTAGCCGCCGGCAGCACCTTCGCTCTGGCTGTTGATCTCCATCTTCCAGCCCTTGCGCTCGAAATACTTGGAGTACATGCGGAAAAGGTCGCCGGCAAAGATGGCGGCTTCGTCGCCGCCGGTACCGCCGCGGATCTCAAGGATTGCATTCTTGCTGTCCTGCGGGTCGGCCGGAATCAGCAGCAGGCGGATCTCCTCTTCCAGTGCGGGAAGTTTCTCTTCCAGTTCCGCAGCCTCTTCCTTGGCCATTTCGCGCAGATCCTCGTCCTTCTCGTTCAGGAGAATCTCCTTGGCTCCGGAGAGGTCGCCCAGCAGCTTCTTGTAGCGGGCGCCGGCCTCGATGATCGGCTCCAGCTCCTTGTAATCCTTGTTGAGCTGGACATAGCGCTTCATGTCGGCAATGACCTCCGGGTCGGCGATCTGCCGGGCAATCGATTCGTATTTTTCACGCAAGCCTTCCAGCTTGTCGAGCAAGGTGTTCTCTGCCATAGTATCTCCTTCGTTCTCTGTGATTGGGGACGCAAAGGTAATAAAAAAAGCGAAGTGGCGGTTTTTTTGTCCTAAACTCTTGCAGAACAAAGAAATAGTTGTACCTTTGCATTCCCCCGCGCAGGGGTACTTTACAAATATTGTCTAACTACTTATTGCTTAACAAGTTACAGAAATGGCAAAAGAAATTGAAAACGAAATCGTGGAAGAGGTGGCAGCTCAGCCGCAGGCAGAGGTGGTCGCTGAACCCGCAGAGGAACCGGTAAAGGTTGCTCCCAAGCAGAAAAAAACCAACGCATCCGCAGACAACGCAACGTTCGACTGGGAAGCATTTGAAAACGACGGCTTCAACGCAGCCGACAAGAAGGCTACCGAAGAGAGCTACAGCCAGACGCTTTCCCGCGTCGCTGAGAACGAAGTGGTCGAAGGTACCGTCGTCGCTCTCAACAAGCGCGAAGTGATCGTCAACATCGGCTACAAGAGCGAAGGTGTTGTCAGCATCAACGAATTCCGCTACAATCCGGAACTCGCGGTCGGCGACAAGGTCGACGTCTTCGTCGAGAACGCAGAGGACCGCAAGGGCCAGCTGATTCTCTCCCACAAACGTGCACGTTCCCTCAAGTCCTGGGATCGCGTGAACGAAGCATACGAAAAAGACGAAATCGTGAAGGGTTACATCAAGTGCCGCACCAAGGGCGGTATGATCGTCGATGTATTCGGCATCGAGGC
>DBXZ01000063.1:86638-93811 GCA_002309795.1 Bacteroidales bacterium UBA1199
ATCGATGTCAAGCCCATCCGCGACTATGATATCTTCGTGGACAAGACCATGGAATTCAAGATCGTCAAGATCAACCACGAATTCCACAACGTGGTCGTTTCCCACAAGGCACTCATCGAGGCTGAACTCGAAGCCCAGAAGGCAGAGATCATCAGCAAGCTCGAGAAGGGCCAGATTCTGGAAGGTACCGTCAAGAACATCACCTCCTACGGCGTATTCGTAGACCTGGGCGGCGTTGACGGTCTCATCCACATCACCGACCTTTCCTGGGGCCGCGTAAGCCATCCGGAAGAGGTCGTCTCCCTCGACCAGAAGATCAACGTGGTTATTCTGGAATTCGACAAGGAGAAGAACCGCATCGCCCTCGGCCTGAAGCAGCTTACCCCGCACCCGTGGGAAGCGCTCGACCAGAACCTCAAGGTTGGTGACAAGGTCAAGGGTAAAGTGGTCGTCATCGCTGACTACGGCGCATTCGTAGAGGTGCAGCCGGGCGTCGAGGGTCTGATCCATGTCTCTGAAATGAGCTGGTCCCTCCACCTGCGCAGCGCACAGGACTTCCTGACCGTGGGCCAGGAGGTTGAGGCCGTGATCCTCTCGCTCGACCGCGAAGAGCGCAAGATGTCCCTGGGCATCAAGCAGCTCAAACCGGATCCGTGGGCAACGATCTTCGAGAAATACCCCATCAACTCCAAGCACACCGCAACCGTTCGCAACTTCACCAACTTCGGTGTATTCGTCGAACTGGAAGAGGGTGTCGACGGTCTCGTTCACATCAGCGACCTGAGCTGGACCAAGAAGGTGAAACATCCTTCCGAGTTCACCGCTATCGGTGAGCCGCTCGAGGTTGTCGTCCTGGAAATCGACCAGGAGAACCGCCGCCTCAGCCTGGGTCACAAGCAGCTCGAGGAGAACCCTTGGGAAGCTTATGAGAACATCTACACCGTGGGTTCCGTCCACGAAGGCACTGTGAAGACCTTCGTCGACAAGGGCGCCATCATCATTCTCGACGAGAACATCGAGGGTTACTGCTCGATGCGCAACATCGTCAAGGAAGACGGTACCCAGCCGAAGGAAGGCGACAAGCTCGCATTCCGCGTAGAGGAGTTCAACAAGAACAGCAAGCGCATCCTTCTCTCGCACACCAAGACCTACGCAGCTGCCAAGGCTGAAGAGGCTGCTGAGAAAGACAGCGAAGCAAAGTCCACCCAGAAGGCCGTGAAGAAGATCAAGGCCAACCTGGAGAAGACCACCCTCGGTGACATCTCCGCTCTCGCTTCCCTGAAGGACGAAATGGAGAAGAACCAGTAGTCTGATGGAGTTCTCCCTGACAACATTGGGCACGGCTTCCGCCAAGCCGATTGTTGACAAGTATCCGAGCGCTCACGTATTCAACATACGTGGGCGCTTGTTCTTGGTGGATTGCGGCGAAGGAACGCAGACACAGCTGCTCAGGAACAAGATTTCGATGATGAAGATAGACAACATCCTGATCTCGCACCTGCACGGCGACCACGTCTTCGGTATCTTCGGCCTGCTTTCCACCCTGGGAATGATAGGCCGCACCGCGCCGCTGCACATCTACGCGCCGCGCGACTTTTCCTCCATTCTCCACTTCTGGCAGGGCCACTTCGGCGAGGGCGTTCCCTATGAAATCGTCCACCACACGCTGGCGGCCAAGGCTCCCGAGGTAATCTGCGAAATGCCCACGGTCGACGTGCTGGCCTTCCCGCTGAACCACGGGATCGACGCATTCGGCTTCATTTTCCGCGAGAAGTGGCCGCTCGACCGCGCCGGCAATCCCATGCGCAAGGGCCGCACCGCCGCCTATTGCAGCGACACCGCCCCCTTCCCGCAGGAGATCGAATGGCTGCAGGGCGTGGACCTGCTCTACCACGAGGCCACCTACGGCGAGGAGATGCACGACAAGGCGCTCGCGCGCTACCATTCCACAGCCGCACGCGCGGCCACGGTCGCACGCGAAGCCGGCGTTTCGCAGCTCGTAATCGGCCATTTCTCGTCGCGCTACAAAGACCTGAACGTCCTGCTCGACGAGGCGCGCGCCATCTTCCCGGAGACGGTTCTGGCCCAGGAGAACGGCCGCTACGTGATTCCGGTGCCGGAACGATTGTAGCGCTTTTTTGCTATCTTTGCCTTCTGCTATGAATTGGAGACTGCTTCTGTCTGTCCTGCTCCTGTGCTTCTTATTCCCGGGCCTTTCCGCCCAGGAACGGGTGCGTATCTCGCGTCAGGACTATATCGAACGCTACAAGGCGATCGCCATCCGCCAGATGGTCGAGTACGGCATTCCGGCCAGCATCACGCTGGCGCAGGCCTGCCTCGAATCGGGCGACGGCAACAGCACGCTGGCCGTGGAGGGCAACAACCACTTCGGCATCAAGTGCCACGGCTGGCAGGGCGGAAAGATCTACCACGACGACGACCTCCTGCAGGAGTGCTTCCGCAAATACGACAAGGTGGAAGATTCCTTCCGCGACCATTCGGAGTTCCTGCGTTACCGCGACCGCTACGCCTTTCTTTTCGAGCTGGATCCGAAGGATTACCGGGGCTGGGCCTACGGTCTGAAGAAGGCCGGCTACGCCACCGCGCCCGAATATGCCCAGCGTCTGATCGCCATCATCGAGCAGAACAATCTTTCGCAGTACGACGGCGTGGCGGAAGACGCATTCCCCGAAGCCGAAGCGATTCCCACTCCCATCACGGCGGAAAAGTCGGTCCGCATTACCCCGGACAAGGGCAGCCCGCTCTACCGGATCTCCCTGGCCCGCCAGGTCTACAGCCGCAACGACGTCACCTACATCCTGGCCGAGGGGTACGACACCTACGAATCGCTCGCCAAGGAGTTCCGCCTCTTCCGGCGGGAACTGCTCCGTTTCAACGATATGAAAGAGGAAATCCCGATCGTGGCCGGACAGGTTATCTATCTGGAGAAGAAGCGCACCCGCAGTGCAAAATACCTGGAGATGCACGTGGCGGAAGAGGGCGAAACGATGTACGACCTCTCGCAGCGTTATGCGGTCCGGCTGCGCAACCTCTATATGTATAATGGTATGAAGGAGGGAGACGAGCCGGTTCCCGGCCAGAAGATCTACCTCCAGCCGCGTAAAAAGTAACGACGATGGGCAAACGGAAAAAGGGAGGACGCAGACGGTTTTCGCTGGGCGGAATCATGCTGGTCCTGGCGCTGACAGCCGCACTTGCGGGATTGAATTACTACGGAACTTTTCTCTACGACAATATCAACGAGGTGATCCCGGGCCGCGGCATCGTGGAGGTCGGCAAGAACGCCACCTACGAGGACCTCTGCAACGCGATGCTCGAGAGCGGCGTGCTGGACAATCCCAAGACCTTCCTCCGTGCCGCCAAGTACTACAAACTGCAGGACAACTTCAAGCCCGGCTGCTACCGCTTTGTCCGCGGCATGAACAACAAGGCCATCGTGCGCACCTTCGCCTGCGGCTGGCAGGAACCGGTGCAGCTGACCTTCAACAGCCACGTCCGGTCGCTGGAGCGCCTCTCGGCCGTGCTGGGCGAGAAACTGGAGGCCGACTCCGCTGAATTCGCCAGCGTGCTGCTCGATCCGCAGACCGCGCGCGCCTACGGCTTCCAGCCCGAGACCTTCATCTCCATGTTCATCCCCAATACCTACGAAGTCTACTGGACCATCACGCCCGCCAACTTCGTGACGCGGATGTTCAAGGAGTGGGAAGCTTTCTGGAACGAGACCCGCACCCAGAAGGCCGATGCGATGGGCCTCTCCAAAACCGAGGTCAGTACGCTGGCTTCCATCGTGGTAGAGGAGACCCGCTTCTCCGACGAGATGCCCGTGATTGCGGGCGTCTATCTCAACCGCCTGCACAAGCGCATTCCGCTTCAGGCCGACCCGACCGTCAAATTCCTGGTCCGGGAAGAGGGGGTGACCCGCATCCTGAACCGCCATCTCAAAATCGATTCTCCCTACAACACCTACCTGCGCCGCGGCCTGCCTCCGGGACCCATCACGATGCCCTCGATAACGGCCATCGATGCGGTGCTCAATTACACCCACCATCACTTCTACTATTTCTGCGCCCGCGCCTCTTTTGACGGGCGGCACGAATTCGCCAGCTCCTACAACGACCATGTGAAGTACGCAAACGCCTACCACGCCGCCTATAAGGAGTGGGAACGGGAACGTGCGGAGGCCCAGGCGGTCGCCGCACTGGAAACGGTGGTGGTAAATACCGAACCTACATCCGCTCCGGGAGCGTAATGCCCAGGATGCCCATCGCCTTGACCAGCACCGAGGCGATCAGACGGATCAGTTCGAGCCGCTGCGCCCGGACGGCCTCGTCTTCTTCGCGCAGGATCTGCGTGTCGTGGTAATATTGGTTGAATTCCTTGGCCAGATCATAGGCATAATTGGCGATGATGGCGGGTGAGAGCGCCTCTCCCGCTTCCCGGATTTTGTCGGGATAGGTGGCGATCAGGCGGATGATGCTCTCCTCCTTGGCGATGACCGGCGCACCGCAGGCCCCGATCCGGCATCCCTGCTCCGCTGCCTTGCGGAGGATGGATTTGATGCGGGCGTGGGTGTACTGGATGAACGGGCCGGTGTTGCCGTTGAAATCGATGGACTCCTTGGGGTCGAAGAGCATCGTCTTCTTGGGATCTACCTTGATGATGAAGTATTTCAGCGCACCGAGGCCCAGCGTGTGGAAGAGTTCGTCCTGCTCCGCCTCGCTCATGCCTTCGAGTTTGCCCAGTTCGAGCGACGTCTCGCGGGCCGTGTTGTACATTTTCTCGATCAGGTCGTCGGCGTCGACCACCGTTCCCTCGCGGGATTTCATCTTGCCCTCGGGCAACTCCACCATGCCGTAGGAGAGGTGGTGGATGGCATCGGCCCAGGAGAAGCCCAACTTCTTGAGGATCAGCTTCAAGACCTGGAAGTGGTAGTTCTGTTCGTTGCCCACCACATAGATATGCTCATCCAGGTTGTATTCTTCAAAACGCTGGCGGGCGGTGCCCAGATCCTGCGTCATATAGACCGAGGTGCCGTCGCCGCGCAGCAGCAGTTTCTGGTCGAGACCGTCGCCGGTGAGGTCGCACCAGACGCTGCCGTCTTCCTTCTTGTAGAAGATGCCGCGTGAGAGTCCCTCAGCCACCAGTTCCTTGCCGCCTTTGTAGGTCTGGGATTCATAATAGGTCCGGTCGAAGCTGATGCCCAGCGAGCGGTAGGTCTCGTCGAATCCTTCATAGACCCAGCCGTTCATCTTTTTCCAGAGCGCCACGGTGGCTTCGTCGCCCTGTTCCCACTTGACCAGCATGGCCTGCGCCTCCTTGAGAATCGGGGCGTTCTTCTCGGCCTCTTCTTCCGGCATTCCGCCGGCCACCAGCTGCGCGACTTCGGCCTTGAGCAGGTCGTTGAACTTCACGTAGTAGTCGCCGATCAGGTGGTCTCCCTTCTTGCCGGCCTGCTCCGGGGTGATGCCGTTTCCGCACTTGAGCCAGGCGAGCATCGATTTGCAGATGTGGATGCCGCGGTCGTTCACCAGGTTGACCTTGAGGACTTTGTGTCCGTATGCGGCGAGCAGGTTGGCTACCGAGGCGCCCAAAAGGTTGTTGCGTACGTGGCCCAGGTGGAGCGGCTTGTTGGTGTTGGGGGAGGAGAACTCCACCATCACGGTCTTGCCCGTAGCGGGCAGCTGGCCGAAGGCCGCATCGGCCGCCAGGCGCCCCAGCGTGTCGCTCCAGAAGGAGGGAGCCAGTTTGATGTTGAGGAATCCCTTGATGACATTGTATCCCGAAACCTCCGCGTCGTTGGCCTTGAGCCAGCTTCCGATGGCCTCTGCCGTGGCTTCCGGGCTCTGGCGGCTGGTGCGCAGCAGCGGGAACACGACGAGGGTCAGATCGCCTTCGAATTCCTTGCGGGTGGCTTGGAACTGAAGCATGGAAACGGGGATTTCAGCGCCATAGAGCGCCTGGACTGCCCGGAGGCAGGACTGGGACAGGTATTGTACAGGATTCATTTCTGGGTAGAATTGGCAAAAAAGGTTTTAAAGGCCGCACGGGCTTTGGGGGCGAGCAGAATCAGCGTCGGAATCGTGCAGAAGGCCATCAGGGCAAAGGCAATGTCGATGATGCTCACGGCCACGCCCAGCGGAATGACGGCGCCCACGATCAGGACCAGCAGGTAGGGCCAGTTGTAGTAGTGGGCCTTGTCGGCTCCGATCAGGAAGCCCAGGCACTTCTGTCCGTAGTAGGAATAGGAGAACATCGTCGAAAAGGCAAAGCAGAGGACGATGACAAACAGCAGGTAGCGCCCGATGCCGGGAATGGCTGCATCAAAGGCGGCCAGCGCAATGCTGAGCCCCTGTGCGGAGCTGAGTCCGCCTCCGGCGGGGAGGATGGTGGGATCGACACTCCGGCCCACCAGGATGGCGATGGCCGTCAGGGTGCAGATGAAGCCCGAGTCGATGGAGGGGCCCAGCATGGCCACCAGTCCTTCATGGACCGGTTCCTTGCTGCGGGAGGCTCCGTGCATCATCGAGGCGGAACCGATGCCCGCCTCATTGACGAGCGCGGCCCGGCGGACACCGGTGAGGGCCACGAAGATGACACCGCCCGCCACGCCGCCGCCTACGGCCGACGGGTTGAAGGCACCGACGAAGATGTCGCGGAAAACCCCGGGAACGGCGCCCAGGTGGCTGAAGATGATGTAGAGAATCAACAGGAAGTAGAGAATCACCATCACCGGGACGATCCGCTCCGCCACGCGGGCGATCCGTCGGATGCCGCCGAAGATGACAATCGATACAATCAGGCAGATGGTCAGGCCGATTCCGAAACGCAGGCCCACCGTGCCGCTTTCGCCCGCAAAGAGGGAGACGACAGATTCGGTGAGCTGGTTGGCCTGCATGAGGCAGAAAGAGCCGACCAGGCCGGCGATACAGAAGAAGACGGCCAGCGGTTTCCACTTGGGACCGAGCCCGGTGGTAATCATGTACATCGGGCCGCCCTGGAGTTCGCCTGCGGAGTCGCGGCCCTTGAACATCACGGCCAGCGTGCCTTCGAAGAGTTTGGTGGCCATGCCCACGATGGCGCTGATCCACATCCAGAAGATGGCGCCCGGACCGCCGATGCAGATGGCGATGGCCACGCCGGCGATATTGCCCA
>DBXZ01000026.1 GCA_002309795.1 Bacteroidales bacterium UBA1199
GACGACGTGATGAACTCGCAGCGCGAAGTGATCTACACCAAGCGCCGCAACGCGTTGACCGGCGACCGGATCGACGTGGATGTGCTCAATATGATGGGCGACTACTGCGAGATCTTTGTGGAAGACCACAGGGATTATGACTACGACAGTTTCTGCGAAGCATTCGTCGAGGCGCTTTCGGTCACCCCGGAATTCAATGCGGAGTTCTTCGATCACGCTCGCAAGGAGCAGTTGGTCAGCGCTTTGCAGGATACGCTGCTGAACGCGATGCAGCGCCGGTTCGATACGCTTATCGAACTTTCCTGGCCGATTGTCAAGAACGTCTACGACACCAAGCGGATGTTCTATCAGAATATCGCCATTCCCATCACCGACGGCCGCAAGGTCATGCAGGTGCTGGTGGATCTGCGCAAAGCCTATGAAAGCAAGGGCAAGGAGATTATCCGTTCCATCGAGAAGTCCGTCACCCTCCGCGTGATCGACGAATACTGGAAGGAGCACCTCCGCGAAATGGACGACCTCAAACAGTCGGTCCAGAACGCTTCCTACGAGCAGAAAGACCCGATCCTGGTCTACAAGACGGAGAGCTTCGGCCTCTTTATCAAAGTGTTGGAAGGTATCAGCCGCGACGTGCTCTCGTTCCTGAGCCGCGCCACCATTTTCCTCCGTCAGGATCAGGAAGCTTCCGAGGTGGCCACCGAGGCCCACGAAAAGCGCACCGACATGAGCCGGATGCAGACCAGCCGTCCCGACATGCTCACCAACAACGTGGCGCCGCGCAGCAACCAGCCGGTCCACGTTGAGAAGAAGGTGGGACGCAACGACCCGTGCCCGTGCGGCAGCGGNNCACGGCCGCGACCTTTAAGATTGTAATTTATTGAAAACCAGATAGAATCATGAAATACGACATCATCGTCATCGGCGCAGGACCGGGCGGCTATGTGGCTGCCATCCGCGCTGCGCAACTCGGCTTCAACACGGCCGTCGTGGAACGGAACGAACTGGGCGGCATCTGCCTGAACTGGGGCTGCATTCCCACCAAGGCGCTGCTCAAGAGCGCACAGGCGCTGCATTATGCGCAGTGCGGTGCGGAATATGGCGTCAACGTCAGCGAAGCGACACCCGACCTGGAAAAGATGGTCGCCCGCAGCCGCGGCGTCTCCGCCACGATGAACGCAGGTATCGAGTATCTCTTCAAGAAAAACAAGGTCACGGTGCTCCGGGGCTCCGGCAAGGTGCTCTCCGGCAGCCGCGTTGAGGTGACTGACGATGAGGGCAACGCCGTGGTTCACGATGCGGACCATATCATTCTGGCTACCGGCGCGCGCCCCGTGTCGCTCCCGTTCGCACCGGTCGACGGCGTCAAGATCTGGAGCTACTACCAGGCACTGACCCCGGACCATATGCCCAAGAGCCTGGCCATTATCGGATCGGGCGCGATCGGCAGCGAATTTGCCTTCTTCTATCGCTGCATCGGTTGCGAAGTGACCCTGATCGAGTATCTGGACCGCATCCTGCCGCTTGAAGACGACGATTCCTCCGCACAGCTGAGCCGTTCGTTCCGCAAGATGGGCATCAAGGTGATGGTCTCCTCGCAGGTCAAGAGCGTGGATACCACCGGCGAACTGTGCCGTCTGACGGTTGAAACCAAGAAGGGCGAAGAGATCATTGAAGCTGAACGCGTACTCTCTGCAGTGGGTGTCCGTCCCAATACCGAATTCATCGGCTTGGAAGAGCTTGGCGTGGAAATGAACCGCGGCAAGGTGGTGGTCGACGCCGACTTCAGGACCAACGTGCCGGGGCTCTATGCGATCGGCGACATTATCCCCACTCCGGCGCTTGCCCATGTGGCTGAGGCAGAGGGTGTCCGCTGCGTGGAGTGCATCGCCGGCCTGAAGCCCGCTCCCATCGACTACGGCAATATTCCGGGCTGCACCTATACTTCCCCTGAGGTAGCGTCGGTGGGTATGACCGAGCGCGCCGCCAAGGAGAAGGGTATCGCCTACAAGGTGGGCAAATTCCCCTTCACGGCCTCCGGCAAGGCGGCTGCAGCCGGTGAACGTGACGGTTTTGTCAAACTCATCGTCGATGAAGCCACCGACAAAGTGCTCGGCGCGCATCTCGTGGGTGCGAATGTTTCCGAGATGGTCGCCGGTATCGTCGTGGCCCGCAACCTGGGCGTCACTGCCAAAAACATCATTAAGTCTGTCTTCCCGCATCCTACGATGAGCGAAGCCATCCTGGAGGCGGCCGAAGCTGTTCACAACGAAGCCATTCACATCTAATACCGAACCGCCATGGCAAGAAAAGAAGAACCCATCCATTTCGGCGTCAATGAAATCGCCCGCGTCCCGGTTGGCGCGGAGATTCGCGGCGGCGTGATGATTTCAGCCGGCGACATCCGCGTCGACGGTAACTTCTTCGGCAAGATACTCTCCCATGGAAAGATAGTGCTGGGCGACGGTGCCGTGGTCGACGGCGACGTGCTCTGCCGCAACGCCGACATCAGCGGCCGTTTCTCCGGCAAGATGATCGTGGGGGACCTGCTGACCCTGACCCGTACCAGCGACTTCAAGGGACTGCTGAGCACCGCGCACATCTGTATCGAGAACGGCGCTGCGTATAACGGTGTCTGCAAAATGATCTCCGAAGAGGAGTTCGCCGAACTGACGGCTGAATTCGAAAAGGCCCTCTACGACGCCGGCAGCGGCGACGAACCGGAAGACGAACCGCTCTAGCGGATCCGTTCCCGGATATTGTAGCAATTACGTTCCTGACTGTTCCGTGAGACGAGTTCTCCCAGGAAGCCGGTCAGGAATAATTGTATACCGACGATTACCGCCAGCAGGGCAAGGTAGAAGAGCGGCTGGTCCGTGACGGCGCGGTAACTGAGCCCGTGAGCCTGGCAGACCAGTTTGTTGATGATGATAAACAGGGCGATTGCGGCACCGATCAGGAAGGTCAGCATACCCATCAATCCAAAGAAGTGCATCGGCTTCTTGCCGAAGCGCTGCAGGAACCAGATGGTCTCCAGATCCAGGAATCCGTGGATGAAACGTTCCGGACCGAACTTGCTCTTTCCGTACTTGCGTGCCTGGTGATGCACCACCTTTTCCCCGATGCGGGTGAAGCCGGCCTGCTGGGCCAGATAGGGGATGAACCGGTGCATGTCACCGTAAACCTCGATATTCTTGACCACTTCTTTGCGGTAAGCCTTGAGACCGCAGTTCATGTCGTGCAACTTGATGCCGGTCACGCGGCGGGCGGTGCGGTTGTAGATCTTCGAAGGGATATTCTTGAAGATGATATTGTCGTAACGTTTTTTCTTCCAGCCGGATACCAGATCGTAACCCTCTTCGCGAATCATCCGCATCATCTCGGGAATTTCTTCGGGATTGTCCTGCAGGTCGGCGTCAAGCGTGACCACGATATCGCCCTGGGCTGCCGCAAATCCTTCATAGAGGGCGGCGGATTTGCCGTAGTTGCGGCGGAAACGGACGGCGCGGATCTCAGGATGGGCGGCCGACAGGTCGGTGATTACCTTCCAGGAGCCGTCGGTGCTGCCGTCGTCCACCAGGATGATTTCATAGGCGAGGGGACCGCCGGCAGGGGATTTCTCTCCGGTAAGTGCACGGCCGATCCAATCGACCAGTTCGGCGATCGAAGCTTCCTCGTTGTAGAGCGAAATGACAAGTGAAAGGTCCATAACAGCTTAGGCGAGTTCGTCTTCTTTGGGTTCGGACTTTGGCGCATCGTTTCCGAAAGGATCTTTGCGCTTGGAGGTAGTTGCTCCGATGATGGCGCTGAATATGAGACCCAGGATGAAGTCCCAGATGAGCGTAACCACGCACATCAGCTGCGGAAGGTTGTCCATCAACTTGTAGAGCGCATCTTCCGCTTCAGCGGTCATACCAGGGGTAGAGGCAATCGTAGCGGGGATTTGCGCCATGATTTCATCCATCGTATGCGGGAAGATGAAGCGGGCTGAGAGATAAGCGTATACCGCACAGACAATCGAGGAGAAGAGGCAGACCATGATACCGTAACCGGTGGTGCGCAACTCCTCAGGATGGGCAGCTCCGTAGCGCTTCATGAAAATGGAGAGCACCCAGATGGAGCCGACCAGTTTGACTGCCCAGAGCAGGAAGTTCAGAATCCAGATCTGCGTGAGCCCGCTGAGCGTAGAGCAGGCGATGGTAATCAGCGAAAGCAGCAGGCCGTCTCGCATTGCGAGGCTCCACTTGCCGGATTGGGATGCGGTATTGGACGTTTCCATGTGCGGTTTATTTGTACAAAGGTAACAATTATTTAAATATTCGTATCTTTGCAAGATGTTATAAAGATCTGTTGTAATGATTAAAATCACTTTCCCTGACGGCAACGTCAAAGAATACCAGAGCGGCATTACCGCTTTCCAGATTGCGGAAAGCATCAGCCCGCGCCTCGCCGCCGATGTTTTGTGTGCATCGGTGAACGGGACTGTTTACGATTTGGACCGTCCCATCAACGAGGACGCCTCCTTCAAACTCCACAAATGGGAAGACCCCGAAGCCAAGGCTACCTTCTGGCACTCCTCCTCGCACCTGATGGCGGAGGCGCTCCAGATTCTCTGGCCGGACGTCAAGTTCGGCAT
>DBXZ01000039.1:0-17101 GCA_002309795.1 Bacteroidales bacterium UBA1199
TCGCCCGTGCGGAGCCATTTGTGGTCGAGCACGGCCTTGGTGGCCTCCGGATTCTTGTAGTAGCCCAGGAAGACATTGTCGCCCTTGACCATAATCTCGCCCGGGATGTTCTCCGGATCCGGTGAATCAATCTTGAGGTCGATCTTCTGGGTGGCCTTGCCGCAGGCGTAGAGGCGGCATTTGTCCCAGTGGGTGTAGCTGATGATCGGGCCGCACTCCGTCATGCCGTAGCCCACGGTGAGCGGGAACTTGATGCGGCGCAGGAAGGCCTCCACCTCGCGGTTGAGCGGCGCACCGCCCACGATTACCTCCTCGAACTGTCCGCCGAATGCGTCGATCAGGCGCTGGCGGATGGTGTTGAGGATAATCTGGTCGATCATCGGCAGCGAGAGGAACATCTTGATATAATTCTTGCTGATGAAGGGCAAGAGCATGTTCTTGTAGATCTTTTCGAGAATCAGCGGCACGGAGACTACGAGGTTCGGCTTGATCTCCTTCATGGCCTCGAGAATTACCTTCGGACTCGGGAGTCGGGTGAGGAAGAAGACGTGGGCACCGATGCAGAATTCGTAGAGGAACTCGAACTGCATGCCGAACATATGGGCGGTCGGCAGCATCGAAACGATCTTCGACTGGTTGTTCATCTGCGGCTCAGCCGTATAGGCAAAATCGATGTTGTAGACCATTGAACGGTAGGGAAGCATCACGCCCTTGGAGAAGCCGGTACTGCCGGAGGTGTAGCTGATAAGCGCCAACTCCTCGGGCTTGTCCTCGTAATAATCGATATCGTCCGGGCCGAAATCAGGATAGCGCATCCGGAAGCGGTCTGCGATCGTTTCCCGGGCGGTGATGTACTCTTCTTTCCGGGCATAAGCCACATTGAATTCCGTCAGGGTGATGATTGCCTCCAGGTCTGGCATCTCAGCCGCATTGAGGTTCTCCCAGATGACGTTGCCAATAAAGAGCAACTTGGCATCGCTATGGTTGACCAGATGGTGGATGGCTCCCGGCTTGAACTCGTGCAGCAGCGGCACCACCACGGCGCCGTAAGTGAGGATGGCCAGGTAGGCCACGGTCCAGTTCGCCTGGTTCTTGGAGCAGAGGGCAATCTTGTCGCCTTTCTGGATATGGCAGGAGTCGAAAAAGATATGGATTTTTGCAATCATCTCGGCTACTTCGCCGTAAGTCAACGTCTTGCCGTGGTAGTCGGAAAGCGCGGGGCGGTCCCAGTTTTTCTTCAGGGATTCTTCGAAGCGGGCGTTGAGAGAGGATGATTTTTTCATAACAGTCGATTTAGGAAAAGTCTTGTAACCTACAAAGATGCGAATAAAGTCCGTCTTTTGCAACCAATTCGTCGTGAGTTCCACGCTCGATGATCGCTCCTTCCTGAAGGACGATGATTTCATCGGCGTGGCGGATGGTCGAGAGACGGTGCGCAATCACCAGTGAGGTACGGTTTTGCATCAGGGAGGCGAGGGCTTCCTGGACCAGGCGTTCGCTTTCGGTATCGAGACTCGAGGTGGCCTCGTCCAGAATCAGGATCGGGGGATTCTTGAGTACGGCACGGGCAATCGCAATCCGCTGGCGCTGGCCGCCGGAAAGCTTTCCGCCGCCCTCTCCGATATTGGTCAGGTAGCCCTTCTCCATCTTGGAAATGAATTCGTCGGCGTTGGCGATCCGTGCTGCGGCGACTACCTGCTCCATCGTGACATTCTCCTGTCCGAAAGCGATGTTGCCGAATACCGTGTCGTTGAAGAGGACCGCCTCCTGGGGAACGATTCCCATCAGGCTGCGCAGGTCGGAGAGCCGCAGTGCGCGGATATCCGTGCCGTCGAGCAGGATGCTCCCTTGCGCCACGTCGCGGAAACGGGGCAGCAGGTCGGCCAGTGTGGATTTACCGGCGCCGGAGGGACCTACGATCGCCACCATCCTGCCTTTGGGCAGGGTGAAACTGACGTCGCGAAGCACCGGCTCTCCGCCGTACGAGAAGGTGACCCCGCGAAACTCGACGCCTCTTTCAAACCCGGTAACGGGCTTGGCGTCCGGAATTTCCTGAATGCGGACAGGCGTATCGATCAGGGCAAAGATCCGTTCTCCGGAAACCAGTCCCTTACGAATCTGGGCGTAAGAATTGGAGAGCGCCTTGGCCGGTTCGAGCACCTTCCAATAGAACATGATATAGACGATGAAACTCTCCCAACTCATCCCGAGCTGGCCGTGGAGGTTGAGCCATCCGCCGTAGAAGAGAACGACGGCACCGATGGTGATGCCCAGGAATTCCGAAACGGGGGAGGCCAGCTCCTGTCGGTTCCAAACCCGGCGAAGCGAACGGCGATGGACGTCGTTGGTCTGCGAGAACCGCTTCCCGACATAACCTTCCGCCCGGAAGGCCTTGATGATTCGCGCTCCGGACAGGGCTTCGTCGAAGTGGCTGAGAATGCGGCCCATCAGGCTCTGCGTCTCGACGCTTTCCGCGCGGAGCCGCCGCGTGATGCGGGTGATGACCAGGGCCGAAACGGGCAGGGCAATCAGGGAAACGAGCGTCAGCCGGGGCGACATATAGAAGAGCATGGCCAGGAAACCGACAATCAGCAGCGGCTCCCGGAAGAGCACGTGGAAACTGCCCGCAATGCTGTTCTGGACCTCGTTCACGTCGTTGGAGACGCTCGAGAGGATATCCCCCTTGCGGGTTTCTCCGTATCCGCCCACCGGCATCTCGGCAACCTTGCGGAAGAGGTCGTCACGCAGATTGCCCATCATCCGTGTCTTGAGTCTCACCAGAATCCGCTGCGAAAGATAGCGGCAGAGGTCGGCCAGAAAACAGGCCGCCACCAGCGAGCCGCTCACCAGCAGCAGGCCGCGCAGCACGCCGCCCGACTGGATGGTGTCGGCCAGCAGCCACGAAAAGAATGCTTTCACGTAGTCCAGCGAGAAAGCGAACTCGGGCCGCGCGGTGACGGTAATGGTCTCGTTCTCAAAGAGTACGGTCAGGAACGGGCCGAGCAGCGCATAATTGGCGATGCCGAATACGACCGAAAGGATCGAAAGCAGCAGGTAGGGCGGCCAATAACGGCCGTAGGGTTTCCCGTATTGCAATATGCGGCGGAAGGTACTCATCGTTTCCGAATCAGCAGTTCCGTCCCTGAAGATGCGCGATTATCCGCAGTGGTAGTAACGCTTGACCAGTTCGCTCATCAGAGCCGGATGCTGGCCAACCTGTTCGCGGATGCGGGCGTCATCGTAGGACTTGAGCATGGCGATGGTGCCGTCGATCAGCGCCGGGCTGAAGACGCCGGCATCTTCGAAGAGGGCGCGGCTGCGCTCGAGCATCAGGGCCGATTCGTAGCACGAAGCCGGGAGCTGCTTGAGCGAGTGGAGTTTCGCCTCGTTGCCTTTGGCGTGGATGTTCACGTCGACGTAGGTCTCTTCGGCCACCTGCAGGGCGTCCGGCATGTTGATACCGATGCGGGCTGCATTGACCAGGCCGGCCATCATGTTGTAGATATCGGCGCTTCCGTCCGGGGAACGCATCTCCACGGTCTGCTTGCTCGGCGCTGCATAGGTCTCGCCGGCCTCGAGCGGGTTGGCGAGTGCCACCATATCGTTGTTGCCGGTCCAGCCGAGCGGCACGCGGACCAGCACCGAACGGTTGCGGTCACCCCAGCAGATGCTGGTGGGCGCTTCCTGGTGCGGCACGAGACGGAAATAGGAGGTCGGGTTGGTGTTGCCGAAGGCGGTGAGGCCGGCGGCGCATTTCATATAGCCGGCGATGGCTTTGCGGGCCAGGTCGGAGAGGCGGCCGTTTTCGATCATCATCGATTTGTCGCCCTTCATGATACGGGTGTGGAAGTGAAGGCCGCTGCCTGCCTTGCCTACGGTAATCTTCGGTGCGAAGGTTACGTCCAGACCATACTGGTAAGCCAGCGTACGGAGAATCCATTTGGCCATCAGCAGCTGGTCTGCGGCGGTCTCGACCGGGTTGACGAGGAACTCGATTTCGTTCTGTTCGTAGATCTTGCCGTCCTGGCGGAAGTTGCCCACCTCGGAGTGGCCGTACTTGATCTGGCCGCCCACCTTGGCAATCAGGCGCATCGCTTCGGTGCGGAATGCCTCGAACTTGGTGAAAGGAGAAGACTCGTGGTAGCCGTGCTGGTCGGGAGTGGGGAAGAGTTCGTCGTCCTTGTCTACAACATAGTACTCCAGTTCGCCCATGGCTTCGAAGCGGCAGCCGGTCTGCTCCTGGAAGACCTTGTGTGCCTTGCGGAGCGTGTATTCCGGAGCGGTTTCAAGCGGCAGGCCGTCCTTCGTGAAGTAGGAGCAGATCAGGCCCAGGGTCGGCGTGTCTGCAAACGGATCCAGGTAGGCCGTCGAAAAGCGGGGAATCACATAGAGATCGCTGGAATGAGCGTCAATGTAGGGGAAAAGGCTGGAACCGTCCACCCGTTCTCCGTAGGAGAGAATGCTGTCCAGGTATGCGTAGTTCGTTACCGGGAAGTTGAGGGTCTTCAGCCGGCCGTCAGCGGCTGCATAGCGGAAATTGACGATTCGGATGTCGTTTTCAATGACGAAACGGATGATGTCTTTTTTGGTGAACTCCTGCGGAAGTTTGCCCAGCTGACTCACCAGCGGATTGATGTTGTAATCAAGTATCGGATTCATATCGGTTCTATAAAAATTGATTTCGACTCGGAATAGTTCGCTAATGTACGAAAAAAAACTATTGTTTCACAAAGCGGTAAACAATCTCGCCAGCCTGCTGCTCCGGAGCGCCGGGATCGGCGTTGAAAACCGACTTTTTGGCTGCCTTGAGGGCAAACTCCCACAATTGGGGGTCCGGGGTGGAAACCGCTTCGTTGACCTTGGCAGCGACCACGCGTCCCTTGCGGTTGACCAGAATGGAAACATAGACATCGCCCGCCCCGAAACCCTGGTAGGCCGGCACGGGGAGGCTGTACTTGGTCCTCCCTTCCAGCAGCCACGAAATGACGCTGGGACCTGCATAAGCGGGGGTGTCATCTTTCGGCTTCTCCTGTTTGAAAACCTCCACCGACTCATCGTTGACGGCTTCAGCCATCGCTTCGCGCCGGGAGGCGTCGAGCCGCTTCTGCAGCTCCTCCGCTTCGTTATAGACCTCGGCGGGATTCTTGTGCCGGTCGTCCTTGAGCGCCCGTCCTACGTCGACGGCTGCGTTGCGGATTTCCTGCGGACGGCCGATCTGTTCGTCCAGCTCCCGGCTGACCTGATCTTTGAAAGCGGCCTCTTTCTGGCGGGCTTCCAGCTCTTCCTGTTTGGTGAAGTCCAGGACAAACGAAGACTCCTGGTCGGCCATCGAGTGGATGGTAACCAGGAGAATAATAATCAGCGCGACGAGATGAAACGCCAGTGTCGTGTAGAGTCCCGCCTTTTTTTCTTCGCTTATCTTCCGCTTCGCCATTACTCCTCTTCCTTCTCCTTCAGCGCATGCTTGATGGTGGCTGTCAGAATCTGGATGGCGACGCGGTTGTGACCGCCCTGGGGAACGATAATATCGGCTACGCGCTTGCTGGGTTCGATGAACTGCAGGTACATGGGCTTGACCGTCTTGGTGTAGCGATCCATCACCCAGTCCACGTCCTTGCCGCGTTCGCGGATGTCCCGGGCGATGACACGCATCAGGCGGTCGTCGTCATCGGCATCCACGAAGACCTTGATATCCAGTTCATCCACCAATTCCTTGCAGTTGAAGATCAGGATGCCTTCCACCACAATGATGGGGGCGGGGGAGATGTGGACCGTCTCCGTCTTTGACCGGGAACAGGTGATATAGGAATAGACCGGCTGTTCCACATCTTTTCCCTCCTTCAGCGCCCGAAGGTTCTGCACCAGCAGATCCCAGTCGATGGCGTTGGGGTGGTCGAAGTTGAGCGCCTGCCTCTCTGCGAGCGGAAGGTGGCTCTGGTCTTTGTAGTAGGAGTCCTGCGAGATGACCACCACGTGGTCGTGCATCTTCTCCGTGATTTTGCGGGCGACGGTCGTCTTGCCTGAACCGGAACCTCCGGCGATACCGATAATAAGCATAACGTATTAGAATTCAGCGGTTTTAGGAGTTCTGGGGAAGGGGATGACGTCCCGGATATTGGCCATGCCCGTCACGAAGAGCAAGAGCCGTTCGAAACCGAGACCGAATCCGCTGTGCGGGCAGGTGCCGAACCGGCGGGTATCCATATACCACCAGAGGTTGGTGGTGTCCATCTTGAGTTCGTCGATACGCTGCTGCAGTTTTTCGAGCGATGATTCACGCTCGCTGCCGCCGATAATCTCACCGATCTTCGGGAAGAGCACGTCGGTGCCGCGGACCGTCTTGCCGTCGTCGTTCTGCTTCATGTAGAACGCCTTGATATCCTTCGGGTAGTCGGTCATGATGACCGGCTTCCTGAAGTGCTTCTCCACGAGGTAGCGCTCGTGTTCGCTCTGGAGGTCTACGCCCCAGGAGACCGGGAATTCGAACTTCTGCCCGGATTTGAGCAGAATATCGATACCCTCCGTATAGGTCAGACGGACAAACTCGGTGGAAATCACGCTCTTGAGGCGATCGATAAGCTCCGGGTCGATCATCTTGTTGAGGAACTCCAGATCGTCCTGACAGTTGTCCAGGGCGTAACGGACCAGATACTTGATGAAGTCCTCTTCGAGGTCCATCAGGTCGTTCACGTCGTAGAAGGCCATCTCCGGCTCAATCATCCAGAACTCNNAACTCGGCCAGGTGGCGCGGGGTATTGGAGTTTTCCGCACGGAAGGTGGGGCCGAAGGTATAGATGCTGCCGAGCGCGGTGGCGCCCAATTCGCCCTCCAGCTGTCCGCTTACGGTAAGCGAAGTGAAGCGGCCGAAGAAGTCCTTGGTATAATCCACCTTGCCCTCTTCGTTGCGCGGCAGATTCTCAGGATCGAGTGTGGTCACCTGGAACATCTCGCCGGCGCCTTCGCAGTCTGATGCGGTGATGAGCGGGGTATGAAGATAGAAGAAACCCTTGTCGTTGAAGTATTTGTGGATGGCGAACGCCATGGCGTGGCGGATGCGGAGCACGGCGCCGAAGGTATTGGTGCGCGGGCGCAGGTGGGCGATTTCGCGCAGGAACTCCATGCTGTGTCCCTTCTTCTGCAGGGGGTAAGTCTCCGGATCGGCGGTGCCCAGCACTTCAATGGCGGCAGCCTGCACCTCCACGGCCTGGCCGCTGCCCTGCGATTCCACCAACTTTCCGGTCACAGCCAGGCAGGCACCCGTAGTAACCTGCTTGAGCAGTTCTTCACCGAATTTTGCAGGGTCGCAGACAATCTGCAGGTTATGGATGGTGGAGCCGTCGTTGAGGGCGATGAAGGCCACGTTTTTGTTTCCGCGTTTGGTGCGGACCCAACCTTTCACCAGCACTTCCTCGCCCGGGGCTTCCTGAAGTATTTCCTTGATTCTCTTGATCATTACGGTAATGGTTTATTCAAATGCGACACCCATGGCTTTGCAGATCTTGCGCGGAAGGTCGGTGTTGTCCTGGCGGCCGGCAAACTGCTTGCTGCCGGCACCGATTGCCCAGACAGGGACGGCACCGCCGGTATGACCGCCGGTGGTCCAGCCGATATGGGCTTTCTCCGTGTACTCCTTTTGCACAGCCTCGGTGTTCATATAAAGTTCAACGTCATTCGAAGATTCGTTGGTCTGGACCTCGTCGAATACGGTCAGGTCAAACAGGTATCCCCGCTCGCGGCCGAGCGTGACGCCGCCGGTCTCGTGGTCGGCGGTCACGACAATCAGCGTCTGCTTGGGATGTTTCTTGTAGAATTCGTAAGCTACGGCAACCGCCTGGTCGAAATCGAGCGTCTCGAAGATGGTGGCAATCGTGTTGTTGCTGTGGGCGGCGTAGTCAATCAGACCGCCCTCGGCCATCAGGAAGAATCCTTTGCTGTCCTTTTCCAGCACCTGGATGGCCGCGTCGACCACCTGGGCCAGGTTCAGTTCGTCCTCACCGCAGCCGAAACGGAAGGGCAGCGCGCCCTCGTAGTCTTTCTCGCGGGTCAGGATGATTTTGTCGCATTTCTTCTGTGCGAACTCGTCCAGTCCGCGGGCGAATGTGTAACCGGCTGCTTCCGCCGCATCACCCAGATAGGGCAGCGATTCTTCCAGTTTGACACTTCCTGTGGGGTTGAGGTATCCGCCGCCGCCAAAGAATTCAAAGCCCGATTCGGCCAGTTCGAGACCGATCGGATAATAATCGCTGCGGTTGACGTTGTGCGCGTAGAACGCAGCGGGGGTTGCGTGGTTGATGCCCACCGTGGTCATGATGCCGACCTTATAACCGGCTTCGTGAATCTTGTAGGCTATACTCTGGAGTGGCAATGAATCGGGATTCATTCCCAACATGCGATTCTTGGTTTTGTAGCCCGTTGCCAGGGCGGTTCCGGCTGCCGAAGAGCAGGTAATGGGGTTGCTGGCGGAGAAGGTGGTCGCCATGCCCAATACGGGGAACTGGGTGAACGTGAGGGGATCCTGTGCGCAGGCGTCACCGCGTTCCTGTGCCAGGTAAGCTTCTGCCAGCGAGACGTGGGAGAATCCCATGCCGTCGCCTATGAAATAAAAAACGTATTTCGCCTTGTTGCTGCTGCAACCGGTGGCCATCAGCGCCACTGTCAGGGCGAGACTGACAAATAATGAGGACTTTTTCATTGAAGAAACAATCTTTCAATAACAAAAAGAAGGGTGACGCTGAGGCCACCCTTCTTCCTTTCAGCGTAGATTATTGAACCTTGCCGCCCTTGGTGGCGCCGTACATAATCTTCAGTGCGGAGCAGCGACGGAGTTCCTGCTTGACATCGGTGATAATACCCATGCGGGTATCCTGGTCAGCCTTGATGCTGACAGTCATGAACGGGCGGTCCACCTCGCTGAGGTTTTCACGCTCGGATGCGATGAAGTCACGGATATCGTCGATGGTCCGGAAAGAGTCATTCAGCTGAATACGGGACTCGGTACCATACTGCGAAGCGTACTGCGGCAGCGGCGTACCTATATAAATATAGGATGCGAGGTCCTTGCGTTCAAGCTTGGCGATTTCGGATGCCTGCGGCATGGTCACCTTCACCTTGTGTTCGCCCTGACGCATGTTCGTACATACCATGAAGAACATCAGGATGATGAACACGATATCGGGGAGTGACGAGGTATTGAGCTGCGGAATGCCGCCTTTGCCTTTCTTAACAAATTTTGCCATACTGAATCCTCCTATCTTTTCTTGACGTCTTTCGGTTCGGCCTCGGAGATGTTCTGCGGCACTGCCTTGCGGACCAGATCCTGCTGTTCCGTAGTCAGACGGCTGAACACGCGTCCGTAGTGTTGCATCGAGAACTCATCACGAATTTCGTTGATCGCCTTGATCAACTCGTTCTGAACGGCGATATACTTGCTGTAAGTGGTACCGCGGTCGTTCTGCAGGGAGATGACGCCCTTCGATTTCTTGACCGTGCCGATTCCCTCGATATCGATATCTTCCTTCTCGGGAAGGTTCGGATCGTTGGCGGGATTCGTCAGGAATTCTTTGATTTTATCTTTCAGCTGGCTGACATCCATCGGTTCATTACCGGCAAACAATCTGTCGCTGGCGTTGATCTTCACCTGGATGATATTCCTGCGGTTGACCTTCTGGTCCTCTACCTTCTGATCCTCAGCCGGCAGCGGGGGAAGACGCCTCTGGAGGCCTTCCTCTTTGTCCATCGTGGTCACCATCAAGAAGAATATCAGCGCGATGAAAGCGATATCCGCCATTGACGAGCCGTTAATTTCAGGAGTCTTTTTTGATGCCATACCAATTAACTATTTTTTGATTGCCTTGCGCAAGCCGCTCCAGAGCAGTGCTACGAAAGCGCCTGCCACGAAGAGGTACACGATGTAGAGAGCAGTATCAGCGAATTTGAATTGAGATACGGGTACTTCGTTGTTCATCTCCACAGGAGATCCCGGGGCAATGAGATAAGCACCGCCGAATATCACAACAACCGCTGCGATAAGGACAAGCAGCTTGATCAGGCTCTTCTTGTTCTTGAATGCATTCGCCAACGGGAATGCAAGCGTCGCAATCAGAGCGCAAGCCATCAAGATGTACACCCAACCCAGGTACATGTTCAGCATCGGGGAGTCGATATTCTTGATACCGACGAATGCGATGATGAATACGACGACTGAGATGACGAGGAGTGCAATCTCAACGATTTTCATTTTTTTCATAAGCCCGACAGGTTATTTTCTGTATTTGACAAGGGTGTCAACGAGGTCGATGGAAGCGTTCTCCATATCGACGACGATGGAATCGATCTTCTGGATGAGGTAGTTGTAGAACAGCTGGAGAATAATAGCGACAACGAGACCGCCGACCGTGGTGATGAGGGCGACCTTCATACCGCCTGCGACCAGTGCAGGGCTGATATCACCGGCAACCTCGATAGCGTTGAAGGCTTCGATCAGACCGAGGACGGTTCCCATAAATCCCAACTGCGGAGCGATACCGATGAAGAGGGAGATCCAGGTCATACCGTTCTGGAGAGCGCCCATCTGGACGGAACCGTAGGAAATGATGGATTTTTCAATGTTTTCGATGTCCTGGCCTTCCTTGACGCGGAGCAGACCCTGGTAGTAGATGCTGGCCACAGGACCGCGGGTGTTGCGGCAGACTTCGAGAGCACCGTCATAGTCACCGGCTTTGATCTTCTCTTCGATCTTCTCACCGAAGCTCTTGGTGTTGATCTGCGCAAGGCTCAGGGTAATGATTCTTTCAATTGCGATAGCCAGACCGAGGATAAGGCACAACAACACGAGAGACATGAAGGCAGCACCACCGTCGATGAAGAGTTTCTTCAGCTGCTGGTGGAGGGGCTGGTCGCTCTTGCCTGCTGCAAACGGGTCTACGACTTCTTCGTCAGCGGGAGCGACGACTTCGTCGGCTGCCTGAGCAACTTCTTCGGTAGCGGCAGGATCAGTCTGCGCTTCCTGTGCGTTAGCCTGGAACTGAGCAGAAATTGACATTACGCCAACCACTGCCAAAAACATGAAAAATTTTTTCATAGGTTTTTTGTAATTAGTTATTAAACAATGTTTTAGTTAGTTATATTCGAAATCAGGAGCCGCTGGGCTCGAAATAATCCGCAATTTACAACAAAAAATCGGAAAAACTAACGTTCAAACGAAATTTCTCCGCTTAAATTTTCGAGCATCCGAAGTTTTACAACTTCGTTGTCGGCGCTTTCACCCAGCAGCACGGCCAGCTTGGTGAGGGCCGCCTCGGAGGTCATATCGTGGCAGCTGATGACTCCTGCATCCTTGAGAATGGCGCCGTTGGCGTAGGCGTCCATGTCTACGCTGCCGGCCGGACACTGGGTTACGTTGACCAGGATGATACCCCGTTTTGCGGCGGCCTTCAACGCTTCGAGGAACCAGTCGAGCGACGGCGCGTTGCCGGAACCGTAGGTTTCAAGCACCACGGCGCGCAATCCTTCGGCCGAAAGCACGGCGCGGACATAGGCGCGGCTCATGCCGGGGAAAATCTTCAGGATGGCCACGTCCGCCCCCAGTTTCGTATGCAGTTTCAGCGGTTTTCCCCAGACGGAGGGACGGCGGATCAGCGCGTCGTCGAACCGGATGTGGATGCCGGCATCGGCCAGCGGCGGGAGATTCGGGCTGGAAAAGGCGCCGAAGTCCTCCGCGTTGAGTTTGGCGGTCCGGTTGCCGCGGAAGAGCTTGCTGTCGAAGCAGATGCAGACCTCCGGAACCCGTGCGTGACCGTCGGCTCCCTTGGCCGAGGCGATCTCGATGGCGGAGATCAGGTTCTCGCGGCCGTCGGTGCGGAGCATGCCGATCGGCAGCTGGCTGCCGGTAAAGATGACCGGTTTCTCCAGATATTCCAGCATAAAGCTCAGTGCGGCGGCCGAATAGGCCATCGTATCGGTGCCGTGAAGCACCACGAACCCGTCAAACCGGTCGTACTGGTCGCGGATAATCTCCGCCAGTTTCACCCAGAACTCCGGGCGGACGTCCGACGAGTCGATAATGGGGTTGAAAGAGAGCGATTCGATATGGTAACCGAACTTGGCCAGTTCCGGAACCTCTTCGGAAATCTGTGCGAAATCGAAGGGTTTGAGGTGGCCGGTTTCGGGGTCTTTTTTCATCCCGATGGTACCGCCGGTGTAGATGAGGAGAATCGAAGGTTTCATGGTTGTAAATTATTGAGTCCGAACAGCTTTTCGGCATTGGCCGTAGTGCGTTCGGCAATCGTTTCAAGGGGTAGTCCGGTGAGTGCGGAGAGTTTCTCCGCCACCAGGGGGATATAGCTGCTTTCGTTTCGCTCGCCGCGGTGCGGGACGGGGGTGAGCCAGGGACAGTCGGTTTCCAGGATCCAGTCGTCGGGCGACATCCGGGTCACGACTTCGGCGATACCCGCCTTTTTGTAGGTCAGCACGCCGCCGATTCCGAATTTGAAGTCACCGTATTTCAAACAGCGCTTGTAGGTTTCGTAACTGCCGGAATAGGCGTGGAACACGCCGCGGACGGGAATCCCTTTGGTCTCCTCCAGCACACGGAAGATGTCTTCCGTCGCCTCGCGGCTGTGAATGATGACGGGAAGGCCCTCCTGCGCGGCAATCTCGATCTGTTCGGCGAAAAGCCGTTTCTGCAGGTCCAGAAACTCGGTGGACCAGTATTCGTCCAGTCCGATTTCGCCGATTGCATAAAACCTGCGCTCGTGCAGGTGTGCCCTCAGAAATGCCATCTCCTCCTCCCAGTTCTCACCGACGTCGGTGGGGTGAAGGCCTATGCAGGGGAGCAGCATCTCCGGGTGGGCGTCGGCGCAGGCGCACATGGGCCCGTAGGCCGCCGCATTGATGCCCGGCAGCACTAGCCGGGTCACACCCGCCGCCACGCACCGCGCAAGCACCTCTTCCCGGTCCTGTGCGAAGGCCTCGTCGTAGATATGCGAATGTGTGTCGACAAAAACTGCCATACTTTCGTTGCCAATCATGCAAAGGTAGCAATTCCCTGCGAATATCGGTCACCCGGAAGGGCGGCGATTTTGCCTTCGATTTCCATTTCCACCAGCAGCGCGGAGAGGGCGGCGGCATCGGGGATGACCGCCGTTGCCGTGCCGGAAGCACTCAGGCGTTCGCGCAGCGCATCCAGCAGGGCGCTGAATCCGATGGGAGAGCGCTCTGCCAGAATTAAACCGACAGCCCGGCGCAACGGGTCATCCCCGAAATCCAGCGTGCGCTGAATGGCCTTTCTGCGGCGGGGCGGTTCCCAGTTCATGGCCAGTTCCAAATCGGCCGCTCCGTTGATTAACCGGGCCTGGTTGGCGCCGATCAGGCGGTTGCATCCCTCGCTTCCGGCATCGGTGCTCCGGCCGGGCAGGGCAAATACTTCACGCCCGTAGGAATTGGCCAGGCCCGTGGTGAGCAGGCCGCCGCCCTTGGCGTACGATTCTACCAGCAGCGTGGCGTCGGAGAGTCCGGCAATCAGGCGGTTGCGTCGCAGGAACTGGACGGGGGAGTAGCCGTCGCCCCGGGCGAAGTCGGTTACCAGCGCACCACCCTGTTCGAGAATCCGGCGGGCCAGGTCGCGGTGTCCGGGCGGCGAAATCTGCTCCAGCGATCCGGGAAGCGCCGCAACGGTCGGTATACCGGTCTCGAGGGCCGCTTCGTGTGCGGCTGCGTCGATTCCGTAGGCAAGCCCGCTTACGATCACGGGCGCCTTGGGATTGCGGGCCAGGTCGGCCACGATCCGTTTGCAGGTGGTCCGGCCATAGTAGGAAGCCCGCCGCGTGCCGACCACGGCCAGCATCCGTTCGGCATCCAGGCAGGCGTCACCCTTGACATATAGCACGATCGGCGCGTCGGGACACTCCTTGAGGCGCCGCGGGAATTCCGGGTGATCATAGTAGAGGGGGCGGATTCCGTAGCGGTTGTTCCATTGCCACTCTTCCCGCGCCCACGCAATCAGCTGCCTGTCCAACAGTTTGTCGATCCAATCGCCGCTTCCCGACCCGAGCGCTTCGCGAAGCTTCCGGGCTCCTGCAGAAAAGACGGCCTGCGGGCCGCCGAAGTGTTCGATCAACGCTCTCCCCGAAGCGCACTGGAAAGCGAATACCTTGCTCAGCGCAATGGCGCATACAAAAAAATCAGACTCCATATCGCCTGCAAGATAGGAGTCTGACTCTTACGATGGTTACCAACCGGAACAAAAACGGCCGTTTGGTCAAAATGCGCTTTTTTAAAAAAACGCTAAACAATCAGCATGGCGTCGCCGTAAGTGCCGAATTTGAAGCCCTCTTTCTTGGCGATTTCGTAGGCGTTCATCACGTTCTCATAGCCGCCGAAAGCCGCCGTAGTCATCAGCATCGTGGAAAGCGGGAGGTGGAAATTGGTGATGAAGGCGTCCGCGATGGAGAAGTGATAGGGCGGGAAGATAAACTTGTTGGTCCAGCCCTTGAACGGACGGATTTCGTGCGTGGTGGTCACATAGGTTTCGAGCGCGCGCATGACGGTGATACCGACTGCCACAACTTTGTGGCCGCCGCGTTTCGCCCGGTTGACGGCATCGGCGGTCTCCTCGGTGATGATGAGTTCCTCGGAATCCATCTTGTGCTTGGAAAGGTCCTCCACATCTACCTTGTGGAAGTGGGCGTTGCCCATGTAGAGCGTCAGGAAAGTGGAGTCGATGTCCGCAATCTCCATGCGCTTGAAGAGGGTCTTGCTGAAGTGGAGGCCGGCGGCCGGGCAGGCCACGGCGCCCTCATGGTCGGGGTTAGCGTAGATGGTCTGGAAACGCTCCTTGTCGGACTCGTTGGCGTGCTCGCGGATCCATTTGGGGATAGGCAGTTCGCCCAGCTGATAGAGGGTCTGGCGGAACTCCTCCGGGGTGCCGTCAAAGAGAAAACGGAGAGTACGGCCGCGGGAGGTGGTGTTGTCGATCACTTCGGCCACCAGGGCGTCGTTCTCTCCGAAATAGAGTTTGTTGCCGATACGGATCTTGCGCGCGGGATCTACCAGTACGTCCCACAGGTGCTGGTCCGGATTCAGTTCGCGGAGCAGGAACACTTCGATTTCCGCACCGGTTTTTTCTTTATTGCCGTGCAGGCGGGCAGGGAAGACCTTGACGTCGTTGAAGACGAAGAGGTCGTGCGGGTTCATGTAGTCGAGGATGTCCTTGAACTGCAGGAACTGACGATGCCCCTTGGCATCTTTCAGCACTTTGCCGTCCGCATCTTTCTTAAGGTATTCTACTTCACCGGTGTCCTTGTGGAGCACCATCAGTTTGCACTCGTCACGATAGGTCGAAGGCTCCTTGGCGATGTGCTTGTCTTCCAGTTCGAATCTGAATTGTGAAAGCTTCATGGATTGCGATAATTGCGATAAAACATTTAGTTATACGCAGGAATCGCAAAAAAGTTTCATCAGAATCGGCAAATGAATGAAACAATCACTTTGTCGGTACGGTGGTTGCCGTTGAAAACCGGGGCTGCAAAAGTGTCGTAGTCGTCGTAGACCTGGAAGGTGTCTTTCTGGTTGAGCATCCGCTGGTAAGCGATGTCAAGCAGCATATCCCCGTCATTGTCGAGCGTGAAGCCGAGACCGGCGGAGACGAAGTGGCTGGCGGGATAGGAATAAGCAACTTTCAGGTCGTCGTCGAGCAGGTTGCCGGGCGTGGTGTAGAGGTTGTAACCCATGCGGGCCGCAACGCGGTCGTTCGCCCAATATTCACAGCCGATGCGAAGCAGGTGCGACGAGGTGAATCCTTCGCTCATCTTGCGGTTTTCGGTCCGGAATTCCGTATCCATGGCCCCTTTCTCCGAAAGGCGGGTACCGGCGTAATTCACGTTCTCATAATCGATGCTGAGCAGGCCGCGCTCGCCGGTGTAGGCAGCGCCTACGCTCCAGCGCATCGGCGTGACCAGGTCGTATTCATATGCGCCGTCAGGACTCTCACGGTAATAATCGTTGCCGTTGTCGAATTCGGTCTTCATGGCCCGGTTCCAAACGTCGGTCAGCGAATAGACGGTCGGCGTCTGGATGGTGGCGCCCAGCCGCAGTCCGGGGAACGGATTATAGATGGCTCCGACTTTCAGGTTGACGCCGGCACCTTCCGTTTTCTGGTAGTACTGGGTTGCAAAGTAGGTGAGACCATCCTGGAACTGCGTGTGATCTACAGGCGTCTCCGAGTAGAATTCGGTGACCGAATAGTCCACGATGTGGAGGTTCAGGTTGGCGCCCAGGTAGAGCTTGTCGCCGAAGTTGCCGCCCAGGTTCATCTCCATTTCATAGATACCGCCCCGGTGTTTGCTGAAGTAAAGCTGGTCGATCGGACCGCCGACCGTGATTACGTCAGAAGCGTCGATGTTCTCGGTGGAACCGATATAGGAATTGGTGGAACCCGGAAGCGGGCTGATGGCGTAGGCGTCATAAGCCTGAATAATGGCCCAGGGGACGTTGGATCCGCTATACGGATTGTAATTGTTGGTGTCGTCGAAGGCAAGTACCGATTCCTCGATGCCGGCTGCCCGGGCGGCCAGCGAACCGAGCATGGTGGAGTTCGCCGTCCGGCAGGCACCTGCGGTGACGCTGTTGAAGTTGGCGATCCGGTTGAGGGCGAAGCCGAAGTTGAAGTTGAACAGGCCGCTCACGTTGCCCGTCTCCAGCGTGGCGACGAGGCCGATGTTGGGCAAAGTCATGCGACCGTCCTTGCGGGAATACTGTGAGTTGAGGAGGTCTGCATCGCTGATGGAGGTCATGCTTGCGCTGTTGTAGCCCAGCGAGAAGGACATTTCGCTGTAGCGGTAGACGGCAGAAGCGGCCGGGTTGATGGCGAGTGCGCCGAGGTCGCCGCCGAGGGCGGTAAACGCATTACCCATTGCCAGTGAGCGGGCAGACCCTTCGTAATTGAGTTGTGCGAATCGCAGTGCGTCGGCAGGTCCCTGTGCAAAGGCTGCAACGCCAATCAACAAGGTTCCGACAAGGGATATCAGGCGTTTCATATCTTTTTCTTTTAAAATGAACGATTAAAGTCGGGAGAACTACCTCCGGCCGCCACCGCTGTGGCTGG
>DBXZ01000039.1:17135-28269 GCA_002309795.1 Bacteroidales bacterium UBA1199
CCGCCGCTGGAACTGCTGGAGCTGCTACGGCTGCCGCCGGAATAGGAGGAACTGCTGCGGCTGGAAGAACTGGAAGATCTCGTCGAAGAACCGGAAGACCTGTTCGAAGAACCAGAAGACCTTACCGAGGAGCTCGAAGAGGACTTCGTGGAGCGGGAGCCGCCGGAAACCGTGCTGCGCGATCCGCCGGAGTTGCTGGAGCTGCGCGAAGTGGCCGTGGTGCGCGATCCGCCGGAGGTGTTGCGTACGGTGCCGGAGTTGGAACGGTTGCCGCCCGTGTTGCCCGAGACATTGCCCGAACCGCTGGTGCGTCGTCCGCCGCCGCTGCGTACCGTCGTGGAGGTATTGCCGTTCTTGGGAGTCGGCGTGCTCAGTCCGCCGTAGCTGGAAACTGTGCGGTGTCCGCCGTTGGAGCTCGAAGCGCTGCCCATGGATGCCGCTCTTCCGCTGACCGGCTGTGCCATCGCAGAGTTGGATGCCGAGCGGTGGCCGTAGACCGTGCCGGGACGGTATTTGCTGTGGTGATAGCCTCCGTGATAGCCCGGATCGTGGTGATGGTGGTGGTGATGGTGGTGCGGATGGTAGTAATAGTGGTGGTAGTAGGGAGAACCCCAGTACCAGGGATCGTACCAGCTGTAGGCGCTGTACCAGCCGCCGTAGTAATAACCGCGGCTCCAGGTGTACCAGCTGTCATAGTACCACGGATCGTACCAGCTCGAGTACCAGTAGCCGCGATAGTAGGGGCTGTAGTAGTGATGACGGTAGCGCCAGGAACCCCACCAGGGATTGTACCAGGGGTCATACCAGCCGCCGTAGTTGATGGTGACGTTGTAGGTCGGGCTGTCGAACTTCCGGAGAAGCTCTTCGTAGGAGACCCCGTCCGCCAGGTAGATGCGGCCGGTTTCGGGATCGGTTTCAAAGTAGGTCTCAGCCGGGGCTTCCGTCTGATAGTTGTTATACTGAGGGACAGTAGACTCGACCACGGCGAGCCGGGAGGCTGTCGTAGGCCGGTAGTAGATTCCGTCAACACGGGGGGAAGTCGAGTAGCTTGTCGTATAGTAAACTCCGCAGGAGCTCAACGACAGCGCCAATGCCGCGAAGGCCAGGCAGTATAACAGATTGCGTCTCATTTTTACCTCCTATGTTAGTTTTTTTGTAATTTTGCGACTCAATTTCTATTGCAAATATATCAACATTTATACCAAAATCAAACGAAATGGCAAAAGAGGTAGACAACAAGGAGGTCGTCAATCGGGAAGAAGATTATTCCAAGTGGTATAACAATCTCGTAGTCAAGGCAGATCTGGCCGAACAGTCGGCCGTTCGCGGCTGCATGGTCATCAAGCCCTACGGCTACGCCATCTGGGAAAAAATGCACGAACAGCTGGACCGGATGTTCAAGGAGACGGGGCACGTCAACGCCTATTTCCCGCTTTTTATCCCCAAGTCGTTCCTGAGCCGCGAGGCGGAACACGTGGAAGGTTTTGCCAAAGAGTGCGCGGTCGTGACGCACCACCGGCTCAAAGTGTCGCCCGACGGAAAGGGCGTGGTCGTGGATCCCGAAGCAAAGCTTGAGGAGGAACTGATTGTCCGCCCCACCTCCGAGACCATCATCTGGAATACCTACAAGAACTGGATCAAATCCTGGCGGGACCTGCCGCTGCTCTGCAACCAGTGGGCCAACGTGGTCCGCTGGGAGATGCGCACCCGGCTCTTCCTCCGCACCGCGGAATTCCTCTGGCAGGAGGGCCATACGGCACATGCCACCCGGGAAGAGGCCGTTGAGGAGGCTCGCCGCATGGTGGACGTGTACGCCCGTTTCGCCCGCGATTACATGGCAATGCCGGTGATCGTCGGCTGCAAGAGCGAGAACGAACGTTTCGCCGGTGCGCTCGACACCTATACCATCGAAGCGATGATGCAGGACGGCAAGGCGCTGCAGGCCGGCACGTCGCACTTCCTGGGCCAGAACTTCGCCAAGGCTTTCGATGTGCAGTTCGCCAACAAAGAGGGCAAGCTCGAATATGTCTGGGCTACCTCCTGGGGCGTCTCCACCCGTCTGATGGGCGCGCTGATCATGACCCATTCGGACAACAACGGCCTTGTGCTGCCGCCCGCCCTCTCCCCGATCCAGGTGGTGATGGTGCCAATTTTCAAGACCGACGAAGAGCGCGATGCCATCCTCGAACGGATGCGCCGGCTCAAAGACGAACTCGCTGCAAAAGGCCTTTCGGTCAAGATCGACGACCGTGACAACCTGCGCCCCGGCTTCAAATTCGCAGAATGGGAGCTCAAGGGCGTTCCGGTGCGCGTCGTGATCGGTCCGCGCGACCTCGAGAACGGCGTCGTGGAACTCGCACGCCGCGATACGATGGAGAAAGAATCCGTCGCACAGGCAGGCCTGGCCGAATATGCAGCCGACCTGATGGGCAAGATTCAGCAGAACCTGTACGACAAGGCCGCCGAATTCCGCGCCGCCAACATTGAAAAGGTGGATACCTGGGAGCAGTTCAAGGAAGAGATCGAAAAGGGCAAGTTCCTGCTCTGCCACTGGGACGGCACCACGGAAACCGAAGAGAAGATCAAAGAAGAGACCAAGGCGACCATCCGCTGTATCCCGATGGATACCTGCATCTGCGAGGAAGAAGGTACCTGCATCTATTCCGGCAAGCCTTCCCATCGCCGCGTAGTTTTTGCCCGCGCATATTAATAAATTGATAATCAACGAATAAGATAGCTATGAAGAAGATTCTTTCCACGCTTGCAACGGTTCTTTTCCTTTCTGCGGTTCCCGCCCTGGCACAGGATCAGCCGGCAGCCGATACGACGGCCGCTCCCGAACCTGTACCTTCCAACTGGACCAAGGGACTTCTCACACAGGTCGGATTCTCCCAGCTTTCCCTGACGAACTGGGCAGCCGGCGGTGTGGGATCCATTTCGCTCAACACCTATCTGGACGGCTACACCAACTACAAGAAAGACAAGTTTCTCTGGAACAACGAACTGCAGATGGGCTACGGTTTCATCCAGAACTTCGAGGACGGCTACAAGAAGAGCGACGACCGTCTGATCTTCGACAGCAAGTTCGGCTACAAGGCAACTGAAAAACTCTATCTTTCAGCAATCTACAACTTCCGTTCCCAGTTCGCCGACGGTTACACCGGCACGACGCTGACCTCCGCACTGATTGCTCCGGCCTACATGACCCTCGGTCTTGGTGTGGACTACCAGCCCAGCAAGAACCTCTCCATCAACTTCGCGCCGCTGACCGGTAAGACGGTGATGGTCGCCATTCCGGAACTCCGTTCGAAGTACGGTAACGCCGACGACCAGTTCTGCCGTTTCGAACTCGGTGCGCAGGTGAAGGTCGACTCCAAACTTGCAGTGAAGGACTTCACGGTGGTCTCCAACCTCCAGTTGTTCTCCGATTACCTGGACAATCCGCTGGATGTCAAGGTTAACTGGGATGTCAACGTGGATGCCAAGATATCCAAATACTTCTCGGTTACGCTCCGTACCAGCTTGATCTACGACAGCAAGATCAAGAGCGCCATCAAACGTGACTCCGCCGGCAACCCGGTGCTCGACACGGACGGCAATAATATTATGGTAGCCGGCGTCCAGTTCAAGGAGATTTTCAGCGTAGGCTTCTCTTACACGATCGGCAAGAAGAAATAATCGCGATGCAACATCGATTCGATACGCAGTTGGGCCGCCTCACCTCCTCGCAGGGGAGGCGGTCCGGCTTTTTGCTCGCGCTCAGCGGGGGGGGCGACTCGATGGTCATGGCGCATCTTTTCCTGCACAGTCCATTGGTGCAGGATGCGAGGATGGTGGTGGCGCACGCCAACTTTTCCCTGCGGGGAGCGGAGAGCGATGCCGACGAGGCGCTGGTGCGTGACTGGGCGTCCGCCCACGGCCTGCCTTGTCTGGTCCGCCGGTTCGATACGGTGGCCGAGGCTGAGGTCCGCGGCTGCTCGATCGAGATGGCGGCGCGCGATTTGCGCTACGGCTGGTTCGCCGAACTGCTCGAGTCTGAGCTTTTGGGGTACGTGGCAGTGGCCCACCATTTGAATGACAATGCGGAAACGCTGTTCCTCAATCTGTTGCGCGGGACCGGGCTGCGCGGTATGACCGGCATCCGTCCCGTGAACGGNNNNGACTTCACGCGTGCCGAGATTCTCTCGTATGCCCAGGCGAACGCGATTGCCTTTCGCGAAGATGCCACCAACGCCGACTGCCGCTATGCGCGCAACCGGATCCGTCAGGCCGTCTTTCCGGAGTTTGCGCGCATCAATCCCGCGTTCCTGCAGAACGTGGCCGGCTCGATGGCCCATTTTGCCGAGGCACAGGCCATCCTGGATGCGGATTTTGCGCAGAAAGCCCCTGCAATCAGCCGTCTTGAAGCTGATGCGCTGGTCATTGACCGTAAGGCGCTGCTCGACGAACCGTTCCGTCACTACTGGCTCTTCCGGCTGTTGGAGCCCTGCGGTTTCAACGAAACGCTGCTTGGCGCAATAGAGTCTTCTCTCGCCGCCGGCCGTTGCGGCAGCCGCTTTTACAGCGCAACCCACGCGGCTCTTCGCACCCGCGAAGGGTTGAAGGTCTATCCGCTCGCCCAGCCCGATACGGAAACGCTTGAACAGCAGTATCAGGTTCGGATTACCGCCCGCCCGGCGGATTTCGACCCGCGGTGCGTGCCGGCCGGAACCCTCTGCGCCGATGCCGACTGCCTCTCGCTGCCGCTCCGTTTCCGCCGCTGGCAGCCCGGTGACCGATTCCGCCCGCTGGGAATGCAGAACTTCCGGAAACTCAGCGATTTCTTCGTCGACCAGAAACTGGACCTCGAGCAGAAGAAACGTCAGGTCGTGGTCACCACCCGGACCCCGGAGAACCGGGAGCGCATCGTCGCGGTTGCCGGGATGCGTATAGACGACCGCGTCCGGGTAACCGAAGCCACCCGGACGCTGGTTTGGATTGAACCCGTCAAGTAAATCTAGTTGAACGAATAGATCCAGGGGAGACGTGCATAGACTCGTGCGCGATTCTCCTTGCGAAGCTGTGCATAACTCTTTTCGAGGGCTGCAACGGGATCGCTCATGGCTTCGAGGGTGACGCGGGTTTTGGAGAAACTCTCCATCAGCCGTTCCATCATCCCTTTGACGGCGGGGTATTCGGCTATCCGGTAGGATCCGCTCTCCAATCCGGCCGCGACGGCGGCGTATTCGATGGCTTCCGTCAGCGTGCCGATCTCATCGGCCAGTCCGCGTTCTACAGCGTCACTGCCGGTCCAGACACGTCCCTGTCCCAGCTCGTCCACCCTCTCCACCGGCATCCGGCGTCCTTCTGCCACGAGGGCGGTGAAATCGGAATAGACCCGTTCGGTCATCTGGCCCATGTAGGCCTGCTCGTTTGCGTCGAGCGGTTCCATCATGGACAGCATACCGCTGTGGCGGTGGGTATTGATGTTGACGATATTGACGCCCACCTTCTTGCGGAGCGCATTGCCGACGCTCGGAATCAGGGAGAAAACACCGATCGACCCCGTGAGCGTACTGCGGTTGGTGTAGATCTTGTCGGAGCGGGCGGAAATCCAGTAACCGCCGGAAGCGGCGTAGTCGCCATAGCTGGCAATCACCGGCTTGACCTCTTTCAACAGGCCGATTTCGTGGTTGATCATTTCCGCTGCCTGGGCGTCACCGCCGGGAGAGTTGACGCGCAGAACGACCGCCTTGACGGTGCTGTCGCGCCGGATTTTGGCCAGCGTGCGGGCCATCCGGCGGCCGGCGAGGGTTCCTTCTCCGCCGTCTATCACGATCTCGCCCGAACAATAAACTACTGCTATCTTGTCACGGATTCCGCGGGCGGTCTTGTCCTTGAGGGTGCCGGCGTAGCGGGCAATGTCCACGAAGCGCAGGTCTTCCGCCTTCTTGACGCCCGTCAGCGAGCAGAGATAATCGTCGACTTCAGTCTCATAGAGCAGTTCGTCCACCAATCCGCGGGCGAGCAGGCTCGGGGCGTCTGTCAGCTCCAGGCGGTCGATCCAGCGGTTGTACATGACCGGGTCCAGGTTGCGTGAAGCGCAGATATCCTCTACCATCGCATCCCACATGGAGCGGAGCATCACCTCGTTCTGCTCGCGGTTTTCCGGGCTGATGTCGTTTTTGACAAAGGTTTCGCCGGCCGATTTGTATTTGCCGTGGCGGATGAGCTGCACGTTGATGCCGAGCCGGTCGAGTGCATCTTTGAAGAAGACCATGGAACTGCTCTTACCCATCATCATGGCATCGCCGTAGCTGTTCATGAAGACTTTGTCCGCAACCGAGGCCAGGTAGTATCCGCCGTCGGTCATCCGGTTGCTGTAGGAGACGATGGCTTTGCCGGAGGCGCGGAAGCGCTCCAGGGCCGCGCGGATCTCTTCCGCCTGGCTCTGCGTGAGGACCGGCTGGTCGGGAATCATATAGATGAACTTGATGGTCGGATCTTCCGCAGCGCGGTCGATGGCCCGGACATAATCGTAGAGCGAAATGCTGCTCGAGAAATCGGCCCCGCCGACCGGGCTCCAGCTGAAATTCTCCTGGCTTTGCTCGGCGACAGGGTTCAGGAAATCGAGCCGCAGGATCGCTTCGCGTGCCATCGGTTCAGCGCCCTTGGAGGCTTTGCCCATCATGGAGCCGATCACTCCGAAGAAGATGACGAACATCAAAATGGAGGCTACCAGAATGGCAAGCAAAGAACCGAAAAAGATTTTCCAGAAAGTTTTCATATTGTGGCTTGATATTTGTTTTTCTTCTGCGCGTTTGCTTTGCAAATATAGGTACTAATTTTTATTTTTGTAGATTGATTCAAATGCAGATAATGCTCAAACGATTCACCATACTGTTCCTGTTGCTGACGGCTGTCCTGCCGCTCCATGCGCTCGATTTCAAGGGCACGGTCTATGCCCGCAAGAGCAATGGCCAGAGCGAACCGCTGCCTTTCGCGCAGATTTACTATCTGGAACAGAAAAAGATTCTCGAAACCGACGGCGACGGCGTCTTCACCCTGAAACTTTCCGGGAAGGCGACGCTGATCGCCACCTATGTGGGTTACAGCCGCGATACGGTGGTGGTTGCACCCGGCACCGCATCCGCCGATTTTTACCTGACCGGTGAGAACGAAGTGGAGACGGCAGTGGTTACTTCCCGCCAGCCCGGGATTTCCAAACTCAAACCGGTCAAGACCGAGGTCATCACCGCGGCCGGCCTCTGCAAGATGGCCTGCTGCGCGCTGGCGGAGAGTTTTGAGAATTCGGCCAGCGTCACGGTGGGTTACTCCGATGCCGTCACGGGCGCCAAGCAGATCAAGCTGCTGGGACTTTCCGGCACCTACACCCAGATGCTCGATGAGAACCGTCCGGTGATGCGCGGCCTGTTGAGTCCTTTTGGGATGTCCTACGTGCCCGGCCAGTGGCTGGAGAGCATCCAGATTGCCAAAGGGCCTTCTTCCGTCATCAACGGTCTGGAGGCCATTACCGGCCAGATCAATATGGAGCATCGCAAACCTACGGATGAAACCCCGCTCTTCGTGCAGCTCTACGGCAGCACGGACGCCATGTTCGAGGCCAACGTGGTCTCCGCCCTGCAGCTCAACCCCAAGTGGAGCACCATCATTCTGACCCACGTGGGCGGCACTGCCATGTCCATGGATATGAACGGCGACGGCTTCCGCGATTCGCCGGAGAACATGCAGGTCAACGTGGCCAACCGCTGGCTCTACTACGATCCCAGCGGAACTCAGGTCCGATTCGGATTCCGCTTCATCAACGAAGACCGTCTGGGCGGACAGATGAACGCTACGCGTAACCGGACCGCAGACAATGACGCCGGTATCTGGGGCTCTAACATCCTGAACCGCGGCGTGAACGGTTATGTGAAGGTGGGTATTCCGCTCGAAGAGGAGCACAACACCAACATCGCCTTCGTGGCCGACTATGTCAACCACCGCTTCGATTCTTCCTTCGGACCGACGCTCTTCAACGGAAAACAGCAGTCTCTCTTCGGAAACATTCTCTTCAATACGGAACCCACCGAGCGTCACCGCATCGAGTTCGGCGCTACCTTCAGCCGGGACGCCTTTACGGAAGGGGTGATGCAACCGACGGCCGGGACGATTAACCGGGATCGTGCGGAAACGGCACTTGCCGCTTTCGGAGAATACTCCTATACGACCGACAAACTGACCTTCGTGGGCGGCCTGAACCTCGAATACAACTGGCGCCACGGCTGGCTCTTCGCTCCGCGCGCCAACTTCAAATACTCCTTCACGGATGAAATCATCTTCCGCGCGCTCGGCGGCCGGGGCTACCGCTGTTCCGACATCTTCGCCGACAACCTGGGCATGTTCTCCTCGAGCCGGCTGATCCGGGTGGCCGACGGGCTCGACACGATGGAAGATGCCTGGACCTTCGGCGGTAACCTCACATTCTACCTCCCGTTCGGATTCGATCCGGAGAACACCTACCTGAGTTTCGACTACTTCCACAACGCCTTCAACAACCAGGTGATCGTGGACCAGGAGTGCACGGCCGGCTATACGGAGATCTACAACCTGGACGGCCGCTCCTTCACCGATACCTGGCAGGTGGATTTCAATACCGATCCCTTCGAGCGTTTCAACGTGACCGCGACTTTCCGCTACACCAACGCCCGCGTGACCCTCAACGGACAGGGGCTGGTGGAACGCCCGATGACCAGCCGCTTCAAGGCCGTACTCAACATGCAGTACACGATGCCCATGAACAAATGGATCTTCGACTTCACCGCGCAGCTCAACGGTCCGATGCGCCTGCCGCGCTTTGCCGCTGACGCCTGGGGCATGGAGACATCGCCCGTATACCCTGTGCTCTACGCGCAGGTGACCCGCAAGTTCCGCGGCCTGGACGTCTATGTGGGCGGAGAGAACCTGACCTCTTTCCGCCAGAAGAACGCCATCCTGGGCAATGATGCGCCGTTCGGCCCGAACTTCAACGCCGGCTGCGTCTGGGGCCCGCTGATGGGCACGATGGCCTACGCCGGACTGCGATATACCCTTTGGAAAATATAATTGGAAAACACACCGAATATGAAAAAGATTCTCACGCTTTGCCTCATGAGCATGCTGCTCTTCGCAGTGGCCGTTCAGGCCGATGCTGCCGGCAAGAAACAGAAAAAGACTGCTGAGGTCACCTTCGTCACCACCATCGACTGCAAGAACTGCGTCAAGAAGGTGGAGGCCAATCTTCCCTACGAGAAGGGCATTCTGGACATGAAGGTCAACCTTGACAAGCAGACCGTCTGGATCAAGTACAACACGGAAAAGACGACCATCGAGAAACTGATTGCCGCCATCAACAAACTTGGATACGACGCCAAGGTGGCAGAACCCGCCGAAGGCAAGTAATCCATGTTCCGCATCCTCTCCAAACGTGTCCTGACGCCTTCTATCACCCTGATGGAGGTGGAGGCTCCCCGACTGGCCGCAGCGGCACAGCCGGGGCAGTTCCTGATTGTGCGCGCCCGCGAACAGGGTGAGCGTATTCCGCTGACTATCTGTGACTATGACCGCAAGAAAGGGACCGTCACCATCTGTACCCAGGCTATCGGCGCTTCCACGCGGCTGATCAACAGCCTGCGTGAGGGGGAGTGCTTCACCGACTTCGTCGGCCCGCTCGGGCAGCCTTCGGAGTTCGTCGCCTGGAGTGACGAGCGGCTGCGCGGCACCCGCTTCCTCTTTATCGCCGGCGGCCTCGGAGCCGCCCCGGTCTATCCGCAGGTCAAGTATCTGCATGAAAAGGGCGCCTGCATCGACGTGATTGCAGGAGCCAAGACGGCCGATTTGATCATCCTCGAGAAGGAGCTCTGTTCGATCTGCGACAATCTATACGTTTGTACGGACGACGGTTCGTACGGCGAAAAGGGGATGGTGACCGGCGTGATTGCCCGGCTGCTCGCCGACGGCCGGCAGTATGACCAGGCGGTGGCGATTGGTCCCATGGTCATGATGAAGTTCACGACCCTCGCTCTGAAAGAATCCGGCATCCCGTTGACGGTCAGCCTGAATACCCTGATGGTCGACGGTACCGGCATGTGCGGTGCATGCCGCGTTACGGTGGGCGGAAAGACCCGCTTTGCCTGCGTGGACGGCCCGGAGTTCAACGCCTATGAGGTGGACTTCGACGAAGCGATGCGCCGTCAGGGAATGTACCGCGACCTGGAACTGGAAAAAGATCACCAATGCAAAATCGGGAGGGACGCGTAATGGACCGAATGAAACGAGTACCGGTCCGCGAACAGGATCCGAAGGTTCGCGCCCGCAATTTCGAAGAGGTTTGCCTGGGCTATACCGCTGAAGAAGCGATTGCTGAGGCATCCCGCTGCCTGAACTGCAAGAATCCGCGTTGCGTGGCTTCCTGCCCCGTCAATCTGCAGATTCCCGCATTCATCGCGCAGGTGGCCCAAGGCGATTTTGCCGAGGCTGCCCGCATCATTGCGCGCGACAGTTCGCTGCCCGCCATCTGCGGCCGCGTCTGCCCGCAGGAGACCCAGTGTGAGGGCAGCTGTATTCTGGGCGTAAAAGGAGAACCGGTGGCGATCGGCCGGCTGGAACGTTTTGTGGCCGACTGGAGTCGTGAAAACGGTCTTTCCGTGGCGAAAAAAGCTGCTTCCAACGGTCATCGTGTTGCTGTAATCGGCAGCGGCCCGGCAGGTTTGGCCTGTGCCAGCGACCTGGCCCGTGCCGGCTACGAAGTGACCATCTTCGAGATGCTCCACAAAGCCGGCGGCGTGCTTCAGTACGGCATTCCGGAGTTCCGTCTGCCTAAAGAAAAAGTGGTGGCCAGCGAAATCGGCAATGTCTGTGCACTCGGCGTGAAGATTGAAACCAACGTGGTAGTCGGTCGCACGCTGACGGTAGACGACCTGCTCGATCGGGAGGGCTTTGAAGCCGTCTTTATCGGCTCCGGCGCCGGACTCCCCAAGTTTATGGATATTCCCGGAGAGAACCTGAACGGGGTCTTCTCAGCCAACGAATACCTCACCCGCAGCAACCTGATGGGTGCCTGGTCGCCGGAGAGCGACACCCCGATCCGGATTGGCCGCCGCACGGCGGTGGTCGG
>DBXZ01000055.1:0-2116 GCA_002309795.1 Bacteroidales bacterium UBA1199
TGGGCCAGCACCTCTTCAACCCGGCTCTGGTGGGACGCGTCTTCCTGCTCGTCTCCTCCCCGGTGCTGATGACCGACTGGACCCTGCCGCACGGCTTCCTGCAGGACAGCATTCCGATGCTCTCCGCGCAGGTTGACGCCTTTACGGGCGCAACCCCGCTGGGCGTGGTGAAGGAAGGCCTGATCAGCGGAGGCGCGGCTTCCGAACTGGCCGGTTCCTACACCTGGCAGCAGCTGCTGCTGATCAAACCCGGCGGATCGGTCGGCGAACTCTCTTCGATCGCTTTGCTGCTGGGCTTCATCTACCTGCTCTGCCGCCGCGTGATCAAGGCCACCATCCCGGTGACCATCGTCACCACGGTCGTCGTGCTTTCGGCCATCTTCTCCGCCGTCGACCCGGCCCGCTTCACAGGTCCGTTCTTCAATGTACTCACCGGCGGCCTGCTGCTCGGCGCCATCTTCATGGCTACCGACTACGTGACCTCGCCGATGACCACCCGGGGCCAGATCATCTACGGTATCGGGATCGGCGTGATAGCCCTCTGCATCCGCTACTTCGGTTCCTATCCGGAAGGAGTCTCGTTCTCCATCCTGATCATGAACTGCGTGGTGCCCATCCTCAACAAATACTGTAAACCCCGCAGGTTCGGGAAGGAGGCTAAGTAATGGCAGCACGTCCTTCCACCTTCGGCAATATGGTCCTTGCGCTGACCGTGATCTGCCTGGTCTGCGCCGCCCTGCTGGGACTGGTGCAGCACGTGACGGCCGGTCCGATTGCCCGCACCGACCAGCAGAAAGAGAACGCGGCCATCGCGGCCGTCGTTCCCGCATTCGACAATGAACCTTCCCAGGAGAAGACTCCGGTCGGGGAGAGCGTCGTCTTCACCGCGCGCCAGGGCGAAGAGCCGGTCGGTTATGCCGTCAAGGTCCGCACCGGCGGATTCGGCGGCACGCTGGTGATGATGGTCGGCTTTGCCCCCGACGGCACCGTCTACAACACCTCGGTCATCTCCCATTCGGAGACCCCGGGCCTGGGCGCCAAGATTACCGATTCCCAGGTGTCGCCCCGCGCACAGGTGATCGGCAAGAATCCCGAAACCACGGTGATGGATGTTAAGAAGTATCACGGCGATATCGACGCCATCACGGCTTCCACCATTACCTCGCGCGCCTTCCTCAAGGGCATCACCCTTGCCCACGAGGTCTTCCGCACGCTGATTCCCGCTCCTGTCCAAGAACCTGAAGAAAACCCTGAAAGCAATGAGCAGCAACCGCAATAAATGGTCTCTGGTGATCGACGGTATCATCAAGAACAACCCGACGTTCGTTCTGGTACTCGGTATGTGCCCGACGCTCGGTACCACCTCCTCCGCATTGAACGGACTGGGAATGGGCGTGGCCACGATGTTCGTGCTGGTTCTCTCCAACATCTGCATCTCGGCCGTGGCGCGGTTCATCCCGGACAAGGTCCGCATTCCTTCCTATATCGTGATCATCGCCACCTTCGTGACGCTGGTCGAATTCCTGATGAAGGCCTACGTGCCTGCACTCTATGAGACGCTCGGCCTCTTCATTCCGCTGATCGTGGTGAACTGCATCGTGCTGGGCCGTGCAGAGGCGTTCGCCAACAAGAACACGGTGCTCGATTCCGCCTGCGACGGACTGGGCGTGGGTCTGGGCTTCACGATTGCCCTGACGGTGCTCGGCCTCTGCCGCGAGCTGCTCGGCAACGGTTCCCTCTTCGGCTGGAAGTTCGTCCAGGGCGACGGCATGCTGGCCTTCGTGCTGGCGCCGGGCGCATTCCTGGTGCTGGGCTACCTGATGGTTATCTTCCGTAAACTCACCCGTAAAGCAGCTTAGGATATGGTCTACTTTCTCATCCTGATTTCGGCGGTATTCGTCAACAATGTCGTCCTCGCGCAGTTCCTGGGCATCTGCCCGTTCCTGGGCGTTTCCAAGCGGGTGGGCACGGCGGTCGGCATGTCCGCGGCCGTGATGTTCGTGATGGCCCTCGCCACCCTCGTCACCTATCTGCTGCAGATGTATGTGCTGGTGCCCCTGCATATCGAGTTCATGCAGACCATCAGCTTTATCCTGGTGATCGCCGCCCTCGTCCA
>DBXZ01000055.1:2160-3747 GCA_002309795.1 Bacteroidales bacterium UBA1199
ATCTTCCTGCCGCTGATCACCACGAACTGTGTGGTGCTCGGCGTAGCTATCCAGGTGGTTTCCAATGAGTTCGGATTCGTCAACAACGTTGATGCCCTGGGAAATGTCTCCCACATGATGAACCTCGGCCAGAGCGTGGTCTTCGCCGTCTGCTCCGCGCTGGGTTACGGCATCGCGCTGATTCTCTTCTCCGGTATGCGCGAGCAACTGGAGATGAACGATGTCCCGAAAACTTTCCGGGGCGTTCCCATCGCCCTGATCACGGCCGGCATCATGGCCATGGCCTTCATGGGCTTCTCCGGACTGGTCTAAAGATTACGGGTGGAGCAGACTCCAGAGCACCACGCCCACGGCGACGGAGACGTTGAGTGAGTGTTTGGTGCCGGACTGGGGAATCTCCAGACACAGGTCGCTGGCGCCTACGACATCCTGTCGGACGCCGGCGACTTCGTTTCCGAACACCAGCGCATAACGGCGCTCCGGATCTATTTTGAAGTCCTGCAGCGCGCAGGAGCCCTCCGCCTGTTCCACGCTGACGATCGTGTAGCCCTCGCTCCGCAGCCGTTCCACCACGGCGAGCGTGTCCTCGCCGTATTCCCACGCCACACTGAACTCCGCGCCGAGCGCTGATTTGTGAATCTCGGCGGTAGGGGGCACGGCACAGATGCCGCAGAGCCAGATTTTCTCCACGGCAAAGGCGTCGGCGCTCCGGAAGGCGGAGCCGATATTGTGCTGGCTGCGGATGTTGTCGAGCACCACGGCCACGGGACGCTTGGGTGCTGCCTTGAAGGTCTCCAAATCGGGCCGGTTCAGTTCGCTGTTGGAAAGTTTGCGGAACATGGGGTATTTCGCGAAAAAAAGACTAAATTTGCTGCTTACTACAGTGCAAAATTAACAATAACAATTTATATCACATCGTATGAAACAGGATATCGAGATTTTGGATCTCATTAAGAAAGAAAAAGAACGCCAGGAATGTGGCCTCGAACTCATTGCATCGGAGAACTTTGTCAGTGAGCAGGTGCTCGAAGCCCTCGGCAGCGTCTGTACCAACAAATATGCGGAAGGTTATCCCGGCGCACGCTACTACGGCGGCTGCGAGGTGGTAGACCAGATCGAACAGCTGGCTATCGACCGCATCAAACAGATCTTTGACGCAGAGTTCGCCAACGTACAGCCGCACTCCGGCGCACAGGCCAACATGGCCGTTTTCCAGGCATGCCTCAAACCGGGCGACACTTTCATGGGCCTCGACCTCGCACACGGCGGTCACCTCACCCACGGCTCCCCGGTCAACGTCTCCGGTATCCTCTATCATGCAGTCGCTTATCAGCTGAATCCGGAAACGGGTCTGGTCGACTACGACGATATGGAGCGCAAGGCGCTGGAATACAAACCCAAGCTGATCGTCGGCGGTGCATCTGCCTACTCCCGCGAATGGGATTGGGAGCGCATGCGCGCCATCGCTGACAAGGTGGGCGCCATCTTCATGGTGGATATGGCTCACCCTGCCGGCCTGATCGCTGCCGGTCTGCTGAAGAACCCGGTGAAGTACGCACACATCGTCACCTCCACCACCCACAAGAC
>DBXZ01000055.1:3860-6545 GCA_002309795.1 Bacteroidales bacterium UBA1199
GCACTGCATCGCCGCCAAGGCCGTCTCGTTCTACGAGGCCCTGCAGCCCGAATTCAAGGAGTACCAGATGCAGGTCAAGAAGAACGCCGCCGCCATGGCAGACGCATTCGTGGCCAAGGGCTACAAGGTGGTCTCCGGCGGTACCGACAATCACCTGATGCTGATCGACCTCCGCACCAAGTTCCCCGACCTGACCGGTAAGGTGGCAGAGAAGGCGCTCGTCCGTGCCGGCATCACCGTCAACAAGAACATGGTTCCGTTCGACAGCCGTTCCCCGTTCCAGACCTCCGGTATCCGTGTTGGTACGCCGGCCGTCACTTCGCGCGGTCTCGTAGAGAAGGATATGCCTGAGATTGTCGAGCTTATCGACAAGGTTCTCATGAACGTGGAAGACGAGCAGGTGATTGCACAGGTTCACGACATGGTCCGCCAGAAGATGAGCGGCCGTCCCCTGAACCGCTGGTAATCAATCCTGAATGGAAAAAGAACCCCTGATAGATCCCATTCCCCTGGAGGTGCTCAAAAGCGAGCTCACTCCGGACCGGAAACTCCGTGACACCAACAAGGGCCACAATGAGATCTATGTCGTAAACTGGCAGAACGCCCCGAACACCCTCCGGGAGATCGGGCGTCTCCGCGAACTGACCTTCCGCGCGGCGGGCGGCGGCGCGGGCGTGGCTTGCGACATAGACGAGCTGGACCTGATGGAGAAGCCCTTCCAGCAGATCATTGTCTGGGACCCGGACGCGGAGGCGATCATCGGCGGTTACTGCTACATACTCGGCCCGGACGTTACCTTCGACGAAGAGGGTCACGCCCGGACCGGATTGGGGCACATGTACCACATGTCCAAGGAGTACATTGAGGATTATCTGCCCCATACGATGGAACTCCGGCGGGCATTCGTGGTGCCGGACTACCAGAGCAGCAAGGCTGGCGCCAAGGCGCTCTTCGCGCTGGATAACCTCTGGGACGGCATAGCGGCCGTGATGCTGCAGCACCCGGACATCATGTACTTCGTGGGGAAGATGTCCTTCTACAAGGATTATCCCGCCGGTGCACGCGACCTGCTGCTTTACTTCATCCGCAAGCATTTCCCCGATCCGGACAATCTGCTCACGCCGTTCGATCCGGTGGAGATCGAAACGCCCGCCGAGATCCTGGACCTGATTCTCAAGGATACGGGTTTCAAGGACGATTACCGCAACCTGAAGGATGCGCTCAAGAAGATCGGTTGCGGCATCCCGCCCATGATCAATACCTACATCAACGCGTCGCCCACGATGCGTTCTTTCGGCACCAGCATCTACCGCGAGTTCGGCGATATCTACGATACTTGCATCATGATTTCCCTCGACGAAATGGCGGAAGACAAGCGTGGGCGTCACATCGATTCCTTCATCCGCGAGACGGCGGCAAAATTGCTGGACCGTTTCCCGTGGCTCTCCAGTTCGCAGGAGCATCTCGAGCAGCGCATCGCCGACCACTGGCGCCTGCGCCGTCTCAGCAGGAAGGAGGCGCGACGGAAGAGGATTTTTTCCAAAAAAAAGCAAAAAGGGCGTAAAGGTTAAAAAGTTTTTCTATCTTTGCAGCCCAATTCGGGAAGTGGCGCAGTTGGCTAGCGCGCTGCGTTCGGGACGCAGAGGTCGGGTGTTCGAGTCACCTCTTCCCGACAAACGGGGCTCAGGCCCCGCTTATTTACTTAATTATTAACCTTTTTGCAATTATGTCAGAGTATCTGTCCGCAGACAAAAAGCAAGAGATTTTCGGCAAATACGGAAAGTCTAATGTTGACACCGGTTCTCCTGAGAGCCAGGTTGCTTTGTTTTCCTACCGTATCGCTCATCTGACCGAGCACCTCAAGAACAACAAGAAGGACCACAACACCCAGCGTGCCCTTCTGCGTCTCGTAGGTAAGCGTCGTCAGCTTCTCGACTACCTCAAGTCGAAAGATATCGAGAGATACCGTGAGATCGTGAAGGCCCTCAACCTTCGCAAGTAACATACGGAAGGAAACTTCAGACGGGCGGTCCAGCGGGCTGCCCGTTTTTTTGTTGCAAAATCAAATCAAAAAAGCGAAATTTGCGCGATTTTAAGAGAGTTTATGAATATTATCAAGAAAACAATTCCGTTGTCCGATGGTCGGACAATCGAGATCGAGACCGGTAAACTGGCCAAGCAGGCCGACGGCTCGGCTGTGGTCAAGATGGGTGGCACGATGCTGCTCGCCACCGTCTGCGCAGCGAAAGAGGTGAAAGAGGGCACCGATTTCATGCCCCTCACCGTAGATTACAGAGAAAAGTATTATTCCGCAGGCCGTTTCCCCGGCGGTTTCCTCAAGCGCGAAAGCCGTCCCTCGGACTACGAGGTGCTGATCGCCCGCCTGGTGGACCGCCCCATCCGTCCGCTCTGGCCGGATGATTTCCACCTGGAGGTCTTCGTGAACGTCAACCTGATCAGCGCGGAGAAAGACATCCAGCCCGACGCTCTGGCCGGCCTGGCCGCTTCCGCAGCACTGGCAACCTCCGACCTGCCCTTCGGCGGCCCGATCTCCGAGGTTCGCGTGGCCCGCATCGACGGACAGTTCGTCATCAACCCGGGTTTCGAAGATAACAAGCGTGCCGACCTCGAACTGATGGTGGCCGCTACCGAAGAGAATATCATGATGGTGGAAGGCGAGATGAA
>DBXZ01000035.1:0-11539 GCA_002309795.1 Bacteroidales bacterium UBA1199
AAGAACGAAGACCGCCGCAAGGAACTCGAAAACGGCAACGTTATCGTCAAGACCATCATGGTTGACGAGGGTCGCACGCTGAAGCGCATCCGCACCGCCCCGCGGGGTCGTGCAGCACGCATCCGCAAGCGTTCCAACCACGTCACCATCGTTCTGGACGTGAAACCTGCCAAAGCAGAAACCAAACCAGTAGAGGAGGCTAAGTAATATGGGACAGAAAACCAATCCTATCAGCAATCGTGTAGGTATTATCCGCGGTTGGGACTCCAACTGGTACGGTGACTACCCCACCCGGATTCTGGAAGACGCCAAGATCCGCGAATACCTCAACGCACGTCTCGCTAAGGCTTCTTTGTCGAAGATCGTCATTGAGCGTACCCTCAAGGTCATCACGGTGACCGTCCACACTGCCCGTCCCGGTGTCATCATCGGCAAGGGCGGAGCGGAGGTCGACAAGATCAAAGAGGAATTGAAGAAGATCTGCGGAAAGGACATCCAGATCAACATCTTCGAGGTGAAGCGCCCTGAAGTTGACGCCAACATCGTGGCCAACAACATCGCACGTCAGCTCGAGGGCCGCGTTTCGTATCGCCGTGCCGTCAAGATGGCCATCGCATCCACGATGCGTATGGGCGCTGAAGGCATCAAGATTCAGATCAGCGGTCGCGTAGGCGGCGCCGAAATGGCTCGCAGCGAGATGTTCAAGGAAGGTCGTACCCCGCTTCACACCATCCGTGCCGACATCGACTACGCACTGGCAGAGGCTCACACCAAAGTCGGCGTGCTCGGCGTCAAGGTCTGGATTTGCAACGGTGAAGTTTACGGCAAACGCGACCTCTCCCCGAATGCAGGTACTTCGGCACAGAGCCAGGCAGCTCCCCGTGGCGAGCGCGGCGGCGAACGTCGTCGTGGCGGCCGTGGCGGCGAGCGCCGTGGCGGTCGTGACCGTCGTCCCCGCCAGGATGCCGAATAATCCGGCAGGGATTTGAGCGACCGGCCGGGAGGGTTGACCTTCCGGCCGGTTTTTTTGTTAACTTTGGGCGTATATCGTATCCAAGATGGCACTACCCGGACAGATTATCCTCTCCTCCAATCTGCGGCAGCTGGAAAAGCGGCTGCAGGGACGTGAAGCCTACGCCATCGTGGACAGCAAGGTGCGGGAGCCGCGGCTGACAGCGCTCTTCCGCCCGGAGAGCATCTTCCGTTTGGAAGCGGGGGAAACGGCCAAACGGCTGGCCACCGTAGAAGCGCTGGCCACCAAGCTGTTGGAAGCCGGTGCGGACCGCGACGCGCTGATCGTGGGGATCGGCGGCGGCACCACGACCGACCTGACGGGGCTGCTGGCGGCGCTCTACATGCGCGGCGTGGCCTGTGCGCTGGTGCCCACCACCCTGCTCGCCCAGGTAGATGCCGCAATCGGCGGCAAGAACGGCGTAAACCTCGCGGGATACAAGAACATGCTGGGCACCTTCCGGCAGCCTGAATTCATCTATATCTGCCCGCCGCTGGCCGAGGGGGCCGACGACCGGGGCGGAATCGCAGAGATGCTCAAGGCCTTCCTGCTGTGCGATCCGGCCGCCTATGCGCGCGCCGTGGTGCACTTCAGCGCGCCGGAACCCCGCTGCGCCGCAGAGCGTCTTTCGCTGATCCGCCGCGCGGTGGAGATTAAATCCGAAATCGTGGCGGATGATTTCCTGGACCGGGACGCGCGGCACCGGCTGAACCTGGGCCACACCTTCGGCCACGCGATTGAAAAATGCACCGCCGGCGCGGTTTCGCACGGCGATGCGGTAGCGATGGGAATCATCCTGGCTGCTGAAACGGCCGTGCAACTGGGCAAGGCCGAACCCGCGCTGGTGGAGCGGCTGAAACGCGATTTCACCGCCTGCGGCCTGCCCGTGGAGAGTCCCGTGGCGCGCGAGGCACTGCTGGAGGCTATCTCCAAAGATAAAAAGTCCGCCGGCGGCTCAATCCGGTTCATCCTGCCGGTAGCCGTGGGCAGCGTCATTGTTCAACCGTTGAAAAGAGAGGAGGTGCGATGAGCCAGCTCTGCCTGAGTGTCCGGTCGAACGATTTCGAGTACTGCCGTGCGCTGGTGCAGGGCTTTATGCAGGATATCGTGGAGATCCGGCTGGAGCCGTGCGACTGGAAGGAGGAGCAACTCAAGGAACTCTTCAGCTGCGAGCGCAACGTGAAGCTGATGGCCTCGTTCGTCAACCCCACCCAACTCAACCTGACAAGCGCGGTGGAACGGCTTTCGCTGGCCATTCTCTCCGGGGCGGATTACGTGGACATCAGCCTGGCCATCCCCGAACCCTCGCGCCGCTGGCTGATTTCGCTGGCGCTGAACAAGGGTTGCAAGATTATCCTTTCCTATCATAATTTCAGCTGCACCCCGCAGGTGGATGCGCTCCGCAAGATTGCGGAAGACGCTTTCAAGGAGGGAGCGGACATTGTCAAGGTGGTCACCACGGCGGAAGGGGCGGAAGATTGCGAGCGGATCCTGTCACTCTACCGGCACTTCCCGGAGGGCCGGCTGGAGGCCTTTGCAATGGGGGAAATCGGGTCGCAGACCCGCATCGAGGCGGTGACGCAGCACAAAGCCCCTTTCATCTACCTGGCTCCAGGCCGCGAAACACGCACCGCTCCGGGACAGTATACCGTCTATGATTTCTGGGAAGAGGAAGATATCCCGCTGCAGGGCGACGTGATGCGCCTGCCGGCCTCCAAGAGCTTTGCACAGCGGGCCATTATCCTGGCCGCCCTCTGCACCGGCACCACGCGCCTTTACCGCTATACGCCCTGCGCCGACAACGAAGCGGCCCTGCGGGTGGCGGAACAGCTGGGCGCCGAGATTGCCAGGGAAGGCGATACGCTCGTCATCACCGGTCATCAGGACATTCCCGGCAAAGGGCTGGTCCTCAAAGACGATACGATCTTCGTGGGCGAATCGGCCCTGCTGGCGCGGCTCTGCATTCCGCTGGCGGGCCTGGCACGCCGACCGGTCACCATCACCGGAGAAAAGACGCTGCTCCGCCGCTGGGTCTGCCCCTACAAGACCCTGCTGGCCCAGTTCGGGCTGAAGGTGGAGGGCGAACGGACCGGGTTCCTGCCGCTGACGGTGTCGGGCACGCTGCGGCCCTCGCCGCTGACTCCGGTAAACGGAAAGCACGGCAGCCAGATTATCTCCGGACTGCTGATCGCCCTTTCGCTCTGNNCAGCTGCCCACCTTCCTGCGCATCCACCACCTCACGAGCCGGTTCTACCTGGACCTGACCTGCGAAGTGATGGGGTACTTCGGGCTGGAAGTGCCTGATTTTCCGGAGGAACAGGACGAGCTGGACGAACGCACCTACTTCTTCGGCACCGGACAGCAGGTGCGTCCGGTAGTCGGTCTGGCCTGCGAAGCGGACTGGAGCGCCGCAGCGCTGATGATGGCCGCCGGGGCCGCGATGGGCGACGTGACGCTGCACGGACTGAACCTCAACTCGCTGCAGCCCGACGCCGAGATGTATGACCTGCTGGTGGAGCAGAACAGCGACCTGGTGCGCTACGAAAACGGCGACATCAACATCCGCAAGGGACTGACCGTCCCCTTCGACTACGATATTACCGATACGCCCGACCTGCTGGGCGCGCTGATTATCCTGGCGCTCCGGGCGGGCGGCGAAAGCTGCATCAGCGGGCTGGAGCGGCTCCGAAACAAGGAGAGCGACCGGGCCAAAACCTTTGTGGAGGAGTTCCGCGCCATCGGAGCCGACCTCTTCATTGCCGAAGACGGCAAACTCTATATCGAGGGATCCCCCTCGCAGCTGCTGGAGGGCGGACACTGCTCCTCGCACGGCGATCACCGGCTGGCCATGGCCCTGGCCGTGGCGGACGGCATGTCCCGGAAAAAGGTGGTGGTAGACGATATTGCCTGCTCCGGCAAATCCTGGCCGGAGTTCCCTGAAGAACTGGATAAACTCTTTGGAAACAAAAGCAAATGAGCCAATTGCACAATACATTCGGCGGAAACGAGGGGCTGCGGGTCACCCTGTTCGGGAGCTCGCACGAAGCTACGGTCGGCGTCACCCTGGAGGGGCTGCCGGCCGGAATCGACTTGCACCCGGACGATTTTGAACGCGACCTGGCCCGCCGGCGTAGCGGTGCCACCGGCACCACGGCCCGCCGCGAGAGCGACATTCCGCACTTTGAAGGCGGGATGCTGCCCTGCAAGGACGGCAGTTTCGTCACCTCCGGGCAGCCGCTGACCATCACCTTCGAGAACCGGGATATCCGGCCGGCGGATTACGAACCTTTCAAGTTCCATCCGCGCCCGGGTCACGCCGATTTCACCGCGGCCGTCAAGTACGGTCCGGAGGCCCCCGCTTCCGGCGGCGGAATCTTCTCCGGACGCATGACGCTGCCCCTGGTGGCGGCCGGCGTGCTGGCCAAACGGATGATTGCCCCCATCCGGGTCGAAGCCCGGCTGGTGGAAGTGGGCGGCATTCCGGCCGGCGATCAAGCCGCCGTGGAGGACGCGCTGAAGCAGGCTGAAGCGGATGGCGATTCGCTGGGCGGAATTGTGGAGTGCGTCTGTTCCGACGTTCCGGTGGGACTGGGCGAGCCTTTCTTCGATTCGCTGGAATCGGTCCTTTCGCACGCCATGTTCTCCATTCCGGGCATCCGGGGCATTGAGTTCGGCGACGGCTTTGCAGCGGCCCGCAAGCGGGGTTCGGAGCACAACGACCGCTTTATCGACGCCCTGGGCCACACGGCCACCAACGGGGCGGGGGGCATCAACGGCGGCATCTCCAACGGCAATCCCATCGTCTTCCGCGTGGCGGTCAAGCCGACCGCTTCGATTGCGCGGGCACAGGAGACGTTCGATTTCGCCGCGCGCGAAGTGCGTCCTCTCTCCGCCGGCGGCCGTCACGACGTCTGTTTCGCGCTGCGGGTTCCGCCCGTGGTGGAGGCGATGACCGCCATCTGTTTGGCGCAGTAAGGGATTATCATTATATTTGTATGCTATGATCTGCAGAAGCAAGGCACCGTTCAGACTGGGTATCGCAGGCGGGGGCACGGACGTGTCGCCCTACGCCGACCTGTACGGCGGCGCCATCCTCAACGTCACCATCAACCGCTTTGCCCACGCATCCCTGCGTCCGACCGACGAGGGGCGGGTGCGGTTCCGTCATATCAACGACAACCTGCAGGCCGAATTCGACGCGGCGCCGCGACTCGATCCCGCTCCCGGGCTGGAGCTTCAGTGCGGCGTCTACAATGCGGTCGTCAGCCGTTTCTGCGGCGGCAAACCGCTCTCGCTGGAGCTGACCACCCAGATGGACGTCCCCTCCGGCAGCGGCCTGGGAACCTCTTCCACACTGGTGGTGGCCATCCTGGGCGCCTTTGTGGAGTGGCTGCATCTTCCGCTGGGCAAATACGATATCGCCCGGCTCGCCTACGAGATCGAACGGATCGACCTGGGCATGGCGGGCGGCCGGCAGGACCAGTACGCCGCCACCTTCGGCGGGGTGAACTTCATGGAGTTCAAAGACGACGAGCGGGTGGTGGTCAACCCCCTCTCACTGCCTGAACCGCTGCTCGAAGAGTGGGCCATGAACACCGTGCTGCTCTACACCGACAAACGGCGCGAATCGGCCCGCATTATCGAGGAGCAGGTGGCCAACGTCAAAGAGAACAAGACCGCTTCCGTAGAGGCCATGCACCGCGTCAAGGAGGAGGCCTTCCGCATCAAGAACTGCCTGCTGGGCGGAAATCTCGATGCGATCGGCGATGCCCTGAACGTCAGCTGGGTGAACAAGAAAAAGATGGCGAAAGAGATCTCCAACGACGCTATCGACCGGATTTACGAAACCGCCATGGCCGCAGGAAGCACCGGCGGCAAGATTTCCGGTGCGGGCGGCGGCGGTTTTATGTTTTTCCACTGTCCGGGCAACACCCGCTACGCAGTGACGGAGGCGCTCGGCAAGCTGGGAATCGGACAGGTTTACGATTTTGAATTCTGCAAGGAGGGACTTATCACATGGACCGTATAAAACATCTCAAATCGCGGCTGGAAAGCCACAACGCCCTGATGACGAAGGTACTTTCCGACGACCATCTGCTGGCCACCCTGAACCTGGCGGCCGGGGTGATCGAACAGTGCTTCCGCAACGGCGGCAAGGTATACTTCTGCGGCAACGGCGGCAGCGCTGCCGACGCCCAGCACCTGGCGGCGGAGTTTTCTGGCAAATATATGATTGACCGGGACTGCCTGCCGGCGGAGGCCCTGCACTGCAATACCTCCTACCTGACGGCCGTTTCCAACGATTTCAGCTACGATATCGTCTATTCCCGCCTGATCTCCGGAATCGGCCGCAAAGGCGATGTGCTCATCGGCCTTTCGACCTCCGGCAACTCGGCCAACATCGTCAAGGCCTTCGAGGTCTGCCGCACCAAGGGCATTGCCACGATTGCCTTCACGGGCAAAGGGGGCGGCGCGATGGCTCCGCTCGCCGACCTGCTGCTGGCGGTTCCTTCCACGGAAACGGCGCGGATTCAGGAGGCGCACATCACCCTGGGACACCTGCTCTGCGAGCTGGTGGAGGCGGCCATTTTCAGCGACTGACCTATGGAGTGCATCGTACTGGCCGGCGGACTGGGCACGCGCCTGCGGGGCGTCGTGGGGGAACTCCCCAAATGCCTGGCTCCGGTGGCGGGGCGCCCCTTCCTGGCCTGGATGCTGGAGAACCTGGAACTTTGCGGATTCGATCACATCATTCTTTCGCTGGGGCACGGCAGTGACGCCGTGCGCGCATTTGTCGCACAGCGCACTTCCGCATCCGAAATCGAGTGCGTGGTGGAGCGCGAACCGCTGGGTACCGGAGGCGCCGTCCGGCTTGCCCTCACCCATGCCCGCGAAGCGCAGGTCTTCATCCTCAACGGCGACACCTGGTTTGACGTGCCGTTCCGCGAAATGCTGGAGGCCCACCGCGGAAGCAATGCAACCGCCACGCTGGCCCTCAAGCCGATGCGCGACTTCGACCGTTATGGCACGGTGACAATCGGTGAAGACGGTAAAACCATAGAAGCCTTCCACGAAAAGGCTCCCTGCGCGGAAGGACTCATCAACGGCGGCATCTACCTGATGGCGCGCGAAGCGCTGGAAGCGATGCCGGAGAAGTTTTCCCTGGAACGGGATTGGCTGGAGGTGCAGGTGGCTGCGGGCTGCCTGGAGGGCTATGTGAGCGACGGTTATTTCATGGATATCGGCGTCCCCGACGACTATCTGCGGGCCCAGGCCGATTTCTTCCTGGGTGCCCACAAGCGCTACGATACCCTCTTTCTGGACCGCGACGGCGTGATTGACGTCGAGCTCGAAAACGATTATGTGAAGCGGCCGGAAGAGATGATCTTCATCCCCGGGGCCGTGGAGGCCATCGCCCGCCTGCAGCCGCTCTTTGCCCGCACCCTCGTGGTGACCAACCAGCGGGGCGTAGCCAAGGGGCTGATGACCCTCGACGATCTGGACCGGGTGCACCGCCACATGGTCTCCCGGATCGAGGCGGCGGGCGGCCATATCGACAAGATCTATTTCTGCACCGGGATGGACGAATCCGATCCCCGGCGCAAACCCAACAACGGAATGTTCCTCGATGCCCTGGAGGATTTCCCGCAGATCGATCCGGCCCGGAGCCTGATGGTGGGCGACAAACCCACCGACATGGAGTTCGCCGCACGCTGCCGCCTCACGGGCGTGCTGGTCGGAAAGGATTACGGTCTCAAGGAACTGGCCGACGAACTCATTTCGAACCTCTGACACCATGCGGATCGCCTTTCTCTCCACTTTCTATCCGTTCCGGGGCGGCATTGCCCAGTTCAACGCCAATCTCTACGAGGCGGCGCGCGCTGCGGGGCACGAAGTGAAGGCCTTCACCTTCACCTGCCAGTATCCGAAGTTCCTCTTCCCGGGGAAGACGCAATACGTCACGGAGGGCGACACGGCAAAAGTCATCGAGAGCGAAGCGGTTCTGAACACCGCGAACCCCTGCGCCTGGGGCCGGACCGCCCGGCGGATCGCCGTCTGGAAACCGGACGTGGTGGTCATGAAGTACTGGATGAGCTATATGGGACCTTCGCTGGGCAGCGTGGCCCGGCGGCTCAGGCTCCGCGGCATCAAGGTGATCGCCCTGCTCGACAATGTCATCCCGCACGAGGCGCGCTTCTTCGACCGCCCCTTCTCGCGGTGGTTCCTGCGCTCGGTTTCAGGCTGCGTGGCCATGTCCCGGGCGGTGATGGACGACAAGAACGCCCTGGCGCCGGAGATTCCCGCCGTGCTGGTTCCCCACCCGCTCTACGACCATTTCGGAGCGAAGATGGACCGGAATGTGGCGGCAAAAGAATTGGGGCTCGACCCGGATTGCAAGACACTGCTTTACTTCGGCCTGATCCGGGAATACAAGGGGCTGGACCTGCTGATCGGGGCGATGCGGCTGCTCGACGAGGGCTACCAGCTGGTGGCGGCCGGAGAGTGCTACGGCAGTTTCGAACGCTATGAACAGCTGGCCGCCGGCAACCCCCGGATCCATCTGCAGAACCGGTATATCGGCGACGAGGAGGTACCGCTCTTCTTCTCGGCCGCCGACCTCTGCGTGCTGCCCTACCGCAGCGCCACCCAGAGCGGCATTACGGCCATTTCTCTCCACTTCGACCTGCCGCTGGTCGCGACGCCGGTGGGCGGACTGCCCGAAAGCGTGGGCGAAACAGGCGTGGGCGTGATGGCCCGCGAAGCGTCGGCAGAAGCGATTGCCGAAGCCGTCAGACGCTATTTTTCCGGCGAAGGTGCCGGATGTCGCGCGGCAATTGCTGCGTTCAAGGAGCGCGCCACCTGGCAGCGTTTCGCAGAAGAAGTCGTTCTGCTTGCAGAACGCATTTGATTTTTTTCTAACTTTGAGGCTATCGTTTTCTGACTTATAACCGATGAAACTGGACAAATTCCTGCAACTGTTCGTCGTCAAGGAGAAGACCTTTTTCCCGCTCTTCGTCCAAACTACCGCGAACATCGTCAAGGCAGCAAACCTGCTGGTAGAACTCACCCGCGATTCCGATCAGATCAACCGGCAGATGCTGGCCAACCGCATCAAAGAGTGCGAAACCGCCGGCGACACCTTCACCGACCACATCATTGAAAAACTGATCGATGCCTACAACACCCCGTTCGACCGGGAAGATATCCATCAGCTTGCCCAGGACCTGGACACCTTTCTGGACGGGATCCGCGAGTCGGCCAAGAAGTTCGCCATCTACCAGCCCGACGGCGCCGATGAAAAACTGATTGAAATGGCGCTGATGATTCTCCGGGACGCAGAATTGATGCACGAAATCACCGGCAAGTTCGAAAACATACGGAAAGAGGGTGCCGAACTGGGCCGTCTCTGCGACGCGATCCAGGAGACCGAGCACAGCGCGGACGACATCTTCACCGCCTACATGAGCGACCTCTTCAAGGGGAACATCGACTTCATTGAACTGGTCAAGAAGAAAAATATCATCCAGACCCTCGAGGATACCTGCAACGAAGGCAAGGACGTTTCCGAAACCGTCCGTACCATCCTCGTCAAAATGGGATAATCCGTGATTACCGTCGTTATCATAGCTACCGTCATCGCGCTTGCCTTCAGTTACATGAACGGCATGAACGATGCCGCCAACGCGATTGCCACCGTGGTGGCGACACGGGCCCTCAGCCCCAAAAAGGCGGTTTGGTGGGCCGGCTTCTGGATCTTCGTCTCCTGTTTCGTCTTCTTCTTCGTGGCTCCGCACGTGGCCGAGACGATGGGACGCGGAATCGTCCAGGAGAGCGTGATCGACCACTTCGTGATTCTGGCAGCCCTGCTCGGCGCGGTACTCTGGACCTGGATCTGCACGCAATTCGGCCTCCCGATCTCCGCTTCGCACGCCCTGATCGGCGGCCTGATCGGACCGGTCTGGTTCGGATTCGGCGGTCAGTACCTGATTCTCAGCGGGATCGGACAGATTGTGCTCTTTATCGTACTCTCCCCGCTGATCGGCATGGTGCTGGGCTTCTTTATGAACTGCTTCTTCATGTGGGCGCTCCGCCACACGCGGCTGCGCCGGACGGAGAAGGTGTTCCGCCGCCTGCAGCTCTTCTCTTCCGCCGTCTTTTCGTTCAGCTTCGGCCTGAATGACGGCCAGAAGACCATGGGTATCATCGCCATCCTGTTCTCCGCCGCGCTGGCGCAGAATCCCGACAACGGATTGCTGAAGGTGCTCTACAACGTCGGTGAGGGACAGTTCGTTCCTTACTGGCTCATTATCGTCTCGTATGCACTGATCTCCCTGGGAACCGTGATCGGCGGCTGGAAGGTGATCAAAACGCTGGGAGGCGGACTGACCAAGGTGACTCCGGTCACCGGTTTCTGCTCGGAAACGGCCGGATCGCTGACGCTGATCATCACCGCCGCGCTCGGTATTCCGGTCTCCACCACCCATACCGTCACCGGCGCCATTATCGGTACCGGCCTGACCAAAGGCGTCAAGAGCGTGAAGTGGGTCACCGCCAAACGCATCGTCTGGGCCTGGGTGCTCACCATTCCCGCCACCATCGTCGTTTCCGGACTCATTTACAAATTAATGCAGCTCCTCGGGGCTTAAGACCATGACGGAGCAGTATCGGGTCGCCGGTCACCGGTTTTCGCTTACCCTGGCGGACGACAGTCCGCTCTGGAAGCACCTGGAGAACTACGCTCCGTTCCGGGTGGAGAACGACGGCGAACCGCTTTTCGCCCTCGAGTATGTAGATCGGCTTGATCCGGTGGAAAAGGTGCCCGTCTACACAGAACGGGCGGACGAGCCCGACCAGCCCCGTATCGAAATCTTTCGCAACGGCAGCCCCGGCGATCCGCGCGGTTTTGCCTGGATCTTCGAGATGGCGCCCGTGCAGCGGATGAATATCTGCGCCCGCGTACTTGCATCGGAAGATTTCTCCCGCGCGCAACTGGAGGTCTCCAACCCGGATAAATTCGGGAGATTTGCCGTCGACAACGCGCTGATGCTGCTCTACGCCTTCCGCACTGCGCCGCTGAACACGCTGGAATTCCACGCCTCCGTAATCCTGCATGCGGGCAAGGGATATCTCTTCCTGGGCAAGAGCGGTACCGGCAAAAGCACCCATTCCCGGCTTTGGCTGAACCATATTCCGGACAGCGAACTGCTCAATGACGACAACCCCATCATCCGGATCGGCCGGGACGGAATCGTTCGGGTCTACGGCTCACCGTGGAGCGGCAAGACGCCGTGCTACCGCAACCTCGAGGCGCCGGTGGGAGCGATTGTCAATCTCAGCCAGTATCCGGGAAACCGCATCCGCCGCTACGGTGCATTCGAGGCCTACGCGGCCGTCTTCCCCTCCTGTTCCGGCCTGCGCGCCATTCCGGAAATCGGAGACGGCATGCACGCCTCGATTGAAAAGATTGCGGTGGAGATTCCCTGTTATCACCTGGACTGCTTGCCCGACGAAGCGGCGGCACGCCTC
>DBXZ01000035.1:11674-11859 GCA_002309795.1 Bacteroidales bacterium UBA1199
CGCAAACTGGATACGGTGGCCAAAGGCGATATCGTGCTGGCGCAGATCAGCCCGGGCAATTACGTGCTGCACCGCGTGCGGGCCGTTGACGGGGAAAAACTGACGCTGATGGGCGACGGAAACGTCCGCGGCACGGAAAGATGCACCCGCGCCGACGTGCTCGGCACCGCCGTCGAGTTCATCCG
>DBXZ01000035.1:11875-12112 GCA_002309795.1 Bacteroidales bacterium UBA1199
CGGACGGCACCCGCCGGAAACCGGGAAGAGGGCGCTGCTGGGCGGTTTTGCGGCCCATTCGGCGTTACCTGTTATATTTGTATCGAAAAATCGTTAAAACCCGATAGCCATGAGAATCAAAGACGGATTCAAACTGCGTTCGCTGGCCGGCGAGTTTATCGTGGTCGGTGAAGGCCTCTCGCAAGTCTGTTTCAACAAGCTGATTTCGCTCAACGAAACGGCCGCCTACCTCTGGAA
>DBXZ01000035.1:12163-12609 GCA_002309795.1 Bacteroidales bacterium UBA1199
GCGGTGGCTGCCGCCGATGCCGAAAAACTGGTTGAAAGCTGGCGCAACGCCGGGCTGCTGGACGAATAACCTATGAAGAACTTCCGTTCGTGCATGAAAGGACTGGGCGCGATGCTCAAACCGCTGCGATGGAGAGTCGCGGTCGGGGTGGGGATCGGACTGGTGCGGATTGCCGCATCGCTCGCCTTCGTCTGGATCTGCAAACGGCTGGTCGATATCGCCACGGGCGCGATCGACGCTCCGCTGGGCGGAAGCATTGCCCTGATGGCCGGCATCCTGGCCATCCAGATCCTGGGCAACGTGGCCGCATCGTGGTGGGAGAGCTACATCTCGGTCGAGGCGCAGAACGGATTCAGGCACAGCGTTTTCGCACACGTACTTCGCAGCACCTGGAACGGCCGGGAAGCCTTTCACAGCGGCGACACGGTCAACCGCCTGGAAGAGGA
>DBXZ01000058.1 GCA_002309795.1 Bacteroidales bacterium UBA1199
CATCAGCAAGGACACCACCATCGAAGCCTTCAAGAAGGAGCTTCGGACGAACGAAGTCTACTACATGCTCAACAAGGCGCTGAAGTAGTATGGACGCACGCACTACCATCGAAACCGGCAAGGCCATCCTGGGCATCGAGTTCGGTTCCACCCGCATCAAGGCCGTCCTGGTCGACGAGGCCCATGTCCCCATCGCCCAGGGCAGCTACGAGTGGGAGAACCAGCTTGTGGACGGCCTGTGGACATATAGCAAGGAAGTAATCTGGTTCGGCCTGCAGCAGTGCTATGCCGACATGCGCGCAGACGTGCGGAAGCGCTATGACGTGGAGGTCGAGCGCCTCGCCGCCATCGGCATCAGCGCGATGATGCACGGCTACATGCCCTTCAACAAAGAGGGGCACCTGCTGGTGCCGTTCCGCACCTGGCGCAACACCAACACCGGTCCGGCCGCGGCGGAACTCTCCAAGCTGTTCGTCTACAACATTCCGCTCCGCTGGAGCATCTCACACCTCTACCAGGCCATCCTGAACGAAGAACCCCATGTCGGCAATATCGGCTACCTGACCACCCTCGCCGGCTATATCCACTGGAAGCTTACCGGCGAGAAAGTGCTGGGCGTGGGTGATGCCTCGGGCATGCTGCCCGTGGATCCCGAGACCGGCACCTACCGCGCCGACATGGTGGAGAAATTCGAGAAACTCGTCGCCCCGAAGCGTTTCCGCTGGAAGCTCCGTAACATCCTGCCGCGGGTGCTGTCTGCCGGTGAGCCGGCCGGCCGCCTGTCCGAGACCGGCGCCAAGCGCCTGGATATCTCCGGACACCTGCAGGCCGGCATCCCGCTGTGTCCGCCCGAAGGCGACGCCGGGACTGGCATGGTGGCGACCAACGCCGTCCGCCCGCGTACGGGCAACGTCTCGGCGGGTACCTCTTCCTTCTCGATGATCGTCCTGGAGAAAGAACTCTCCAAGCCCAACGAGATGATCGACATGGTGACAACCCCCGACGGCAAGCTCGTAGCAATGGTCCACTGCAACAACTGCACGTCGGAACTCAACGCCTGGGTCAAGATGTTCCGTGAGTACCAGCAGCTCCTGGGCCCCGTGGATGACAAGCATGACGTCTACCGCAAGCTATATACACATGCCCTGGAGGGCGATCCTGACTGCGGTGGCCTGGTGGCCTTCAACTACGTCTCCGGCGAGCCGGTCACCGGCTTCGCGGAGGGCCGGCCGCTGTTCGTGCGGAGCGCTTCCGACAGTTTCTCGCTCGCGAACTTCTTCCGGGCGCAGCTCTACGGCTCGCTTGTTGTGCTCAAGATCGGCAATGACATATTGTTCAGCAAGGAGAAGGTCGAAGTGGACCGCATCACCGGCCACGGCGGACTCTTCAAGACCCCGGTCGTAGGCCAGCGTATCCTGGCCGCCGCACTGAACTCACCCATCTCCGTCATGGAGACGGCGGGCGAGGGCGGCGCCTGGGGCATCGCCCTGCTGGCTTCGTTCCTGGTCAACAGCGGCGGCGCGATGAGTCTGCCCGACTTCCTCGACAAGGTAGTCTTTGCCGGCAATACCGGTACCGAGATCACCCCCGATCCCGCGGACGTGGCCGGATTCGAGGCTTACCTCGCGAACTACAAGGCCTGCCTGCCCGTCGAGGCGGCAGCCGTGCTCCACAAGAAATAAGCGGGATGGAGACCGTCTGGGATCCGCTCCGTCGCAAACGAGTCGCTGCCACACCCGAAGAACGGGTGCGGCAGTGGTTTATCATGCAGCTCCGGGACAGTTTCGGCGTCCCGGAGCACATGATGAACAGCGAGGTCGGATTCCGTTTCGGTGCCAAGCCCTACCGCGCCGACATCCTGGTCTACGGCCGGGACGGCGCACCGCTGCTGGTGGTCGAGTGCAAGCGTCCCGAAGTGGCGCTGACCCCGGCCGTCCTGGAGCAGGCCATGCGCTACAATTCCGTGCTCCAGGTGAAGTTCCTGGTCGTGACAAACGGAAAAATGACGTATCTTTACAGGCTGGAAGGGGATCGCTTCGTCCCGTGCGAGCGTTTCCCCGGCTATGAAGAGATGCTATGCCAACGATAACCGACCAGTTCCTGAACCGACCCATCTTCCGGATTGTCAGCGAGATCGCAGCCGACAAGGGCGTGCGCGCCTTTGTCATCGGCGGCTATGTCCGCGATTGCTTCCTGGGCCGCCCGTGCAACGATATCGACATCGTCGTGGAGGGCAGCGGCATCGATTTCGCCCGGGCCGTCGGGGCGCGGACGAAGCAGCATGTCTCCTATTTCAAGAATTTCGGCACGGCGATGCTCCATTTTCGCGGCGACGAGGTGGAATTCGTCGGTGCGCGCAAGGAGTCTTACCGCCGCGAATCCCGCAAGCCCATCGTGGAGAACGGTACGCTCGAGGATGACCAGCAGCGCCGGGATTTCACCATCAATGCGATGGCCTTCTCGCTCAACGCCACGGATTTCGGCGCGCTCGTGGACCCCTTCGGGGGCATCCGCGACCTCGACGCCGGCATCATCCGCACGCCCCTCGATCCGGACACGACCTATTCCGACGATCCGCTCCGGATGCTGCGCGCCGTGCGCTTCGCGACCAAGTTGTCCACCCCGGACCGGACCTTCACCATCGTGCCCGAATCGATGGACTCGATGCGTCGGATGGCCGACCGGCTGAAGATCCTTTCCTGTGAGCGCATTGCCGAGGAACTGAACAAGATGCTGGTCACGGACCGGCCTGCGATGGCGTTCCGCCTGATGGACGAGGCCGGCCTGCTCAGGTATGTCCTGCCGGAACTGCTCGCCCTCAAGGGCGTGGAGACCGTGGACGGCAGGGGGCACAAAGATAACTTCGAACATTCGCTGGCTGTTCTCACTAACGTTTCGAACAGCCAGGAATGCTCGGATTTTCACCCCCTGCGCCCCCTCAAGGGGGATGGCCGGATAATCGCTGACGCGATCCGGCCCACTTGCGGACATGATCCTTTGTGGCTCCGGTGGGCGGCGCTGCTGCATGATATCGGGAAGCCCGCGAGCAAACGCTACGATCCGGTGCAGGGCTGGACCTTCCACGGACACGAAGTGATCGGCGCCCGGATGGTCCCGAAGATCTTCGACCGCCTGCGCCTGCCGCTGGACGAGATGAAATACGTCCAGAAGCTGGTGCGCCTGCACCTGCGTCCGATCGCCCTCGTGGACGAGGAAGTCACGGACTCCGCCGTGCGCCGGCTCCTCTTCGACGCCGGCGACGACATTGACGACCTGATGCTGCTCTGCAACGCCGACATCACCTCGAAGAACGAGGCGAAGGTGGCGCGCATCCGCAACAATTTCGAGCTCGTGAAGCGCAAACTCGTGGAGGTGGAGGAGAAGGACGCCATCCGCAATTTCAAGAATCCGATCGACGGCGAATACGTGATGCGCGTCTACGGTATCCCGCCCTGCCGGGAGATCGGTCTGCTCAAGGAGATGGTCAAGGAAGCCATCCTCGACGGGGTGATCGGCAACAACTTCGAGGAAGCCGACGCCTTCATGCGCCTGCATGCATCCGAATTCGGCCTGCACGAAGTATGATCGACCGCTATCTCGAATACCTCTCCTCCGTCCGTCGCTATTCTCCCCGTACCGTCGAGATCTACCGTGGCGTGCTCGAGGATTACCGTTCCTTTGTGTCCGCTTCGCCGGAGGATAACCTTTCCGTCCAGATGATCCGGTCGTACGAAGTGTACCTGCTGGATGAGAAGAAGGAGTGTGCCAGGACGGTGGCGCTGCACATGAGCGTGCTGAGCGGATTCTGCCGGTTCCTGATGAAGCAGGGGATGCTGGAGAGCAATCCGGTGCGTCTGGTATCCCGTCCCAAACAGGAGAAGCGCCTGCCGGTGTTTTACCGGGAAGATGCCATGCAGCAGTACTTTGAACAGACCAAAGGGGTGTTGGAGTATGGTAAATATGAAGACCAGCTGCAGCGCATGATCCTTGGCTTGCTCTACGGCACAGGCATCCGGCGGGCCGAGCTGATTTCGCTCAACCGCAGCTCAGTCGATTTCTCCCGCCGCGTGCTGCGCGTGCGGGGCAAGGGAGACAAAATCCGCGAAATTCCGCTCACCGCTTCACTTTGTGACGAAATTTTGCTATATTTACAATCGGTTGACTCTTTGAAATGCGCGGATACGACCCCGGAAGCCCCGCTGCTGCAGACCCCGCGGGGTGCCCGTCTCTATCCGGTCTACGTGGACCGCGCCGTGAAGGCGGCGCTGGGACAGGTCTCCGGCATCAGCGGCAGGAAGTCCCCTCACGTCCTGCGCCACACGCTGGCGACGGAGCTGCTGGACCAGGGTGCGGACCTCAATTCCATCAAGGAATTGCTCGGACACGGCTCCCTGGCGGCGACCCAGGTCTATACGCACAATTCCATCGAGCGACTGCAAAGTGTTTATAAATCCGCCCATCCAAGGGCAAAAAACGACGGTAACCATGGAGATTAAACTCAAAGCCCTGAAGTTCGAAGCCGGTGAGCAGCTCACCGCTTTCGTCGACAAGAAAGTCTCTCGGCTCGCGCGGTTCTGCGAAGATCTCACGAACGAGGTTGAGGTGGCGCTCGAAGACCATCTCAAACAAGGCAAGCAGGCCAAGATCCAGATCCACGTACCGGGCGAGGAGCTCATCATCGAGCGCCAGGCCGACACCTTCGAGAACGCGATCACTGAAGCGGTGGACGCTATGAAGGAGAAGCTCACCCGCGTCAAAGAAAAGAAATTCGAGAATTAATCTTCTCCCAACCTTTCAGGGCCGCCCTCCGGGGCGGCCTTTTTTCGTTACAGGTTCAGGAGCTTGGCCGTGAGTTCGACCAGCAGTTCGCCGTCGGAGACGGAGGCTCCGTCGCCACCCTTGCCGAGGTAGTCGTACTCGCAGAGCAGCGAGACGGCGGCCATGGCCTTGCGGACCGGGTAGTTGCGGACGGCGGTGTCGTATTCTTTGTAGAAATAGGGGTTGACGCCCGCGAGGGCGCGGGCCTTGTCCTCGGGCGACGGGTAGCCGCCTTTGGCGAGCAGCGCGCCGTATTTGAGGATTCGGTTGAAATGCATGAACAGGGCGCTGACGGCCATCGGCATGGCGAACTTGGCGCCGTTGCCCAGGTGCGCGGCAATCTTGAGCGCCTGCGGGGCGTGCTTGTAGGAGAGCTCCTTGGTGAGCTCGAACACGCTGAACTGCCGGGAGATGCCGACGTTCTTCTCGATGTCCCCGACCGTCACGCGCGTGGCACCCTCCGGCAGGGCCTTGGTCAGCTTGTCCGTCTCCACGACGATCGTGGAAAGCTCCGTGCCGACCGACTCGGCGAGCAACGCGGCCGCCTGCGGGTCGATCTGCAGGCCCCGCGAGGCGTAGTAGGCGTGGATCCAGTCCGGGATCTGGTAGTCCCGCAGGGCGGGGGAATCCACGACCGTGCCGACCTTCTGGACACTCTTGTAGAATGCCTTGCGTTTGTCGGCCGAGGCTTTGTGCATCAGGATCACGAGCACGGTACTGTCCAGCGGCTCGTTGCAGTAGAAAGAGAGTTCCTCGATACCCTTCATCTGCTGGGCTTCCTTGACCACGACCAGCTGGCGCTCCGCCATCATCGGGAAGCGGCGGGCGGCGGTGATCACGGCATCGGCATCCACGTCGGAACCGTAGCAGACCGTCTCGTTGAAATCACGCTCCCATTCCTGGAGGCAATGCGCCTGGATGGCGTCGCAGACCATTTCCGGATAATAGGGTTCCTCCCCCATCAGCAGATACACGGGCTTGAANNTAGCAGACGGTTTCGTTGAAGTCCTTCTCCTCCTCGGGGATGCAGTGCTGCAGGATGGCGTCGCAGACCATCTCAGGGTAGTACGGCTCGTCTCCCATCAGCAGGTAGACAGGGCTGAAGCGGCCCTCCCGCACCTCTGAAAGGATTTTCGCACATTGTGCATCGATATTGACAGAACTCTTGGCCATGGCAATACAAAAATACGCAAAAAACTTCGTACATTTGTCCTAATGCAAACACAAATCCAAATAATATCATGAAGCGAATGATTACCCTGCTGGCGGGCGCCATGCTGCTCGTCTGTGCATCCCTCTCCGCGCAGGATGCAACCGTCCGTGTCCACGACGCCGGCTCCGGCGTCACCATCCCGGCTGAGATCTACGGCCAGTTCTCCGAGCACCTCGGGCGCTGCATCTACGGCGGCCTGTGGGTCGGCAAGGACTCCAAGGTTCCCAATATCGAGGGCTACCGCAAGGATGTCTTCGAGGCGCTCAAGGCGCTGAAGGTTCCCGTGATGCGCTGGCCTGGCGGCTGCTTCGCCGATGACTATCACTGGATGGACGGCATCGGCCCGCAGGAGAAGCGCGGCTACATGACCAACAACTCCTGGGGCGGCACGCTCGAGGACAACAGTTTCGGCACCCATGAGTTCCTCAACCTCTGCGAGATGCTCGGGATCGAACCGTATATCAGCGGCAACGTGGGCAGCGGCAGCGTCGAGGAGATGGCCAAGTGGGTTGAGTACATGACCTCCGATGCCAAGACCCCTATGGCCGACCTGCGCCGGGCCAACGGCCGCGAGGAGCCCTGGAAGGTCAAGTATTTCGGCATCGGCAACGAAGCCTGGGGCTGCGGCGGCAACATGACGCCGGAGTACTACAGCGACCTCTTCCGCCGCTACGGCACCTACCTGCGCAACTACAGCGGCAACCGTCTGTTCAAAATCGCCAGCGGTGCCTCCGACTATGACTACAACTGGACCCGCGTGCTGATGCAGAACCTGGTCAGCAAGGGGATGAACGGCATCTCCCTGCACTACTATACCGTGACCGGCTGGAACGGAAGCAAGGGCTCCGCCACTAAGTTCACCGACAAGGACTATTACTGGTTCCTGTCCAAGACCATCGAGATCGAGGACGTGCTGAAGAAGCATATTGAAATCATGGACGAGCTGGACCGCTCCGGCCGTGTGGCGCTGCTGCTCGATGAGTGGGGTACCTGGTTCGACGTGGAGCCCGGCACCAACCCCGGACACCTCTATCAGCAGAACACCATGCGTGATGCCATCGTGGCCGCGCTCAACTTCGATATTTTCCATAAGTACACCCGCCGCCTTAAGATGGCGAACATCGCGCAGGTGGTCAACGTGCTCCAGTCGATGATCCTGACCGACGAGACCCGGATGGTCCTCACCCCGACCTACCACGTCTTTGAGATGTACAACGTCCACCAGAACGCCGAATTCATCGAATCCGAGGTGATGACCCCGCACATCAAGACCGAACGCAAACTCTCCGTCCCGGAGGTGGATGCCACCGTGTCCCGCAAGGACGGCGAGATGCACATCTCCCTGGTTAATACGGACCTGAAGCAGGCCAAGAGGGTGCTCGTCTCTTTTGACGAAGAAGGCGTGAAAAACATCCTTTCCGCCCGTGTGTTGACATCCAAGGATGTCCGGGACTACAATGACTTCGACAAACCCGAGGTCGTCAAGCCCGCGGCGTTCAAAGACTACAAGATTACCAAGGCTGGCCTGGAAGTGACCCTGCCCCCGTGCTCGGTCGTGGCCATCGCTGCCAAATAAGAAAAATATGGCTATCATTGAATGTAAGAACGTTTGCAAGAATTTCGGGGAGAAGGTGGCGCTTGACCACGTCAGCCTCGAGATTCCGGAGGGAAAGATTTTCGGCTTGCTCGGCCCCAACGGCGCCGGCAAGACGACCCTGATCCGCATTATCAACCGCATCACCATCCCGAACGGAGGCGAAGTGCTTTTCAACGGCCGTCCCATCACGCAGTCGGATGTGGAGAAGATCGGCTATATGCCCGAAGAGCGCGGCCTATACCGCAAGATGAAGGTGGGCGACCAGGCGATGTACCTGGCCCAGCTCAAGGGCATGTCCGCCCGCGACGCCCAGAAGGCCCTCAAGGACTGGTTCGTCCGCTTCGAGATCCAGAGCTGGTGGGACAAGAAGGTGGAGGAACTCTCCAAGGGTATGGCCCAGAAGCTCCAGTTCATCACCACCGTGGTCCACAAGCCCTCGCTGATGATCCTTGACGAGCCTTTCTCCGGTTTCGACCCGGTCAACGCCGAGATCATCCGCCAGGAGATCCTGCGGCTCAAGGAAGAAGGCGCGACCATCATCCTTTCTACGCATAACATGGAATCCGTGGAGGAGCTCTGTGACGACATCGCGCTTATCAACAAGGCCCGGCTGGTCATCACCGGCGGCGTGGAGGAGATCCGCCGCAAATATGGCAACAACAACGTCGAACTGGTCTGGACCGACGCGGACGGCCGCCACACGGAGGTTCTCCCGCGCGAGACCGACGGCGCCTCTACACTGCGTATGTACCTCGACAAGGAGGGCGTACAGATCAACTCCTACAAGGAACTGATGCCGCGCATGAATGACATCTTTATCAAACTCGTAACGGAAGGGGAGGAGTAGCCATGAATTGGAAAACAACAGGCATCATCATCAGCCGCGAATACCTCAACAAGGTCAAGAAAAAGAGTTTCATCTGGACGACGCTCCTCGTTCCCATCCTGATCGCCGGACTGACCATCGGGCTGATGGTGGTCATGATGAACACCAAGGAGAAGACCAAGACTATCGCCGTGGTCGACGAATCCGGCATCGTCGTGCCTTACATGACGGACACCGAGACCATCCACTACAAGGTGCTGGAAGGTATCCCGGTAGACAGCGTCAAGGTCAGACTCGCAGACATGGGGTTCGACGGCGTGCTCTCCATCGGCGCCCTGGACGAGGCCGAGAAGACGGTCCCGGCAGACCTCTTCTCACCGAAACCGTTCGGTATGGAACTGGTGGACAACATCAACGCGCGTATCAACCGCGCCGTTGAGGACTACCGCATAGCTTCCTATAATATCGAGGGCCTGGACCAGATCCTCAAGGACGTCAAGGCCAATGTACGCCTGCGCTCTTATACCATTTCCGACAGTGGCGAGGAGAAGATCTCCGAAGCCGGTGTCTATTCCATCCTCTCGATGATCCTCGGCATCTTCCTGTTCATGTTCATCACGCTCTTCGGCGGCATGGTCATGAGTTCGGTGATCGAGGAGAAGTCCAGCCGTGTCGTTGAGGTGCTCGTCAGCTCTGTCAAGGCGACCGAACTGATGTTCGGCAAGATCATAGGCATTGCCCTGGTGGCCCTGACGCAGTTCCTGCTCTGGATCGTACTCTCCGTTGCGATCATCAGCATCGGCGGCGCCGTGATCGGCTTTGACAAACTGAAGGGCGCGAATCCCACGGAGATGGTCAGTTCCATGGGCGGTGTGGATGCCGAACAGCTGGAAGCCGCCACGGCGCAGATGACGGAGGAGAGCGGCATCGCCACCGTGATGGGCACGCTCACCAACCTGCCCTGGGGCCAGCTTATCGGCCTGTTCCTGGTCTACTTCATCTTCGGATACCTGCTGTATGCCTCGATGTTCGCCGCCATCGGCTCCGCCGTGGAGAACGAGGGCGACACCCAGCAGCTGCAGCTGCCGCTGACGATTCCGCTGATGCTTGCCTATTTCATCGCGCTCTACGCTTTCCGTGCACCGGACAGCCAGATCGCTTTCTGGGGCTCGATCATCCCGTTCACTTCGCCGATTGTGATGATCTCGCGCCTGCCCTTCGGGGTGCCGGCCTGGGAGATTATCCTGTCCATCGCCCTGCTGATCGTGACGTTCGTTGCCTTGGCCTGGGTGTCCGCCAAGATCTACAAGGTGGGCATCCTGATGTTCGGCAAGAAATCTACCTGGAAAGACCTTTGGAAATGGTTAAAGCAAAACTGATCGTCCTCGCTGCCGCGGCTCTTGCCGTCTGCTCCTGCCAGTACCGGATGGAATGGCAGAAATACCGGATGGACGGACATCGCACCGGCGTGACCGCTCCCACGGCTGACAATGTCCCCCAGGCCCTGGGTACGGTTTCCGGAGATGTCTATACCGCTCCCAATGGCACGACCTTCCAGAAGGGGAGTGCCACCTATGCTGCCGCGGCGGACCTGATCGCCGTGCAGCCGAGGATGGCCGCCCTCAAGGAAGTGATCGGCCGGACCACGCGCGAGATGGACGCCCACGCCCCGGAGAGCGAGCTCTCCAACTGGCTGGTCGACCGCCTAATGGAAGAGACTGCCCGTCTCACCCGTCGCAAGATCGATGTGGGGATCTCCAATTTCGGCGGTATCCGCGTGGACCTGCCCAAGGGAGATGTCCTGATGGACGACCTCGTGTCGATGTTCCCGTTCCGCAATTACCTGACCTACGTCGCCCTCAAGGGCACGGACCTGCAGGCCATCTTCGATTACATGGCCAAGACACGTCCGCAGGTGCTCGGCGGTGTTAAGTTCGTGGTCACGGACCACCACATCGATACCCTGCTTGTGGGCGGCAAGCCGATCGATCCCAAGCGGACCTACGGCGTGGCCACGATCGACTTCCTGCTGGATGGCGGCGACGGACTGACCGTTGCAAAGAATGCCAAGGAACTCATCATCACGGACGAACTGATCATCGACGCGATGCTGCCCTATGCCCGCAGCTACGCGGCTGAGGACAAGCCGATCGAGTATTTCACGGACGGGCGCGTTGTCGTCCACAGAACGAAGGAGGACAAGCGATGAGAAGGACGCTGTTGTTTGCGCTCGCCGCGGCCGCCATGGCCGTCTGCGCCTGCCAGCCCCGGCTGGTCATCCTGCACACCAACGACACCCACAGCCATTTCGAGCCGCTTCGCGGCGGTGATGATGCCGGCGCGGGCGGAGTCATTGAGCGTGCCGCCTTCGTGGATTCCGTCCGTGCGGCACACGGTGCCGACCGGGTCCTGCTCCTGCATGCCGGAGACTTCGGACAGGGGACTTCCTACTTCACGGAGCTCAAGGGCGTCCTGGAGCCGACCATGATCAATGACCTGGCCTATGACTGTGTGGCTCTGGGCAACCATGAGTTCGACAACGGCATCGAGGACCTCACCGAGCGTCTCAAGATGGTCCGTTCCGACACCAAGTTCGTCTGCGCCAACGTCGACCTGTCGCCTTTCGAACTGGGCGAGTATGTCAAGCCCTACGCCATCGTGAACCGCGCCCGGATGAAGATCGGCATCATCGGCCTCGAATCCGACCTTTCGACGAACGTCAGCAAGACCATCTCCTCGCGCATGCAGCAGCTCGACAGCGTGGAGGAGACCAAGCGCTGGGCGGACTATCTGCACAATACGGAGAAATGCGACATGATCATCCTCCTGTCGCATTTGGGCTATGACGAAGACCAGAAGCTGATTCCGCAGAGCCGCTGGATCGACTTGGTCGTCGGCGGCCATACCCATACGTTCGTGGACGGTTTCGTCTATGTCAAGGACGCTGACGGCAAGGATGTGCCGGTCATTACGGACGGGTGCTGGGGCCTCGAGATGGGCCAGGTCACCGTTCGGTAAGGGACTTGCGCCGGATGTTGAAAATCCTGGTATTGGTCCGGTAGAAGCGGATGTCGAAGCACGCACAGTCGTCGTGCCCGTATCTGCCCCTCCTGTGACCTGTGATGAAGGCCGGATCGAATCCGGCCTTCTCCAGTTCCGTCAGGGCGGCGGAACTCTTGTGCTCCACGAGCAGACCGTCCAGGATCTGGTAGTTCCGGGCGAGGATCGTGACGATCTCTGACCGGTATTTCCGCCGTTGCTGCAGGATGCGGTTGTGCCACCGGTTCTTGCAAGCCACGCCGCAGAACTGCTTGTCCTTCCGCCCGTAGAAGGTCTGCCCGCATACCGGACAGACCTTTTCTTCATTCGCTTGTTTCTGGTTCATCTTTCGTGTTTTCCCAAAGATTGTCTTTCGGGGCCGCAAATGCAAGGAACCGAAAAAAAAGTACGCGTGATTTTGTGAATCTTTTCCGACCCGTTCTTTTTTTAGGACGGGTTGTTTTTTTCTTGCATGCCAAGAATTGTTCCCGGCAGACGTTGTTTTTTATTGTGACGGGTGAAAGAAACAGGCTAAACGGATAAGAATCGTCAAAACCTGCACCCGGCGGTCCCGGACCGGTGCCGGATCCGGGGATTTCTCGATTCCTTTGCATCCGGGATCCGGACCGCGCGGCCGGACTCCCGCACAACCTTTAAACAACAACTACATGGAACAACTGAACAGAATCGAATTGCGCGGGGTCGTCGGTGGCGTCCGCCTCCAGAATTTTGACGACAACCGCATGGCCAGGATTAACCTGGCGACCAACTATGCCTATAAGGACCGCGAAGGGACGGCCGTCATCGACACCTCCTGGCACAACGTCGTTGCCTGGGAGGGACGGAACATCCACGGTCTCGAACGGATCGGCAAGGGCACCAAACTCTATGTCACCGGAAGGGTGCGGTACCAGAAATATACAGGCACGGACGGGGTGGACCGGATTGCGACGGATATCCTGGCCAACCGCGTGGAGATCATCGATGACCCGGAGCAGATGTCGTATGAGATGTAGACCGGATCATCCGGGAGCAAGGGACGGAGCCGGCGCAAGCCTCACTCCTGCGGCTCCGTCCCGGACTCCCTTGCGCCGCTGGCTGTCCCTGTGCCTGCTGCTGTACAGCGTCTGCGGGACATGGGCGCAGGTCCGCGCTCCCGAGAACCGAGCCCGCTTCGCCCTGTCACAGAACGTGGCAGATTACCTGTTCCTGGGCACGCTCAATGCCGGGTTGCAGTATTCCGTGCACCGCGCCTGGACGCTCCAGGCGGGGACACGCTACAACAACTGGACGTGGCACGAGGGCGAGGAAGACCAGTTCGAGTGGCGCCAGCAGACCTACTATGCCGGCGTCCGCTGGTGGCCCTGGTACACCTATTCCGGATGGTGGGCCGGCGCCCGGCTCCAGTACAAGGAGTACAACCACGGCGGTCTCCTCCTGCGCATGGCGGAGGAGGGGGATGCCGCCGGGCTTGCACTCGGGGCCGGGTATGCCATCCACATCAACCATTGGCTGAATGCCGAATTCGGCATGTACGGATGGGGCGGGACGGCCCGCTATGTCATCTATGACTGTCCGCATTGCGGCAAGCGAATCCGGGAAGGGACCAAGACCTTCTTGCTGCCGGACGAGGTCCTTCTCTCCCTGCAATTCATCTTCTGACATGGGCGGACGCATTTCTTTTGCACTTCTGCTGGCTGCCGCCCTGCTGGGCGCGCTGGCTGTCGGTTGCAGCACGCAGCGCAAGGCGCGGACGGTGCGCGAGCAGCACATGACCGCCTCGCTCCAGCTGCCCCGCCAGGCCGACTTCCTGCCGGAATTCAAGGAGGTCCGGACCCAGGCCCGGGATACGCTACGCGTGACGGACCTCGACGGCCGCGAGATGATCCTGATGAAGGCCGTCCGGGACGAGTCGAGCGGCGAGATGGTGGCGGCGGAGACGCTCGATGCCGCCATGGTCACTGCCCGGTTCCGCAATATCGCCGAGCGGCACGGCAAGATCGACCTGGAGTTCCAGGTGGTCGTGCCTCAGGAAATGCAGGATTCACGCTGGCAGCTCCGCCTGCATCCCGACATGTTCGTGCTGCAGGACAGCGTCCGGCTCGACGACGTGGTGATCACGGGTGCGGACTACCGTCGTGCCCAACTGCGTGGCTACCAGCAGTATGAGAAGTTCCTCTCCCGGATCATCGAGGACAGCATGGCCTTCGTGGACAGGCGCAATCTCGAGATCTTCATCGAACGCAACATCCCGCAGGTCTACGCCCTCAAGAACGACACCACCTATGTGTCCGACGAGGTGTTCGCTTCCTATTTCGGTGTGACCGAACAGGAGGCGGTCGACCATTATACCAACAAGTTCCGCTGGCGGCGCAACGAGCGGCGTAAGGCCAACCGGATGCGCATGTTCAACCGCTATGTCAAGGTGCCGCTCGTCACGGACGGTATCCGTCTGGACACCGTGATTCGTGCCGGCGACGGTACTTTTATCTACAACTACGTGCAGACGATCAACACCCGGCCCAAACTGCGCAAGGTAGATATCGTCCTGTCGGGCGAGATCTATGAGCAGGAACGGCAGGTCTATACCGTTCCGCGCAGTGACACGCTGACCTTCTACATCTCTTCCGTTTCGGCATTCGTGGACGGGACCGAACGCTACAAGACCGCGGTTATCTCCCGGAATGTCGAGGCCAACACCGCCTGCAACATCGATTTCCGGACGGGCCGCGCCGACATCGACGAACGGCTCGGCAACAATGCCCGTGAGATCTCTTTTATTAAGGAAAACCTCCGGAACCTGCTGCTGAACGAGACCTATGAGCTGGACAGCGTCACCATCGCGGCATCCGCCTCACCCGAGGGCTCCCTGGCGTCCAACAATGCCCTGACCCTGCGCCGCTCGAAGGCGGCGTCGGATTACTTCCGCCAGTACATCGCGTTCGTGCGCGATTCCGTCCGTCGTGAGGACGGTGCGTTCATCACCGTTGGGGACGACCTCTCCGAAGGAACGGTCCGCGGCTCCGGCCGCGCCCGGCGCGACATCCCGTTCCTGTCCCGCCCCGGCGGGGAGGACTGGGCGCAGCTGGATGCACTCGTGGCTGCGGACGATTACCTTACGGACGAACAGAAGGCCCGTTATGCGGAATTCTCTTCCCTTGCAGACCTGGATGCCCGCGAGAAGCGGATGCGCGCGGAGAGCTGGTACCGCCATGTGCTGGATACGCATTATCCGCGTCTGAGGACCGTGCGCTTCACCTTCTCCATGCACCGCAAGGGGATGGTCAAGGACACCGTCCACACCACAGAACTCGACACCGTCTACATGAAGGGCGTACAGGCTATCCGGGACCATGACTACCAGGCCGCCCTGGCATTCCTCGCGCCCTACCATGACTACAACACCGCTGTCGCCTACGTGGCCCTGGACCGCAACGCTTCCGCGATGGAGATCCTGGAGCCGCTGCCGCGCACGGCGACCGTCGACTACATGCTCGCCATCCTGTATGCCCGTCAGGGCGACGACCAGCGGGCGGTGCAGCACTACCTGGACGCCTGTGCCCGGGAGCGCAGTTTTGTCAGCCGGGGCAACCTCGACCCGGAGATCGCCACCCTCATCCGGCGCTATGCGCTGAACAAAGATCCTGATGAGGAGAATATGGGGGATTTATGATTTAAAACATTGAAAATGAAACGATTATCTTTTGTCTTATTCCTTGCGGTCCTTTTGACCGCAGCCTGTGGTAAAACGCCGGGCCCGGAAGAGTCCGTGCCTGAAGGGGAACTGACCGTCAATCTGACGGGATTGTGGGACTCGGCCACCACCAAGGCTACACCCGGCAGTGCCGGCGAAAACAAACTGAACAATCTGACGCTGTATGTGTTTGATGCGGCTGGGATGCTGGATGCTTCACATACATGCACAGATGCCGAGATTGCCGCCAGACAGGCTACGGTCCGGTCCAAGACGGGCCAGAAAACCCTCTGCGCCGTCGCCAACATGAGCGCGGCGATGCAGGCGGAAGCCGATGCGAAATACCGGCTCGCCGACCTGGACGGTGTCCCGTATGGCCTGGCTGACAACGGTCCCACCAGTCTGGTGATGCGTGGCGTGACGACGGATGTGTCCGTGAGCTCCAGTTCGGTGGCCAGCACGACGGTTGAGCTGGTCCGCGGCGTGTCCCGGATCTCGCTGGAGCGTGTCGAGAACAAGCTGCCGGCACCGTTCGGCGCAGTGACGCTCCGCCACGCCTTCTTATGCAATGTGGTCGGAAACCAGAACCTCGGAGGCGTTGCGGATGCCGATCCCGGGAAATACATCAACCGTGAGGCGACCCGCGGCCATGTCCGCAACCAGGTGATCGGTGTCGGGAATGTGGAAGCGGAGTGCAAAGACTTGACTTTCAAGACACTGGGAAGCCCGGAAGTGGCTAATGGCGACGCCCGGTCCTTCCAGAACGTCTTCTTCTACGCGTTCCCGAATCCGCTCACTACACCGAACAACGGCTTCCATGAAACGTTCACCCCGACGGCCACGGTCTTGATGGTCGTCGTGACGGTAAAAGGAACGGATTACTATTATCCCGTTCCGCTCAGGAACGGTCTCCTGGCCAATACCGAATACAAGGTCAGCCTGACCCTGGCCGGCCTGGGCAACACCGAAGATGATCCTTTCGCCCGGATCGACAAAGGGGACCTGAAAGCGACGATCTCCGTCAGCCCCTGGAGTGACGGGATCCCAATCTCTGAAACCATCTGACAAACTTGCGACATGAAAACAAATCTGAAACTGACGCTCGCGCCGGCGCTCTGCCTGGCGCTTCTGGCCGCTTCCTGCGGGAAATCCGGCCCTGATCCTTCTGCGCAGTCTCCCGCCGGAGACGGCGTTGTCTCCCTGACGGTCCGCCTGGGCCAGCCCGCCACCAAGGTGGCCGCCCAGGCCGCGGCGAATGAAAAGATGATCCGGAACGTGCAGGTGTTCGTCTTCCGCGCCGGGTCCGGTGCCGACGCCGGCAGCCTGGAGATTGCCGCCTCTGCCGGGTTCGATACTGAACTGGATGTCTCATCGGGCAGTTATAATGGGTTAACCCTGAAATGCTCGACCGGAGACCGGGAGATCTGGGCCGTAGTCAATGACTCCCGGGACAGGACCGCCGGGGCGGATGCCGTATCCTCCCGTGACGAGCTGCTCGCCCAGACCCACCAGCTGTCCGCATCCCGCAAGGACAAGCTGCTGATGGCGGGCAGCAGCGGGGTTCTCCGCCTTCGGGAAGGGAAAGAGGAGATATCCGTGGATGTCCGCCGCCTGGCGGCTTCCGTCGTCCTCGAATCCGTCAAGAACGATTTCAGCTCGCCTGCGTACCGGAAGGCGGGTGTATTCCGGGTGGAAGACTGTTACCTGATCAATGTCCCCGGGCAGGTCAATCTCGGCGGAACGAGCGAGCCGGCGGCGCTTCCCGAAGAAGCCTGGCTGGCGAAGCGCGCCGCGGAGAAGACAGCGTGCGAATCAGGGGTCATCTACGACAAGGTGGAGCCGAAACTGGTCGAATACGGCCAGTCGGACAGCACGCCGCATACGTTTTACAGCTATCCGAACAGCTGTGCTGCCAGCGAGGATGCGACCTGGTTCCCGCGGGCGACGCTGCTCGTACTCGAGGCATCGCTGTACAACGGCAGGGACTGGACGAAGTACTACTATCCTGTCGTCCTTGCCGGCGGGCTGGCTCCCAACAAACGCTACCAGGTCGGGCTGACCATCCACCGTCCGGGCTCCCTGGATCCGAACATTCCCGTCCGTTTCGACGACGTGACCCCGGTGATCCGGATCAGCGACTGGGATACCGGCGAACGCTATGACCAGGAAATCTGACGGCGGAGATGGACGTGTGGAGAATGATGGGGGGATTGATGGCTGTTGCCGTCCTGTCCTGTCCGGTCTCCTGCTCAGTCAAGGAGGACCGGACGGAATGCCCGGTCTACGTCACGGTCCTGACGGACCAATTCCTGCAACGGGGGCTGGACGAGGGCGTTGTTTCCTTTGCGGCCGAGCGTCCGCTCCACCGGGAGCAGATCCTTTTTCTGCGCTACGTCCGGCAAGGGTACGAACAGGCCTGTCCGCGGGATTTCGCGCGCGTGTCCGTCCTTTCAGGACTGGACCAGGGCGAACTCGGGGGACAGGCCCTGACCTTTCCGCCCGGTCGGCAGGCTGACCTGGTCTGGGCCTATGCGACCTCTTTCTCGGCCTGGGCCGACACGTACGTCGTGGATGCGGAACCGCACAAGCAGTATTGCCTGATCCGCTTCCTGTTCGACGGGAGTCCGACGGCGCCGGCCGATTATCCCTGGCATTTCCGCCTTCTGGCAGACTGTTCCGGCCTGGACCTTTATACGCTGCAAGCGATTCCAGGCATCTATTCGTCCGTCGTCGAACCGAATGCGGTCGGGGAGTGGTACGGGGTGCTGCCGCGCCAGCAGGGTAATACCATGAAGCTGGAGGTGTTCCTGCCGGACGCCCAGGACCCTGGCGGAGGCAGCACGGAATACGTCATCGACCTTGGCGCCGCTTTCGAGAAGCAAGGTTACGACTGGCATGCGGAGGACCTCCGGGACATCGAAATCCAGGTGGGTTTCGCGCAGGTCGGCGTGACCCTGACCGTTCGGGAATGGGAACATGACGACCAGTATCATGAAGTGGAGATTTAATGCATAATTCAATGAGAATCAGTAGAATAAAAACAAAGATACTGCTTTTTGCATCCGCCTGCCTGTTAGGGACAGGTTGTGAGCCGGAACCGGTCCAGACCCGTTTCCTGACGCCGGAGGAGTCCGGCACCGTGGCGTGGGCAGACTTGACGCTGACCCTTTCCGCCGGGCAAGGGTCCGGCGGGACCAAGGCTTCGCTGCTCAAGGATGTTGAACAGAAAGGTTCGGGTGCCCTGGTCCTGGTCTTCCGCACGGAGACGCAGCAACTGGATTCCTACCGTTTCTTCACGCAGGAGGAGATCCGGGACCAGGACCGCGTGCCGCTGAAACTGCGCGTGCCGCTGGCACGCTGCGATTTCTATATCCTGGGCAACCTCAATGCCGTCCATAAGACGCAGCAGGGCCGCTTCGTGAACCTGATGGAGGCACTCGGTGAAGGTTTTCCCGTGGACGAAGCGGCGCTGGAATCCTTGGTATACCGGCTTGACGGGGGAGACCTGAACGGCGACTGGCGGTGTGAACGTTTTGAGGAAGTGGCTGTCTGCGGCATTCCTTATATGCATGTGAAAAAGAATGTCGATACGGCAGAGCAACTTGCGCAGGGGCAGGGGATTCCGGGCTCGGACCAGTGCCGTCGGCTGTTCAGCAAGGTTACGGTGCATATTGACCACGCTGCCTTTGACGGAGGCGGGGCGGATCCCGGTATCTTCGTCAACTCCCGCCTGTATCTGCGCCAGGCCAACGCCCGTCTGCAGCCGTTCTCCGAAACTCCGCAGAAGGCTGGTGCTCCTGAGGATATACTGCCCCAGAGTGATTATGATTCCGAGATGGCTCCGGCCAACGCCTCGCTCACAACCTTCAGTTTCTATGTGCCTGAAAACATGCAGGGTACCTTGTTGCCGGGCAACACCGACAGCCGGAAGAAGACCCCGGAGGAACTGACCCGGCAGGGTCTCGGAGCACATGCCGATTACCTGACTTATGTGGAGTTTCAGGGACATCTAGATCCGGGGGCAGGCGGGTATGGGGGCGACGTGACCTACCGCTTCTATTTAGGGGAGAACAATTGCTCCAATTTCGACCTTGCCCGCGGGCGTGAATATGAAATATCCCTGACTTTCCGGATCGGGAGCCTGTTTGATCCGGACTGGAAGGTCGAACCGACCAACTGGAATGACAGCCGCTTGTTCTGCCTGACGGGCGATTCCGGTTTTACGGACCGCCTGCCGGAAGGGCGGATCCTTGCGGTGCGGGCGAACCGTCCCGGTGTGCTTTATGTCTACATGAACCCGGACGGTGCGCTCGGCGCACGCAATGCGCTGCTGGGCAGGGACGCTCTGACGGGGCCTTCTTTCGTGCCGCAGTCGCTCGCCGACTGCGCCTGGTACGGGAGTTTCCTGACTCCGGGTTCGGCAGATTCTGCCTGGCTCGCGGAGCGGGGGATCGTCCCGACTTGGAATCCGGCCAACGGCCGGCTGGATTTCACGGTCACGGACCGTTCCCGCCTGGCTGGGCATGTCGGAGAATCCCGTACGCTCACGCTGACGCTGTTTCCCAACGGGGCCAGTACTGCCTTCACGCTCCGGCTCCTGCCGGATATCGTGGTCTCGGTGGCTGACGGCCTCTCCCTGACGGATGAATTCTACCTCGGCCAGAAACGGACCGTGACGGTCAGCGGCTTTGTGGAGGGAGACGATATCCGGTATGCCGCCGACCAGGACGGTTGCGGCCGGACGACAGGCGCAGCGCATACGCAGAATGTCCAGTGGAAGAGTTCTCCGGACGCCTCGGCCGCCTTCCCGTCCTGTGCGGTGGATGCCGGCGGCCATGTGGTGCTCAGTGTCTCTGATCCGGCCTATGCCTCGCAGCGCTGTTCCAGTTCGCTGGACATCTACGCCTTCTATCCCAACCGCTTCCAGCCCTCACACAGTGGATGGACCTCCCGCAACGGGAAGGTCATCTTCTTCTCGAAGGACCTCCTCAACGACACCGTCGAAGTCCCTCTCCGCATCAGCGAACCCCGGCTGCATACCGGCGTTTCGGAGGTCCATCTGCCTATCGATGGAAACGAAGTTTATACGGACTTTGGCTATTGGACGTTTGATGATTCGGCGCGCTTGCCGGCCTCGTCTTTCGATGTGTTCCTGCTGCAGACACGGCTCGGGGTTGTTCTGCGATCCATTTCGGGTGCGTCCTATAACGCATGGGCATCTTGTTTCGCAATGGATCCTGCCACAGGACTGATATACGTCAAGGAGACGACGAGCAGCGAAGGAAACCTGGAGGACCGAACTTACGGTCATACCAATGGCTCGTATAACACGGGGCTGGGCCGATGGCAATTATATCCTGAGGTGCTGACGGAATTATACGGGAATTCACCGGGTTTTGACATCCGCGTGACAAAACTGATTCTCCACAATGTGAAAAACGGACTGTGGACCCAGAAAGAAGGGAACAGCGTCGGAGTCAGCGGCATTCCGATCCTGTCGGGCTACTATGCTACGAACAGTATAGGCGGCGAACAACAGTTGACGGATAATACGACCTTTAGCGTAAGTGCCGATTACTTCTTTTTTCATGGAGACTTGTCGCGAATCGAATGGCGCCGCGACGGAGATGCTACCTCGTACACTTGTTATCAGACCCCGAACGAGACTGTCTATCCAGTGATCGATTACCTCGTGGAAACTGACGATACAGGTTCCGGCGGGACTTTTTCCTGGGTTTATGATGAGTCACATCAAGTCATGCGCTCTTCCTCCGGGGAGCCGGTCCCGGGCGGGTTAATCGTCCCTTTCGGCCGGCAGTACATAACGGCCACCTATAAGAACAAATGGGATGGCCGGACTTTCCGGGTGCAGGCAGACTTCAATCTGACCTATCCGGTTTTCAATGCCAGCTTGTTGGTCGTCGCCCGTCCCGGGGCGGTCAATGCTTCCGTATACCTGATGCCCCAGAAGATCATCAAGTACCTTAAACTGATGGGACCGGATGTCAATACGAATGCCCGACATTGGATGATGATGCTGTTTAACCGGTCGGATTGGATGAATAGTATCAGATTCACAAACTGTTATCAGGCTCAACCTGGTTCGGGCACATATAATGCCCCGGGTGTGATGAACGGGAGTCCACGTAATGACTTTAATATCAAATATTTGTGGGAGTATTTAAATGGCGATTCGAGCGCTTCCTCGTGGACGCAAGAGGCGATAGATTTATTGGGTTTACCTAATGCAAGGAGACCGATGGCATCAACAGTTGCACAATCAGCCATGATCTACGGTTACAATTCCGAGTATTTCACAACTCTGCTCAATTCTGCCGGTTATGTACAGGGAATCTGGTGGACAAAGACGGAGATATTCTAGATACCCGCTCAATAGAAAGTACAGGCGCAGATTAGTCTGCGCCTGTACTTTCTATTCTGCTACGCGAATCAGTGGCTCTCCCAGAGCCGTGGAAAGCTCTGCAATGGAGCGGAGCGTGAGGTTCGGGAAACCTGTGGTCCAGCGAGAAATCACAGCGTCACTCTTGCCCATTATACGGGCTAGGTCGCGCTGAGTCATGTTCTTTTTCTTGAGGATGATATCAATTCTTGCAATTATTTCTGCAGATAACTGCATTTCAGTCATGACTGCCGGAGACACGGAAGCCACTTTCTCATTGAACCATTCTTGCTTGTTACGCATAGGGGACTATATTTCAAAAGTTATATCGTCGAATCCGGTAAGATCTTTTTCTTCAATGCTTACAAATCCTTTCTCTATTTTATCTTTCAAGATCATCTCAAATTTTTGCAAATCCATAACATACCCATACAACTTTGGTTTTTCCTCGTAGGTCCTGGTATCCTTAATGCCTCCGTTTCCCAGAATGACAATCTGTTCCGAAATACGCAGGCAGTAAAGGCGCAGTTTGCCACCTTCTATGGGGATTGCGGCTACATTATCCTTGCTTTTTCCCTCCGGTCGGAAGAATCGTTCCAAAGCCCCGTGGCGTAAGATAGCCTGCAACGCGGCGATAATCCGCTGATAATCGATGTTATAGGTGGCGTTCCTCTCGAACGTTGCCACGAATTTCTCAAATTCAGTGGTGCCGTCCATCTCAAAACTGATAGAATATAGACTTGTTTTATCTGACTGACTTATAATATCCAATGTAGTTTTCTTTTTCATTTCCAATACAAATATACTATAAGTTTAACATAAAAGCTAATTTTAAATGATTTTACGGATCAATAACCTGTCTCAATATTCCTATTACGAGACCACCAGACATTATCAAAAGTTGTGTTTGAGAATGTAATAGCGAATTGATAAACAGTATCATAGCAATACATATTTCGCTCAGGAGAAAAGTATATATTCCCCTTTCCAAATGCCAAAACTTGAATCAGGCCTGAGGCCAGTGGCCAAACCCATGCAAAGCGTTCACGAAGGTCCTGTGGATTGATGGAGTATCCTGGATTTTCAAAATAGGTTTGAGGCATTTTCAGGTAAGATGCACCCCATGAATCATCCGAATGATAACCTGGATCATAAAACTGAAACCAGTTGAATTCAGAATTATGCCAGATATTCTCTTCATAAAGATTCCATGCCTTGAGCCAAACATGTGGCGGAACATTCTCATGCATGTTCCCATGGTCGATAATCCCGATATCATCGAAAGCAATGTGCAGTACTGCTTTATTTGCGTTGAGAGGTATCCCTCCTATTATATCGAAATCCACATGTGTGTTAAAGTCCTCACGTTTGTATCCTTTAAAGTCACGAACTGCTTTAGCATATTCAGACATGGTGTAATCGAGACCTTCAGGTAACGCGTAATTAAAGCCGCTAAACATTTCTATTACTTCACCGTTGATCCTAACCTTGATGCCTTCCAGGGGGATTTCGGCGCGGGAGGTGACGGTGAAGCGGATTTCGCGGCGGGAAGGGCCGTCGCCGTTCCAGAGGGTGATCTCGGAGCGGCCTTCGGCGATGCGCTCGAGGTGGTAGATGCGGCGGTCGCGCGTGTCGGGGATGATGTCGATACTCCTGGTTGAGGACGCGGCGTTGACTCCCTCGAATGCCGGGTCGTCCGAGCTGACTTCCAGGACCAGGGCATTGTCCGGGGCGATGTTGAGTTGCATCGTGTCGAGTTTCTGCCGGCCGAACCAGAAATGGCCGTCGTGCCAGATGCCTTCGAAGATGTAGGCGGAGTCCGGGTGGAAGCCCCGTTCGTGGTCGAGCACGCGCAAGGTGAATGCGGCGGACGGCAGGTCTGCGACTGGCGGATTGTTGCGGTTGGGGCCGTCGGGACGGCACTTGTCACACGCGGGGAAGAGGATTGCGGCGAAGGACAGGAGCAAGGCCGCAGCGGGCAAAGAGGAAGTGTTTTTCATCAGTCATTCAGTTTACACAAAGATAAGACACTGGAACTGCATCTGCAAGGGGTGGGCCTGGGACACATTCGATTTGTTGCTATAAGTGTTCGATTTTGTCGCCATAAAAGCGTTAGTTTGGTTTTTCCCATATTTGGCAGTATATTTGCAGCGCAAAAACAAAGCAACCAAAATTTTTTTGTTATGAAAAAAATCTTTACTCTTATTGCAGCATCCATGATGCTCTTTGGTGTGAACGCAATGGGTCAGGCCTCCATCGGAGCCGGTTACCTTTCTTCTACTGAGACGGTCAAGTCCGGAAACTCTTCTACCGAGCGTACCCCGCTGAATGGTTTCTATGTGGGTATGGGTTACACGATTCCCCTCGCCGGCGCCCTCAACTTCACCCCGGGTGTCTACTTCGGCATGGCTTCCAAGAGCAACGCTACTTCCATCTTCGGCCTAAAGCTCGAAGGCAAGCAGACGGACAGCTTCATTAACATCCCTCTGCACTTCAGCTTTGACGCTGAACTGGGCAGCGGCCTCGCTTTCTTCGCTTACGCCGGTCCCAGCGCTTCCATCGCTGTTTCTTCCAAGATTACTTCCGGCAGCACGACTTATGACCGTCTGACTGACAATGACAGCCTCCAGCGCTTCGATGTGATGCTGGGTGGTGGCGTCGGCCTCAAGTTCAACGATATGGTCCGCTTCCAGATCGGTTACGACTTCGGCATGCTCAACCGTTACAACTCCAACAACTACACGGTCAAGCGCAACCAGCTCACCGCCGGTGTCGCATTCCTTTTCTAATCTGACACTTTTGTAAAGTCAATGGCCGGCCGCTCATCGCGGCCGGCTTTTTTTGTGCCTTCCCGCCTTTGAATTCTTCTGAAAAATACTAAATTTGCAAACCTTATATGAAATTGTCCGGAACCTGCAGGAATGTGCTGATGGCGGTGTTTACCGTGCTGCTGTCGCTGGGCTATGTCAGTTCGACCATGTGCTGGCATACGCATGTTATCGGCGGGCAGGTCATCGTCCACTCCCATCTCTTCGGAAAGAGCCATGCCAATCCGAATACGGACGGCGGGCACACGGCCGGGCAGTTACAGACCATCCAGGAAGCCAACGACCTGACATTTACGGACGTCGTCATCCCCGAATTCCATATCGAGCGGATCGAGGTCCTGACCGATATCTTCTTTACGCCGGCGGTCTGCGCCCAGCAGAAGCCGGTCCTGCCAGCACGTTCCCTGCGTGCGCCCCCTGTTTCGCTGTGTATCCCCGCCTGAACCAGATTCTTCAGTTACACCGCAAAACAGTAAAACACAAGCATGAATAAATATTTCGCTGCACTGGTAATCGCCTTGCCGGTGCTCGCAGGATGCCGTCAAGGCGAAGCCGTGTTCGCAGGGAAGGATTTTACCTTCCAGGGAGACGAAGTGACTGTCAGGACCGACTCGCCTGTGGCCCGGGAGCTGAAGGTTGAGTCCGTCGAAGCCTCGGCCTATGAATCCGCCTTCCGTACGGTAGGTACCGTTACTCCGATGGCAGGTCGTGTCGCGGAGGTGGCCGTACCCTTTGCCGGACGCGTCACCCGCGCCATGGTGCGCCTGGGAGATCATGTCCGCGCCGGGCAGGCCCTCTTCGAGATGAGTTCGCCGGACTTTTATGAGGCGGTCAAGGACTATTACGAAAACCAGCTCGCGGATAAGAATGCCGCTGCCAATCTCAAGCGCCGCGAGGCGATGCACGAGGCGGGCATCCTCTCCGAGCGGGAGATCGAAGAGGCGCGCGCCGAGGCCGAGAATGCCCGCAACGCCTACCAGATGTCCCGGATGGCCCTGAATGTCTACCACGTGGACCTGGAGCACCTGCAGGTCGGCCGGCCGATCACGGTCACGGCACCGATCTCCGGACGAATAGTGGCTTGCAGCCTGACACCGGGCCAGTATGTCAAGGAGGATGCGGACCCGCTCGCCACGATCGCCGAGCTCTCGCGCGTCTGGGTGTCCGCCCAGGTCAAGGAAGCACAGATCGGGCGGATCGAGCAGGGGCGTACCCGGGCGCAGGTTTTTCGTGACAGCGCACCGGACGAACCTGTCGAGGGCCGCATCGTCTATGTGGGCGAGATCCTGGACGAGCAGACGCGCTCCACGGAGGTGGTGCTGGAATGTGACAATGCAGGACGCATGCTCAAGCCGGGGATGTTCGTTTCCGTGGCGTTCACCACGCCGCAGGCTTCCGCCCTGCTGATCCCGGCCACGGCCGTTTTCCAGGGTGAGAACGAGAAATACGTCTATGTCGAGAAAGAAGCACTGCACTTCGTGCGCCGGCCGGTCCGCGTCGAGAGCGCCGGTGCCGGGCAGGTCTGCGTGCTCTCCGGCCTGTCGGAAGGGGAGCGTTTCATCGCTTCCGGCGGTATCTATCTGAGTGAATAAGCTATGAACAAGCTGATCAAACTGGCCCTGAAACGGCGCTGGCTGGTGGCCGTGGCGTTTCTGGTGATCTCTGCCTTCGGCCTCTACAGTTGGTCGCAGCTCGCGATTGACGCATATCCGGACATCGCAGACGTGACCGTCCAGGTGGTGACCCAGGTCCCGGGCCTTGCCGCCGAGGAGATCGAGCAGCAGATTTCGATCCCGCTGGAGCGGGCGCTCAACGGCATCCCTTCGCTGAGCATGATGCGCAGCAAGAATACGTTCGGACTCTCCATCATCGTCCTGGTCTTTGACGACGGTACGGAGGACTACTGGGCCCGTCAGCGCGTACGTGAATGCATCGGTGACGTGGACCTTCCGTACGAGGCTGTCCCGGAGCTGAACCCGCTGACTTCCCCGACCGGGGAGATCTATCGTTATATCCTTGAAAGTGACAATCATACCCTGCGTGAACTGACAGACCTCAACCATTGGGTGATCATCCCGCGTCTCCAGCAGATCCCTGGCGTGGCCGCCGTCAGCAACTTCGGCGGCATCACTACCCAGTATCAGCTTGAGATCGACCCGGACAAGCTGCTCAAGTACGGCCTGTCCCTGGACGACGTGCAGGAAGCGCTTGAGTCAAATAATGCCAACAGCGGCGGCAGCATGCTGTCGAGCGGCGACGTCAGCTATGTCGTGCGCGGCGTTGGCCTGGTCGGTGAACTGGAGGACCTCGGCCGCGTGGTCGTGAAATCCGTGGACGGGGCTCCTGTCTACCTCTCCGACCTGGGAGAACTCAAATACGGAAACCTTGAGCGCAAAGGCGTGCTGGGTTTCGTCGATGACGGGCATTCGATCGAAGACGGCGTCGAGGGCATCGTGCAGATGCTCCGCTACCAGAACCCTTCGAAGGTGCTGGAGCAGGTCCATGCCGCCGTGGACGAACTCAATGATGACATCCTGCCCAAAGGCGTCCGGATCCGTCCTTTCATGGACAGGACCGAACTGGTCGGCACGACACTCAGCACTGTGGAGCATACCCTCTTCTTCGGTATGTTGCTGGTGATCGGCATCCTGCTGATCTTCCTGGGCAGTGCGCTCAGCGCGCTGATCGTGGCGGCGACGATACCCATCTCGCTGCTGATTGCCTTCATCCTGATGCACCTGACGGACATCCCGGCCAACCTGCTTTCCCTGGGCGCCATCGATTTCGGCATCCTGGTGGACGGGGCGATCGTGATGACGGAGATGCTGCTGAAATTGCGGGAGGAGGCGCCTGACAAACCGCTTGACAGCAAGAAGGTGATCCGGCGGATCGCGGACGTGGCGAAGCCGATCTTCTTCTCTACGATCATCATTATCGTGGCATACATGCCGCTGTTCACCTTCGAGCGCATCGAGAAGAAACTCTTCACACCGATGGCCTATACGGTCGGCTACGCCCTGCTGGGCGCCCTGTCCGTGGCCCTGATCCTCATCCCGGGCCTGGCCTATTCCCTCTACCGCAAGCCGCAGAAGGTCTACCGAAACAAGGTGGTGGAGTCCCTGACGGAGAAATACAAGCGCAGCACCGACCGGGTCATGGACCGGCCGAAAGGCATTTTCGCGGGGATCGCGGTGATCCTCGTGCTGGTCGGCATCCTGGCAGCCACCGTGGGCAAGGACTTCCTGCCCGCGCTTGACGAGGGCGGGATCTGGATCCAGATCCAGACCCCGCCGGGCATTTCGCTCGCTAAGTCCACGCAAATGGCCAGCGACCTGCGGACCCGGATGAAGGAGTTCGACGAGGTGACCTACGTGATGACGCAGGTCGGACGCGACGACGAAGGCGCCGAGGCGTTCACTTCCTCGCACATCGAGTGCTGCATCGGCCTGAAACCCTATTCGAAGTGGAAGTTCGGCAAGACCAAGGCTGACCTGGTCGAGGAGATGGCTGCGGCCATCGAAGCCATGCCCGGCTACCACGCCGGCTTCTCCCAGCCGATCATCGACATGGTGATGGACCAGATCGCCGGCTCGCACAGCGACCTGGCGGTCAAGGTCTACGGCGACGACCTCACGGAGGCGCGCCGTATCGCCGAGGAGGTGATGGCGGTGGTCTCCGATATACCGGGTGCAACGGATGTCATCATCGACCAGGAACCGCCGCTGCCGCAGCTCAAGATTACGGCGGACCGCGAAAAGATCGCACAGTACGGGCTGAATGTCTCCGATATCGCCAACCTGATCGAGGTGGCCATCGGCGGCAAGGCCATCTCGCAGGTTTATGTCGGGAGCAAGGTCTATGACGTGACCTGCCGTTTCACCGAAGAGTCCCGCGATACACCGGAGAAGATAGCATCGCTGATGCTCATGACTCCCGATGGCGTGCCCGTGCCGCTCTCGGCGGTGGCCGAGGTACAGAGCGTGCTCGGCGCCAGTTTCATTGCGCGCGAGATGAACAAGCGCCACCTGACGGTGCGGCTCAACCTGCGTGGGCGCGACCTGACTTCCTATCTCGAGGAGGCGCGTGCGCGGATCGCTGAGGAGGTCAGTTATGACCACACGGCCTTCCAGGTGCGTTGGGATGGACAGTTCGAGAATCAGCGCCGTGCATACAGGCGCCTTGCGGTCATCATCCCGTTCGTGCTGGCCATCATGTTCCTGCTGCTGTTCGGTGCCTTCGGTCGGTTTCGCCAGGCGGGGTTGTTGATCTCGTTGCTGCCGCTCGCGCTGCTCGGCGGACTGCTGGCCCTGAACGTGCGCGGGATGACCTTCAATGTCTCTTCCGCCGTCGGATTCATCGCGCTGTTCGGCCTGACGATCCAGAACGGCGTGATCATGATCTCGCATATCAACAGCCTCCGCCGGGACGGCATGCCGCTTCGCACCGCCGTCGTGGAGGGCGCAGCGCACCGGCTCCGTCCCGTGCTGATGACTGCCACGGTGGCCATCCTGGGCCTGCTGCCGGCCTCGCTCGCTACGGGCATCGGCTCAGACGTGCAGCGACCGCTCGCCACGGTCATCGTGTACGGTCTGTTCTTCTCCACGATCATCACCCTGTATATCCTCCCGACGCTCTATTACCGGATGGAGCGCCGCCACGAGAACGAAACCGACAAGTCCGATGAAGAAGTATATCTGTAGCCTTGCGCTGCTTGCACTGCCCATGGTAGTTGGTGCGCAGACCCTCGATTACAGGCAGTACATGCAAGCTGTCGCCCGCGACAACACCGCCCTGATGGCGGAGAAGTACAATGTGGAGATCGCTGCGGCCAACCTGCAGGCGGCCAAGGTTTTCAACGATCCCGAACTGTCCGTGGCCTATACCGACAACGAGGACAATACCCTCATGATGGGCCGCAGCTACGAAGCCGGCCTGTCGTACGGCTTCTCGCTCGGCGGGGTGCGCCGGGCGCGGATCGGAGTCGCCGCCACGGAACAGGAGCTGACCGAGGCCGCCCTGGCGGATTATTTCCGGATGCTCCGCGAGGAGGCTACCGTGGCCTGGAGCGAGGCCTGGGCGGCCCGTGAGCGGGAGCGTGCCCTGCAGTCGTCTTACGAGACAATGCAGCGGATTGCGGCGGCGGACAGCCTCCGTGCACAGCTCGGCGACATCCGCCGCTCCGACGCGGTCCAGTCTTCGCTGGAGGCACTGACCCAGAAAGGGGAGTGGATGCAGGCGAAGGCCGATTACCTGAATGCCCTGGCGGCGTTGTCACTGCTTGCAGGCGGACAGCCGGTCGGCGGTATCGCAGAGGATCCGCTGCCGCTGGTGCTGCCCGACATCGCTCCGGGCGAGATGATGGATATCGCCGAGCAGAACCGCGCCGATCTCAAGGCGGCGGAGCTCTCCCGGACCCTTTCACAGAAGAACCTGGCCCTGGTCCGCGCTTCCCGCGCGATGGAGTTGGGCCTGGAGTTCGGCTATTCCTACAACACGGAAGTGCGCAATGAGATCGCGCCGGCTCCCGCCTTCAACGGTGTCACCTTCGGGGTGTCCATCCCCTTGAAGTTCTCTTCGCTCAACCGCGGGGAGCGGGCGGCCGCCGAAGCTGCGGTGAGCCAGTCCGAGCGCTACCTGGATGCGGCCCGGCAGGCCGTGCGGACCGAAGTCCTGCAGGCCTGGAACGCCTGGCAGGCGGCCTGCGAGGTGGCGGAGCATTACTCCGACCGGATCGTTTCCGATGCCCGGGTAATCCTGGACGGGATCGAGTTCTCCTATACCCACGGCGACGCTTCGCTGGTCGAGCTGCTGACGGCCGTACGGACCTACAACGACGTGGCCCTCTCGGCCGCGCAGGCGCAGGCGGACCGGCTGGCCGCTGCCGCGCGGCTGCAGGCGGCCCTGGGGATCGAGTAGGTTTTTCCCGGGAATTCCTTATCTTTACGGCCAGTTATGATTTCCGGGATAGAGAATGCCATCTACAACCGTACTTCGCTCCTCGTCGGACGCGATGTGCTGGACGTGCTCAGCGAGACCCGCGTGATCCTGTTCGGGGTGGGCGGTGTCGGCAGCTGGTGTGCGGAAGGCCTGGTGCGCTCAGGGGTGAAGCACCTGACCCTCGTGGACTCCGACCGCGTGTGCGTGACCAATGTCAACCGCCAGCTGATGGCGACGACCCGCACGGTCGGGCAGGTCAAGGTGGATGCCCTGAAGGAGCGCCTGCTGGAGATCAATCCCAAGGCCGAGATAGAAGCGGTACAACAGATCTACAGCGCCGAGACGGCGGATCAGTTCGACCTGTCGGCATACGATTACATCATCGACGCCGTGGACTCGCTCAAGGACAAGGCGGAACTCATCCTGCGCGCCACGCGCACCCCAGCTGTCTTTTTCTGCTCGATGGGCGCAGCGCTCAAGGTCGACCCGACGCAGGTGCGCGTGGCAGAATTCTGGAACGTCCGCGGCTGCCCGCTGGGGGCCGCGCTCCGCAAGAAGTTCAAGCAGAACCACACCTGGCCCGGCCACAAGTTCCGCTGCGTCTACGACGAGGAAGTGCTGCCCAACCGCGGGAAGAACACGGCCTGCGGCACGGAACAGTGCATGTGTCCCAAAGCCCAGGCCGGCCCGGGCGACCCGTCGCTGCTGAACCACGAGTGGTGCTCGCAGAAGGCCCAGATCAACGGCTCGCTGGCACACATCACCGCCATCTTCGGGATGACGCTCTGCGGGCTTGTGATACAGGATATCTATAAAAAAACGCTGGCAGGATGAGCAGTGGACTTTTCGAAGTGCTTCCGGGCGAACAGATCGCGCTCGTCGGACCGAATGCGTCCGGCAAGAGCGCTCTGGCCTCCGCTTTCGCGGGGCGCACGGGCGCGCGTTACATCACCTTCCGTGACTCGTACGGGAGCTATGGTGACCGCAATTTCTTCATGCAGCAGCGCTGGAACCTCTTCACGCTCGAGGAGGATCCGCCCTCCGTGGGGGCGATCCTTTTCAAGGAAGCGCGTGCAGCGCAGGAGCCGGAGGCTGCCATGCGTCGGCTGGGCGGTTACATCGCCCTGTTCGGCCTGGAAGAGGTGCTGGACGAACCGCTGGTGACGCTCTCTTCGGGCGAACTGCGCAAGTTCCAGCTCACCCGGTCCTTGCTGGGCGGCCCTTCTGCCTTGGTGATCGACAATCCCTATGTGGGCTTGGATCCGGCCACGCGCGCGTCGCTGACGCAGCTTCTGACGGACCTGTCCGTGTCCATGACCCTGGTGCTGGTCCTCTCGCGCGTGGCGGAGATCCCGCCGTTCATCACGCATGTGATTCCGGTGCAGGACGGCGTGGCGGGGGAGAAGGTTCCCCTCACGGACTACCTGGAGTCCGTCCTTCCGCCGGCGGTGATCCGGATGCGCGGGGTCACCATCCGCTTCGGCGACCGCGTGATCCTGGATGCGCTGGACTGGACGGTACGGGAGGGAGAGCACTGGGCGCTGACCGGTGCCAACGGCAGCGGCAAGAGCACGCTGCTGAGCCTGATCACGGCAGACAATCCGCGGGCTTATGCCTGCGACATCGAACTCTTCGGCCGGCAGCGGGGGAGCGGCGAGACCATCTGGGACATCAAGCGCAATATCGGCTTCGTGAGTCCGGAGCTGCACCGCGCCTTCCAGGTGGATGCGCCGGCGCTGGACATCGTCACGAGCGGTCTTTTCGATACCGAGGGACTGTTCAGGCATCCTACTGACGAACAGCGGGATACGGCCCGCCGCTGGATGGCGGAGTTCGGAATCGCCGAACTGGCGGAGCAGCCCTTCCTGCGGCTCTCCAGCGGGCAGCAGCGCCTGTGCCTGGTGGCTCGCGCCTTCGTCAAGGATCCGCCGCTGTACATCCTGGATGAGCCTCTCCACGGCCTGGACGAGCCGCAGCGCCGTCGGGTCAAGCACCTGCTGGACCGCTTCTGCGGCGCCCCCGGCAAGACCCTCCTGATGGTCACGCACTACCCGGAAGAATACCCCGCCTGCATCGATCACAGCCTGACTTTGTAGCGCCAGTCGAAGAAATCGCGGATGGCGTCGGCGACGGGAGTGTGGGGAAGACCCAGCTCCCGGTCGGCCTTGCTACAATCATACCATTCTTCGACGAGGAGCTGCCCGACATTGATGCTGCTGAGCATCGTGCGGACGCCGAGGCGCCGGAGGAGGTCGCCAAGGCGACCGGCAGCGCGGACCAACGGGGAGGGCAGGGTGACGAAGTGCTGCCGATAACCGAGGACATGTGCCTGCAGGGCATAGAACTCGCGAAGGGTCAGGGACTCTCCCGTCAGCAGATAGCGGCCGCTCGCGCCGCGCTCCAGGCCATTGCAGATGGCCGTGGCGGCGTCGCGCACGTGCAGGAAGCTCTTGCCGCCGCACGGACCCGCCATCAGGCGCCTCCGCCAGCCGGCGAGCAGCAGCGTGCCGGAAGAAGGCTTGGGGTCGTACGCGCCTAGCATGAAGCCGGGATTGACGACGACCACACGCCGGTCCGGATGCGCGGCCGCCCAGGCGAGGAGCGCATCCTCGCCGGCCTTCTTGCTGATGGCGTACGGCGCGCGGTCGAAGGGGGCGGCGAAAGGAGCGGATTCGTCCGTCGGACGCCCGCGCGTGCCGGGCGCGATGGTGTTGGCGGTACTCGTGTGGACGAGCGTAGCGATGCCGGTCTGCTCCAGCAGGCGGCAGAGCAGGACGGGCAGGTCCCGGTTGACCGGGTTGAAATCCTCCACCCGCGGCAGGCTCATGTCCGTGGTGCCGGCGCAGTTGATGACGGCATCGCACCCTGCGGCAGCCTGCAGCAGGGTACCATAGTCCAGCAGGCTACCGCGCACCACCTCCGGGGCGTCCACCCGGAGCCGCGACCCGGGACGCAGGAGGACGCGCACGGGAACGCCGCGCTCCAGCAGGAGCCGGAGCACGTTGTGGCCAAGCAGGCCGGAAGCGCCGAGCAGAAGAACCATACCCAAATGTACATAAATTTCCGGAAGAGCGAAAAACATTGTAAATTTGCGCTCCACATCAGACAACCGTATCCATTATGATCAGACCTATCACCGATACCATCCGTTACATTGGCGTGGACGACGCCACGCTGGACCTGTTCGAGAGCCAGTACCTGGTCCCCGAGGGGATGTCCTACAACTCCTATGTGATCCTGGACGAGAAGATCGCCGTCCTGGACACCAGCGACTCTCGCACCGCCGCCGAGTGGATGCAGAACCTCGAGGGCGTGCTGGAAGGCCGCCAGCCGGACTACCTGGTCGTTCACCACATGGAGCCGGACCATTCCGCCTGTGCCGCCGCCCTGCTGGAGAAATACCCATCGCTGACGCTTGTCGCCACGGCCCAGGCCCTCAAGATGCTTCCCCAGTTCTTCCCGGGGGTGGCCCTGGAAGGCCGTACCCGCGCGGTGAACGAGGGCGACACGCTCGAACTCGGTGTACACACGCTGCAGTTCCTGCTGGCCCCGATGGTTCACTGGCCGGAGGTGATGATGAGTTTCGAGCGGATGGACAAGGTGCTCTTCAGCGCCGACGCCTTCGGCAAGTTCGGCGCCCTGGAGCAGACCGGCGGCCTGTGGTGCACACCTGAGACCGACTGGGCCTGCGAAGCTCGCCGCTATTATTTCAATATCTGCGGCAAATACGGCGCCCAGGTGCAACGCGTGCTCGCCAAGGTCGCGCCGCTCGCACCTGTGACCGTCTGTCCGCTGCACGGCCCGATGCTGCGTGATACCCTCGCTGAGGCCCTGCGCCTCTACGGCATCTGGAGCAGCTACGGCGTGGAGACGCCCGGCGTGTTCGTGGCTTACGCCTCCATACACGGCGGTACTGCTGCGGCCGCCGAGCAGTTCGCCCAGATTCTCCGCGACAAGGGCTGCCCGAAGGTCGCCACCACGGACCTGACCCGCGACGACCTCGCCGAGGCCATCGAGGACGCTTTCCGCTACGGCACGCTCGTCGTCGCGGCTTCTTCCTACGACGCCGGCCTCTTCCCGCCGATGCACGACTTCCTCTGGCACCTGCAGATCAAGGGTTGGCAGAAACGCCGCGCCGCCGTGATTGAGAATGGAAGCTGGGGGCCGACTGCCGGCCGCGTGATGACCGAGATGCTCTCCGCGATGAAGGACATCACCCTGGTGGGCGAGAAGGTCACGATCCGCAGCCGCCTGCAGCCCGGCGACATCCCGACCCTCGAGGCCCTCGCCGACGCCGTGTTGGCAGAGTAGGGGATGAAACGCCTCCTGTTCCTGTGCCACGGAAATGAATAGAATACTACAATGTTGTTTTTATTCTAATATTAATCAATAGATTATATAAACTATTTTTTATCGACTTTGTAAACCAAAGTCGATTTTTTTATGTATTTGTAAACCGTAGTATAAACTTTATTGTCATTTCCGGATTTAGGTTGAC
>DBXZ01000052.1:0-3176 GCA_002309795.1 Bacteroidales bacterium UBA1199
ACCTACCGCGACGTGCACCTGGGCGCTTCCAAGATTATCCTGCAGGGCCTCGTGAACCTCGGGCTGCTGAAGGGCGATGTCGACGAGATGTGCGCTGCCGGCGTACAGGGCCTCTTCATGCCGCACGGCCTGGGCCACAACATGGGTCTGGACGTCCACGACATGGAGAACCTGGGCGAAAACTACGTGGGTTACGACGAGGGACAGGAGCGCGCCAAGCAGCTGGGCCTGGGCTCGCTGCGCATGGCCCGCAAACTGGTGCCGGGACAGGTGATCACCGACGAACCGGGCATCTACTTCATCCCCGCCCTGATTGAAAAGTGGAAGAAAGAGGGAACCAACGCACGGTACATCAACTTCGGCAAGCTGGAGAGCTACTACAACTTCGGCGGCATCCGGCTCGAAGACGACCTGTTGATCACCGCGACCGGCGCCCGCCTGATGGGCTCCAAGCGGCTCCCGATCACCGTCCGCCAGGTGGAAAACGCCATGAAAAACAATTAATCAAACCATACCCGTATGAAAAAGGCTATTCTGTTTGTCGCTGCCCTGACGCTCTGCCTGAGCGCGGGCGCGCAGAGTATCGGCAAGAACGAACTCAAGGAGATCCAGGACAGTTTCGTGAAAGATCCTGCCACTGTGGCGCTCCAGAACGTGCTCTCGCACAACACCGATATCAACGCACTGGCCCAGAACCTCTCCAACGAGGGCAAGCTGGACACCTACTTCAAATATGAGGTGGACGTGAAGGGCATCACCAACCAGCGCAGCTCCGGCCGCTGCTGGCTCTTCACCTCGCTCAACGAACTCCGTCCCGTGGCAGCGGAGAAGCTGAACATGAAAGAGTTCTACTTCTCGCAGAACTACTGCTCGTTCTGGGACCTCTTCGAGAAGAGCAATCTCTTCCTGGAGAACATCATCGCCACCGCGAACCGTGACATCAACGACCGCGACGTGGTGAACTACCTCAAGAGCCCGATCGGCGACGGCGGCGTCTGGAACCACTTCATCGACGTGGCCGAGAAATACGGCGTAGTGCCTGCAGACGTGATGCCCGAGACGGAGAATTCCAACTCCACGGGCAGCATGCGCCGCATCCTCACCGAGAAGCTGCGCGACGGCGCCTGGACCCTCCGCCAGATGGCTGAACGCGGCGCCAAGGAGAAAGATCTCCGCAAAGAGAAGGTGCAGATCATGAAGCAGGTCTACCGCATCCTGGCCCTCTGCCTGGGTGAACCGCCGACCGAATTCACCTGGCGCTACAAAGACCGCGACGGCAAGGTGCAGACCCTCAGCTCCACCCCGCAGGCGTTCTACGCATCCATCGCCCCGAAGGACTTCAACCGCAAGACCATGGTGATGATCATGAACGACCCGACCCGCGAGTACCACAAACTCTATGAGATCGAGAGCTACCGCAACACCTACGAGGGCTTCAACTGGATCTACCTCAACCTCCCCAACGAAGAGATCAAGCCCATGGCGCTGGCTTCCATCAAGGACAACCGCCCCATGTACATCTCCTGCGACGTGGGTAAGTTCTCCAGCCGCAAAGACGGTTGGCTGGACCTGAACCTCTACGACTACCAGAAACTTTTCGGAATCGACATCACGATGGACAAGAAGGCCCGCATCCTCACCCGCCAGAGCGGCTCCAGCCACGCAATGCTGCTGATTGCCTGCGATACCGATGAGAACGACGTGCCCGTCAAATGGAAATTCGAGAACAGCTGGGGCGCCGCTTCCGGCCACCACGGCTACGTATTGCTGACCGACGAATGGTTCGACGCGTATCTGTTCCGCATCGTGATCGACAAGAAATACGTCCCCGCCGAGCTGCTCAAGCTGCTGGACCAGAAGCCTGTCAAGCTGCCCAACTGGGACTACATGAACTAAACCGTTTCAGACGTTTGACTTATGAATCTGGCTGATTTCTTTGCCATTGTCATCGGTCTGGTAGGACTGGTGGGGTGCATTGTCCCGGTGCTTCCGGGACCGCCCTTCACCTGGGCCGGACTGCTGCTTATCTATATCTGGGGGCACGACAGCGCCGCCGTCTCGCCGACCTTCCTTTGGGTCTGGTGTGCGATTATGATCGTGGTGACCGTGCTCGACTACATCATCCCCGCCAAGTTCACCCGGGCGACGGGAGGAACCAAAGCGGCGGAACGGGGAGCGCTGGTGGGCACCTTCGTGGGCCTGCTCTTCTTTCCGCCGCTGGGCATCCTGCTGGGCGCTTTCGTAGGCGCGCTGGTGGGTGAGATCGCCGCCAACGGAAAGGATTTTCCCCAGGCGATCGGCCCGGCCTTCGGCGCCTTCCTCGGCTTCCTGCTGAGCACCTTCCTGAAGATCGTGGTCTGCTTCATCATGATGTTCTACATAGTGAAGTTTGCGGTGTAACAGCCGTGGCGGCTAACCTGTTGATATTCAGGTAGAACGCAAAAATCGGTCAGCTGTTTTGGCTGACCGATTTTCATGATTTAGCTGAGAGACAGGTGTTTACCTGCCACGCCTAGACCGTCATGATCTCCTTCTCTTTGGCTGCGAGAAGGTCGTCGATCTTCTTGACGTAGTTGTCGGTGAGTTTCTGGACTTCGGCTTCGTCGTCTTTCTCCACATCTTCCGGGAGACCGTCTTTCACCATCTTCTTGAGGGCGTCGATCGCGTCGCGGCGGGTGTTGCGGATGGAGACTTTGGACTGCTCGCCTTCTGCGCGGGCTTTCTTGACCAGTTCCGCACGACGCTCCTCGGTCAGGGCCGGGATATTGATGCGGATGGTCTCGCCGTTGTTCTGCGGGGTGAACCCGAGGTTGGCGTCCAGGATAGCTTTCTCGATGGCGCGGATCTGGCTCTTGTCCCACGGCTGGATCAGGATGGTCTTGGCGTCCGGAGCCGTGATGCTGGACATCTGCGGCAGCGGGGTCATCGTGCCATAGTAGGAGACGAGCACCGCGTTGAACACCGACGTGTTGGCCTTGCCGGCGCGGTAGTTCTTCAGGCTCTCATCGAGATAGAGAATGGTTTCTTCCATCCTTTCCTCGGCGGAAGCAACCGTTTGCTGGGCTTTTTCGATCATAGGTATCTTGTTTTATTCGTTAGCAAACGAGGGTGCCGACCTTTTCGCCGGCTGCGGCGCGTTCCAGATCGCCTTCGCGGTTGATGTTGAAGACCACGAT
>DBXZ01000052.1:3218-8305 GCA_002309795.1 Bacteroidales bacterium UBA1199
TTGTCGGCGATCGCCTTGTCAAAGCTGAGGGTCTCGTAGCGGACGGCCGCAGGGTTCTTCATGGGGTCGCTGTCGTAGACGCCGTCTACTTTGGTGGCCTTGAGGATGGCATCCGCACCGATCTCGCAAGCGCGCAGGGAGGCGCCGCTGTCCGTGGTGAAGAAGGGATTGCCGGTGCCGCCGCTGAGCAGCGCCACGCCGCCTTTCTCCAGATACTCCACCACTTCGTCACGCATATAGTAACGGGCCATGGGGCGCATGGGGGTGGAGGTGAAGACCTCTGCCGGCACGCCGTGGTTCCGGATGAAGATGGCCAGCGCCTTGCTGTTGATCACCGTGGCCAGCATGCCCATCTGGTCGCCGTGGACGCGGTCGAAGCCTTTGCCGGCGCCCTGCAGTCCGCGGAAGATGTTGCCGCCGCCCACCACGACCGCCACCTGCACGCCGCTCTTGGCGATGCGGGCAATCCGCGCCGCAAAGCTGTCGATGACCTGTTCGTCCAGGCCGGTTCCCTGTGCTCCGCCCAACGTTTCGCCGCTGAGCTTGAGGAGTATGCGTTTGTATTTCATTATCGGGTTATTTGGTCTTCTTGTAGATGCCTTCCCAGACGGTGTAGATGTTGCCGTCGTAGACACAGACATAGGTCTCCATCGGGTCGGGGGTGTAGGCGGCCTTGATCCAGGTTTCGCACTCCAGCGATTCGGGGTTCACCTCATTGAAGGAGTAGGCGCCATTCTCATATTTGTAGGAGAAAAGAATCTCCGACGGGGTGAGCGTGAGGGTGGCGTTTTTGTGCGACCAGGTACCGATGGTCTTGGAAACCGTCATGTGGCCATTGATGCCTCCCACTTCATAGTAGGTATACTTGTTGCCGATAATGATGACGCGGGCTTCCAGCTTGCCGTCATCAGAGTAGCGCTCCCATGTGCCGGCCATCTGCGACTCCTTGACATTCTGCGAGAATCCTTCGCGGATCACCAGGATGGGTGCCATCCCTTCCGTCGACTGGATCATATAATCGTTCTCCCACTCCCAAAGGGCAGCGCCGGTGGTAATGGGCTTAACCTTGACGATACGGTCGCCGCCGGACCAGCCGAAATCGGTAGCGCTGACCGAAATCAGTTTTCCCTGGTAATCCGTTATCTTGAAGGTCTTCGGTTTCATCGTAACCACGCCGTTGACAAAGGTATAGTCACCCTCATCGATCCGGGGGTCGCTTGCGCCCATCCATTTCCATTCGTAAGTACCGTTCGCATTGAAAGTAGCGTTGAAATAGTGGTGCTCGTTGGCACGCATGATCCAGGTGCCTTCGATTTCAGGGTCGGTGCTGTCGTCGCAGCTGCTGAGACTCAGCATTGCGAGGGCGGCCATTGCAAAAAGGAAAAAACGTTTCATTTCGTTTATGGTTTTGATGATTGATTATTCACGGATGGCTTTGATGCCGGGGAGTTCGATGCCCTCCAGGTATTCGAGCATGGCGCCGCCGCCGGTGGAGACGTAGCTCACCTTGTCGGCGTAGCCCATCTGGTTCACGGCCGCCACGGAGTCGCCGCCGCCCACCAGGGTGAAGGCGCCCTTTGCGGTGACGTCGGCCAGCATGCGGGCCATTTCGCGGGTGCCGGCTGCGAAGTTCTCCATCTCGAAGACGCCCATCGGACCGTTCCAGAGGATGGTCCTGGAGCTTTCGATCACGGATTTCCATTCAGCGACCGTAGCGGGCGCGGCATCCATGCCCATCCAGCCGTCGGGGATCTGGTCTTTGCGGACCACCTTGCGGGCTGCGTCGTTGCTGAAGGAATCGGCCACCACGACTTCGTTGCCGAAGATCATCTTCACACCTTTCTCGGCCGCTTTCTGGAGAATCTCACGCGCCGTGTCGAGCTGGTCGTCTTCACAGAGCGAAGCGCCGATCTGGCCGCCCTGCGCCTTGACGAAGGTATAGACCATGCCGCCGCCCACGATCAGGTTGTCCACCTTGTCCATCAGGTTGCGGAGGATACCAATCTTCGAGGAGACCTTGGCGCCGCCCAGGATGGCGGTCACCGGGCGGGCGGGGTTGCCCAGCACGCGGTCGATGGCGCGGATCTCGCCCTCCATCACGTAACCGAACATCTTGTCTTCGGGGAAGTATTTGGCGATCAGCGCGGTGGAAGCGTGTGCACGGTGTGCGGTGCCGAACGCGTCGTTGATATAGCAGTCTGCATACGATGCCAGTTTGGCTACGAAGCCCTTCTGGCTCTCCTTGACAGCGGCCTTGGCAGCCTTCTTCTCTTCATCCGAAGCGTCGTCGGCCAGTCCGCGGGGCTTGCCCTCTTCCTCTGCGTAGAAGCGGAGGTTTTCGAGCAGCAGCACTTCGCCCGGTTTTAGCGCGGCAGCCTGTGTGTCAGCGCTCTGGCAATCCGGAGCGAACTGCACCTTGGCGCCGAGCAGCTCCTCAACGCGGCCAATGATATGTTTCAGGGAATACTTCTCCGTGGGACCCTTCGGGCGGCCGAGGTGCGACATGATGATTAGCGCGCCGCCGCCGGCAAGCACCTTCTTCAAGGTAGGGATGGCAGCCCGGATGCGGGTGTCGTCGGTGATACGGAAGTTCTCGTCGAGGGGAACGTTGAAGTCGACCCGCACGATGGCCTTCTTGCCCGCGAAGTCGTAAGTGTCAATGGTTTTCATATTGGGTATCTCGGTTATTACGAACGATTTGACAAAAGTAACAAAAAAATCCGGGTCTTTTACTACTTTTGCACCAGATAACACTCGCGCGCGTATGACAATCGAACAGCCCCCCGTATCCTGGCAGGATTATGAACTGATCGATTCCGGCAACTTCCGGAAGCTGGAGCGGTTCGGTCCGTATGTGATGATCCGTCCCGAGCCCAAGGCGCTCTGGGATCCGTCGCTGCCGGAGAGCGAGTGGCGCGCGATGGCCCACACCGAATTCAAACCGGGCGCCGGGTTCGGCAAAGCCGGCAAGGAAGACAGCGGCACCTGGACTCCGCTGCGCAAGATGCAGGAACAGTGGACGATCGCCTACCCGCCGGCGGGCCTCCGCCTGCGGCTGGGACTGACCTCCTTCAAGCACGTGGGCGTTTTCCCCGAGCAGGCAACAAATTGGGACTATATCCTGCGCAACACCCGCGAGATTGCGGACGCACGCTCTGCGGCCGGGGAAGGCGCGCCCAAAGTGCTGAACCTCTTTGCCTACACCGGTGCGGCTTCGCTGGCAGCCCGCAAGGGCGGCGCCGACGTCACCCACCTGGACTCCGTGCGGCAGGTCGTGACCTGGGCCCGCGAGAACATGGAACTCTCCGGACTGGACGGCATCCGCTGGATGGTGGAAGACGCGCTGAAGTTCGCGCGCCGGGAGGTCCGCCGCGGCAACAAGTGGCAGGGCATCATCCTGGATCCGCCCGCCTACGGCCACGGCCCGGACGGCGAACGCTGGAAACTGGACGAATGCCTCAACGAGATTTTGAAATATTGCGCACAACTGCTCGCACCGCGCGACAGTTTCCTGGTGCTGAACCTCTATTCGAACGGCTATTCGGCGGTGCTGGCGGAGACGCTGGTGCGCACCGCGTTCGGCACGGAAGGCCCGCTGGAGTGCGGCGAATCCGTGCTCCGCGACCGATTCGGCAAAGCGCTGCCGCTGAGCGTATTCACCCGGCTGCGCAGGTAATTCGGTAAACGTAAGTAAACGTAACTAAACGGATAAAAACGACTGAACGATATGAACTTTCTCTCTGTAATCTGGGATGTCAACCCCATCCTCTTCAAAATAGGGCCGGTGGCCATCCGCTGGTACTCGCTGCTCTTTGTCTCCGGCTTCCCCATCGGCTGCTGGATGATGAGCAAATTCTTCAAGCGCGAGGGGGTGGATCCCGCCAAAATCGAACCGCTGCTCTACGCCATGCTGATCGGCGTGATCGTGGGCGCGCGCCTGGGCCACTGCTGGTTCTACCAGCCGGACTACTTCCTGGCCCCGTTCGTGGCCATGTTCGGCGGCAAGGTGGACCCGCATATCGCAGCGCACGGCATGACCAACTGGCAGGCCTTCTGGGAAACCTTCATGCCCTGGAAGGGCGGTCTGGCTTCGCACGGCGGCGCGATCGGCATCCTGCTGGGACTCTGGTGGTATACGCATAAATACGGAAAAGCCAACCACTTCGACATGCTCTGGATTATCGACCGCCTGGTCATCTGCGTTTGCTTTGCCGGTGCGCTGATCCGCCTGGGCAACCTCTTCAACTCCGAGATCTACGGCAACCAGACCTCCCTGCCCTGGGGCTTTATCTTTGCGCGCAACGGCGAGACGGTGCCCAAGCATCCTACGCAGATCTATGAGGCACTGAGTTATACCCTGCTGGGCATCTTCCTCGTGATTATGTACTGGAAGAAGCTGGACAAGCTCTATCGCGGCTGGATATTCGGCGTGTTCCTGATCGGCTGCTTCGGCATGCGTATCCTGATTGAGTTCATCAAGCAGCCGCAGGTAGATTTTGAGAAAGGCATGGCGCTCAATATGGGCCAGTTGCTGAGCATTCCGTTCGTGCTGGCCGGCATCTTCTTCATTGTGCGGGCTTACATTAAAAAGACGCCTGCGCGGGTCGTCGTGCCCGAGCAGACCAACTACCGTCCGCCCAAAAAACAGCGCGCCTGATGTACCGTTTTGACTGCGACTATCTGGAAGGCTGCCTGCCCGAGATTCTGGAGCGCCTCAGCGCCACCAATCTGGAGCAGACCGTCGGGTACGGGGAGGATCCGCACTGCACTGCAGCCCGTGAAAAGATTCGCACAGCGGTGGGCCGCCCCGATGCGGAGGTTCACTTTCTGGTGGGCGGCACGCAGACCAACGCCACCGTCATCTCCGCCCTGCTGAAGCCCTACCAGGGTGTGCTGTGCGCGGAGAGCGGCCATATCAACGTCCACGAAACCGGCGCCATCGAACACGGCGGCCACAAGGTGATGGCCCTGCCCGCCACGGCCGGCAAACTTACCGCCGCCCAGGTGGAAGAGGCCTTTGCCGCACACCGTGACGACGTGAACCACGAACACATGGTGCAGCCCGGGATGGTCTATATCTCCTTCCC
>DBXZ01000002.1:0-862 GCA_002309795.1 Bacteroidales bacterium UBA1199
GGCAGCACCGATGAACTGGCGGTCTTCGAGATGACCGGCACCGGGCTCCGCGAGGTCTCCAATCCTTCGGAAATCCTCATCCCGATGCACCAGGACAACCTTTCCGGCGTGGCGGTCAGCGCCATGATGGACGGCACCCGTCCCTTCCTGATCGAGATCCAGGCCCTGGTCAGCACCGCCGCCTACGGCACGCCGCAGCGCTCCGCCACGGGCTATGACGGTCGCCGGCTCAACATGCTGCTGGCCGTCCTCGAGAAGCGCGCCGGCTTCAAGCTGGCTGCCAAGGATGTCTTCCTGAACGTGGCCGGCGGCCTGCGGGTTTCCGATCCCGCCTGCGACCTGGCTATCGTCGCATCGGTGCTCTCGTCCAACTTCGACCTCTTCATCTCGCCCAAGGTCTGCTTTGCGGGCGAGGTGGGCCTGAGCGGAGAGATCCGTCCCGTCCCGCAGGTCGAGCGCCGCATCGCCGAAGCGGCCAAACTCGGCTTCGAGGCCATCTACGTCTCCTCCTTCAGCCGCGCCGAAGCCCTCAAGCCCCGCACCGGCAACATCCGCATCCTCTCCATCCCGGACATCCCCGCCCTCTGCCGCAGCCTGTTCCAATAGGGAGCCTTGGCGGCTAACTCACTGACTGCCAACTAATAATACAAAGCACTGGTACCTCAAATGGATACCAGTGCTTTGCGTTTTACGCTGAGTGTCAGCGGTTTAACCGCCAAGGCTATTTCGCTGCGGCGTCCACCAGCAGTTTGAAGATGTTCGTGAAGATGGTCTCACCGCCGGTGCAGAGGGCTTCGGGGTGGAACTGGGTGCCGATGATGATGCCGCCGCCGTCTTCGTAGTTCTTCAGCGGAGCGACTCT
>DBXZ01000002.1:911-36078 GCA_002309795.1 Bacteroidales bacterium UBA1199
TTGATGGCCTGGTGGTGGAAGGAGTTCACCACGGCCTTGTTGGCGCCGAGGGCTTTCTCGAGGAAGCTGCCTTTCTCGATCTTGATGCTGTGGGTGCCGTAGGAGCCCGGAGTATTGCTCTGGCGATGCTTGATATAGCTGGATTTGATCTGCGAGGGGATATCCTGCCAGAGACTGCCGCCGAAGGCGACGGCCATCAGTTGTTCGCCGCGGCAGATGCCCAGCACCGGGATTCCGCGTTTGACGGCCGCACGGACCAGTTTCACATCGAATTCGTCACGCGAAGGGACGATCTCTTCCATATCGCGGACCGGTTCCTCGTTGAAATACTTGAGCGGATCGAAGTCCGAGCCGCCCGTCATCACGAGCGCGTCGATAGCCTCTACGACCGCCTCGATCTGTGCGTCACTGACCGTTTCCGGAATGATGAGGGGGACGCCGCCGGCGAGCCGGACTGCGGTGGTATAAGAGACATTGACACGGTTGGTGCTACCTTCAATATAGCCGGAAACGCCGATGATCGGCGCCTTGGCGGAGAGGCTGACGGTTGCAATCATTGCTGCGAGCGATAATAGAAACTTTTTCATAACGGATGGAAGGATTATCCTGTGCGTGACAAAGGTAAAAATAAATATGTGATTTTTAGGAAAAATGGGGTAAATTTGCAAATTGCCGTCCCCTTGGGGACGGGCCTGAAACGAAACAAATCGAACAACGATATGAAACCTACGCTTCTTGTACTGGCTGCCGGAATGGGATCCCGCTACGGCTCGCTGAAACAGATGGACGGCCTCGGCCCGAGCGGCGAGTCCATCATTGATTATTCCATCTACGACGCCATCCGCGCCGGATTCGGCAAGATTGTCTTCGTGATCCGCCACTCCTTCGCGGAGCCGTTCAAGGCCATGTACAACGCAGAAAAGTTCGGCGGCAAGGTCGCCGTGGAATATGTCTATCAGGAACTGGATTACCTCCCGGAGGGCTACACCGTCCCCGAAGGCCGCGAAAAACCCTGGGGTACCAACCACGCCGTGATGATGGCCGCTCCGGTCATTCAGGAGCCCTTCGCCGTGATAAACGGTGACGACTACTACGGCCCCGAGAGCTTCCGCGCTATGGCGGATTTCCTCTGCAGCGTGGCCGGCGAGCACGACCGCTATTCGATGGTGGGCTACCGCCTGGAGAATACCCTCTCCGACTTCGGCGGCGTCTCCCGCGGCGTCTGCGAAACCGATGAAAACGGCTTCCTGAAGACCATCACCGAACGCTTCAAGATCGAGCGCAAGGGCGGCAAGGTCATCCACGTGGTGGACGACCAGGTGCTTCCGCTGCCGGCGGACTGCCCTGTCTCCATGAATTTCTGGGGCTTCACGCCCGACTATTTCAAGCACAGCGAACACCTGTTCCGCCGCTTCCTGGATGCCCCGGAGACCCGGACGAACCTCAAAGCCGAATTCTTTATCCCCTATGTGGTGGACCACCTCATCAAGAGCGGCCGCTCCACTTTCAAGGTAATCGACTGCGACGCCAAGTGGTTCGGCGTCACCTACAAGGAGGACCGTCCCTTCGTGGTAGACAAGCTCCGCAGCCTCTGCGACGCCGGCCTCTACCCGCATAACCTCTGGAACGTCTAAAGCCTCCCGCCCCGGATGAAGATCACCCTCAAGAGTTTTCTCAAATACGCGCTGCTGCTGGGTTTGGCGGCGGTGCTTCTCTGGCTCGCTTTCCGCAAAGTGGACTGGAGCGAGTTCTGGGACAGCCTGCGCAGCTGCAACTACTGGTGGATTCTCGCCACGATGGCGCTGCAGGCCCTGGTTACGCTGATGCGCGGAAACCGCTGGCGCATCATGATGCGGCCGCTCAGCAAAGAGATATCCCGCCACGAATCCTACGACGCCTACGCCGTCTGCTATCTGGCCAACCTGGCGCTGCCCCGCTCCGGCGAGGTGGTGCGCTGCGGCATGATTGCCGGCACCAGGAAGGCTACCTTCGAGGGAACGCTGGGTACGGTGGTGATCGAGCGCGCCTGGGATCTGGTCTGCGTGGTCCTGGCCATCGTACCGCTCTTCTTCTTCGGCCGTTTCCGGGATTTCCTGGTTGAGAAGATGTTTCTTCCGGCCGCAGATTCCATGCAGATCGGCTGGTTCTGGCTGGTAGTGATTATCATCGCGGTGCTCGTCGCGCTCTTTTTCGTGCTGCGGGCCTTCCGTTCGAAGATTGCCGCCACCCGGTTCGGGGCTGCCCTCATCCGCTTCTGGCACGGACTGGTGGACGGCATCAAGGCCGGCTTCCGGATGGAGCGCAAATGGGCTTTCTTCGGCTACACCATCCTGATCTGGATCTCCTACTGGCTCTGCTGCCTCTGGACCATCTACGCTTTCCCCGGCACCGAATCCCTCACGGGGCTCGACGCCCTCTTCCTGATGGCGGTCGGCGCGCTGGGCTGGGTAGTTCCGGTGCAGGGCGGGTTCGGCGCCTACCATTTTATCGTATCGATGACGCTGGTTCCCATCTACGGCTTTGCGGAATCCACTGCGCTGGCCTTCGCCACCATCTCCCACGAATCCCAGGTGGTGCAGATGCTCGTCTGCGGCCTGGTGGCGCTCGTCAGCTGGCGTATCTGTCATCGTAAAAACAAGAAAACACAACCTACCCAATAACCATGAAATCGATTCTCGGCATCGGCAACGCACTGACCGACATTCTGGCCGTCCTTCCGGACGATTCGCTCCTCAAGAAGTACAATCTTCCTCCGGGAAGCATGCAGCACGTGGATGCGCCCACCGGCAACAAAATCTGGACGGACCTCAAGAAGATCGGCGTGCAGTATGTGGCCGGCGGCAGTGCGGCCAACACCATCTCCGCTACCGCCATCCTCGGAATGCCCTCGACCTTTATCGGCAAGGTGGGCGACGACGAACTCGGTTCGCTCTTCCACTCCGACCAGAAGCAGAACGGCATCCGCAGCATCATCCTCAAGGGCACGGCCGCATCGGGCCGCGCGATGGTCTTCATCACCGCGCCCAATGCCGACCGCACCTTCGCCACCTACCTGGGTGCGGCGCTCCAACTGGAGCCGGAAGATCTCAAGCCGGAGTATTTCGAGGGCTACGAGCACGACTACCTGCATCTGGAAGGCTATCTGGTCCAGAATCAGCGCCTCTTCCGCCGTGCCGTGGAAATGGGCAAGGCCCACCACATGACCATTTCGCTGGACATGGCCTCCTACAACGTGGTGGAATCGAACAACGCCTTCCTCCACGACATCGTCCGCAATTATGTGGACATCGTCTTTGCCAACGAGACCGAGGCCAAGGCCTTCACCGGCCTGGAGCCCGAAGAGGCCCTCAAGGAGATGGCCCGCATGTCCAAAGTCGCCGTCGTGAAGGTCGGCAAGAAAGGCTCGATGGTCCGCAGCGGCAACGAATACTATTTTATCGATCCCTGGCCGGGAGAGGCGGTCGACGCTACCGGTGCCGGCGATACCTACGCCGCCGGTTTCCTCTACGCCCTGGCCAACGACATGCCGCTCGAAATCTGCGGTCAGGTGGGCAGCGCACTCGCTGCCCGCGTGGTCGAGGTGATCGGTACCAAGATTGACATTCCCCGCTGGAAAGCGGTCAAACAGGAGATCCGCCGCCTGATGGGCGTGACGGAATAACGCATAGCGATGAAGTTCGAGGTTGTATCGCGCGATAGCGCTTCGTCCGCACGGGCCGCGCTCCTGACCACCGGTCACGGAGTGATCGAGACCCCTATCTTCATGCCGGTCGGCACGGTCGGCAGCGTGAAGGGGGTCTATCACCGCGACCTGCGGGAAGATATCCGCGCACAGATCATCCTCGGCAATACCTACCACCTCTATCTCCGCCCCGGCCTGGATATCCTGCGCCGCGCCGGCGGCCTGCATGCCTTCACCTCCTGGGACCGCCCCATCCTCACGGACAGCGGCGGATTCCAGGTCTTTTCGCTCACCCAGATCCGCAAGATCACGGCGGAGGGCTGCACCTTCCAGAGCCATATCGACGGCTCGCGCCACACCTTCACCCCGGAGAACAACGTGGATACCCAGCGCACCATCGGCGCCGACATCATGATGGCGCTCGACGAGTGCTGTCCCGGCGATGCCGACCATGCCTACGCCGCCAAATCGCTGAAGCTCACGCAGCACTGGCTGGAACGCTTCGCCCGCCGGTTCGACGAAACCGAGCCGCTCTACGGCTACGAACAGGTCTTCTTCCCCATCGTGCAGGGTTGCGTCTATCCGGATTTGCGCACCGCAGCGGCGGAACATGCCGTGAAGATGGACCGCGCCGGCTATGCGATCGGCGGCCTGGCGGTCGGCGAACCCACCGAGAAAATGTATGAGATGATCGAGCTGCTCCATCCGCTGCTGCCCGCCGGCAAACCCCGCTACCTGATGGGTGTCGGAACGCCCGCCAACCTGCTGGAGGCCATCGCACGCGGAGTGGACATGTTCGACTGCGTGATGCCCACGCGCAACGGGCGCAACGGCATGATCTTCACCTGGCAGGGCAAGATCAACCTTCGCAACCGGAAGTGGGAGGACGACTTCTCGCCGCTCGATCCGGAAGGCACCTCCTTCGTGGATCACACCTATACCCGCGCTTACCTGCGCCACCTCTTCATTGCAGGGGAGATGCTCGCCGCCCAGATTGCCAGCGAGCACAATCTGGCCTTCTACCTGGAACTGGTGCGCCAGGCGCGCGCCCATATCATCGCCGGAGACTTCCTCGCCTGGAAGAACGCCGTCGTTCCCAAACTTGAAAACCGGCTGTAGTCTATGAAAAAGGGAACCCTCTTCAATAAACTCGACTGGTATATCATCAGGAAGTACATCGGCACGTACTTCTTCACAATCCTGATTGTCGTGCTCGTGGTGATTATCTTCGACGTCAGTGAGAAGATCGACAAGTTCGTAGACAACGAGGTGCCGCTGACGGAGATCGTCTTCGACTATTACGGCGGCTTTATCCCCTGGATTCTCAACAGCTTCGGGCCGCTGCTGGTCTTTATTGCCGCCATTTTCTTCACCTCGCAGCTCGCCTCGCACAGCGAGATTATCGCCATGCTCAGCAGCGGTGTGAGTTTCCGCCGGCTGCTGCTGCCCTACATGGCCTCGGCCACCCTGCTGGCCGCCCTCTACCTGGTGTTGGGATTCTATATCATCCCGCCCGCCAACCAGCACCGGCTGGATTTCGAGAACAAATACATCAAGACCCAGAAGACCAACCTGAACAGCCGGAACGTGCACTACCAGATTGCGCCCGGACAGTTCGTCTATGTGGAACAGTTCAGCAGCTGGTCGAATACCGCCTACCGGTTCACGCTGGAGACCATTGAAGACAACGAACTGAAATCCAAACTCTCCGCCGAATCGGCCGCCTGGGATTCCGTGGCCTGCTGCTGGAAGCTCCGGAACTACTACGAAAGGGATTTCTACGGCGCTTCGGAGGTGGTCCGCGCCGGCCGCGCAAAGGATACGGTCATCAATCTGACGGTGGAGGATTTCTACCGCCGCAAGAACATCGTGGAGTCGCTTTCCGAGCCGGAACTGGAGAATCTGATCGCCATCCAGAAGATGCGCGGCGACGACATGGTCAAGTATGCCCTCATCGAGAAGCACACCCGGATCGCCACCCCCTTCTCCGCCTTTATCCTGACGCTGATGGCGGTGGCCCTCTCCTCCCGGAAACGGCGGGGCGGAATCGGACTGAATATCGGTGTGGGACTGGCGCTGAGCTTCTCCTATATCCTGTTCCAGCGCTTTGCGCAGATGTTCGTCCACACGGGCACGCTGCCTACCGGACTGGCCATCTGGCTGCCGAACATCCTCTACGCCTTTATCGCTTACGCACTCTACCGGATTGCACCCAAATAGCCAATAATTAAATCGTTATCATACGTTATGAATCCGAAAACCAATCTCAAGATTCGCCTCATCGTGATGAACTACCTGATCTTCGCGGTGTGGGGATCGTATCTCTGCTCGCTGGGTATCTACCTGAGCCGCATAGGCATGGGCGCCCAGATCGGACAGTTCTTCGCCATTCAGGGTATCGTTTCACTCTTTATGCCGGCCCTGATGGGTATTGTGGCCGACCGCTGGATTCCGGCGCAGAAGCTCCTGGGTATCTGCCACTTCCTGGCTGCCATCTTCCTGGGAATCGCCGGCTGGATGGGTATGCGCTACGGCAACGAGGTGACCTTCGGGCAGATTTTCCCGTGGTACGCGCTGAGCGTGGCCTTCTTCATGCCGACCATCGCCCTGGGCAACTCCGTATCCTATAATGCCCTGACCAAGGCCGGAATGGATACGGTCAAGGACTATCCGCCCATCCGCGTCTTCGGTACCATCGGATTCATCCTCTCCATGTGGATCGTGAACTTCACGGGATTCAAGAACGACTACAACCAGTTGTTCGTCTCCGCCGGCTGGGGCCTGATCCTGGCCGTCTATGCCTTCACGCTCCCCAACTGCCCGGTGAACAAGACCGCCAAGGGCGCTTCGCTGGTGGATGCTTTCGGCCTTCGCGCCTTCGCGCTCTTCAAGGACGCCAAGATGTGCATCTTCTTCATCTTCTCGTTCCTGCTGGGTATGTGCCTCCAGGTGACCAACGGCTTTGCAACGCCGTATCTGGATGCGTTCGGCCGCCTGCCAGAGTTTGCCGACGCTTTCGCCGTCAAGAACAATGTCTTCCTATCGTCCATCTCGCAGGTCTCCGAGACCCTCTGCATCCTGCTGATTCCCTTCTTCCTGAAGAAGTTCGGCATCAAGAAGGTGATGCTCATCTCCTTCATTGCGTGGTTCCTGCGTTTCGGTTTCCTGGGTGCCGGCAGTCCTTCCGGCTGGGGTCTGGTGCTCTTCGTCCTCTCGATGATCGTTTACGGCGTCGCCTTCGACTTCTTCAACATCAGCGGTTCGCTCTTCGTTGACAAGAACACCGACGAAAAGATCCGTTCCAGCGCCCAGGGCGTCTTCATGATGATGACCAACGGCCTCGGTGCTACGGTGGGTTCCTTCTGCGCACAGTGGGTGGTGAACGGTTTCACCGCCGGCAAGGAAGGTGCTGAACTGATGGCAGGCTGGACCGGTGCATGGTACGTCTTCGCTGGCTTCGCCCTGGTCCTCGCCGTCCTATTCGGCTTCGTATTCAAGTACAAGCACAACCCGAACGAAGCGTAGGGTCCGGGACGGCTACAGTCCCGAGGCCTGGATGACGGTGAGATTCTTGCGGATGGTCTCGCTGCGGACGATGACGGTGCAGGTGCGCTCGTCATCGGTATTGGCGGTGGTTTCGATACCGACCGTCAGGTTGCCGTTGCCGCTCTCAGCGCCGGCGGTGAGCCAGCCGGAGCCTTCGTCGCTCACGGAGAGCCGCCATTTGACGTTGGCCTGAACCTGCACGGGAAGAACCCCGCCGGCGGCCGTGAACCGGAGCGTATCCGGATTGAGCGTGATTTCCGGGAGGACATACTGTTCGCAGCCCCAGAACTGCGTCAGAAGCAGCCCGGAGGCACAAATCGCGAAGAACAGCGTACGGATTTTCTTGGCGGTCACTTTCATTTCGGCCCAAAGTTAGGAAAAAAAGCATAACTTTACGATTCAATCAGGGCACACGCGCCTTGAGCATATACAGACACCATGAAACACAGCGCATACCTTCTCCTTTGTCTTGCACTGGCCTTCGCCGGTTGCACGAAAACCGTCACGCCGGAGATTTCGCTGAGCGAGCGGACCCCGGTCGTCAGCCCGGACGGGGAAACTGCCGTCGTCCAGGTTACCTGCAACTGCACCTGGACCGCCGCGGCCGACCTGGAAACGGTGACCGTCGATCCGCCCCAGGGCGACGGCGACGCGGCAGTCCGCATCACCGTTCCGGCCAACAACACCGGCGTCATCCGCTCCGTCCGCGTCACTTTCACGGCCAAGGGAACGGAAAAGAACGCCACGGTCAAGTGCATCATTACGCAGGATGCCCGATCGTTCGTCAACTTCCCGACGGCAACCGGCACGATCGGAGCGGGCGAAGGCGGCCTGAGGGTCCTGCTCGAATCCAATGCGGCCTGGACTTCAACCGTCTCAGCCACAGGAATTTCGGTCTCCCCGGCAGAAGGTTCCTATACCCAGACTTTGTCGCTGGACGTTCCGGCCAACACCACCGGGGCGCCCGTCGTCCATACGGTGACCGTCTCCCTCAAGGATGATCCCGCCGTCAAAACAGTATTCACGCTTACCCAATCCAACTGATGAAACTTCGCAAACTTCTCTGCGCCGCCCTGCTGATGGCAGCGGCAGCTGCGCCCGCATTCGCCGATGAAGGCATGTGGCTGGTCAATATGATCGAAGGCAAACTGCACAGGCAGATGGCATCGGCCGGCCTGAAACTCAAATCCAACGTGCTCTACGACGAGAACAACGTCTCGCTGAGCGACGCCGTGGTTTCGCTGGCATTCGGCTGCAGCGGCAGCATGATTTCCAACGACGGCCTGATGATTACCAACCATCACTGCGCCTATGGCGATATCCACGCGCTGAGTACCCCGGAGCACAATTACCTGGAAGACGGTTTCTGCGCGCTCGAGCGCAAAGATGAAATGCCCGTCCGAAGCGAAGGCATCTTCTTCCTGAAGAAGGTCGTCGACATCACCGACGAAGTGCAGGCCCTGCGCGATTCGTTCCAGGTGGAGAAGCGCCCGATGGCCATGCGCCGCGTCTATTCCGTCATCGAATCCAAGTATCAGAAGATCTACGAAGGCCAGGGTGAGGTGATCTGCTCCTCCTACTGGTCCGGCCAGCGCTATATGATTGCCCTCTACGAGGTCTACAAGGATGTGCGCCTGGTGGCTGCGCCGCCTGTCTGCATGGCTACCTTCGGCGCCGAGGTGGACAACTGGGAATGGCCGCAGCAGAAGTGCGACTTCACCATCTACCGGATCTATACCGCGCCCGACGGTTCTCCGGCTGAATATTCACCGGACAACGTGCCGTTCCATCCCAAGAAAGTGCTGACCATCAACGCAGGCGGCCTTCACGACGGCGACTTCGTGATGGTGATGGGCTATCCGGGCCGCACCGACCGCTACACCTCCTCGTTCGCGGTGCGCAATACCGCTTCGCAGGTGAATCCCGTGCAGGCTTTCTACCGCAAGGAGCAGATGAAGATTATCGACAAGTGGTCCAACCTCGATCCGAAGGTACGGTTGCTCTATGCCGACCGTTACTTCATGCTGAGCAACGTGCAGGAGATCCGCGAGGGTGAAATCTACTGCTACAACCGTTTCGACGTGCCCTCCATCAAGCGTCACACGCAGGATGAGCCTCTTCAGGCCTGGATTGACGCCGATCCGGAGCGCAAGGCGGAGTACGGCACGCTGATCTCCGACCTTGAGAAGAAATACAAAGACCTGGAGTGGATCAACCAGCAGGTCAACTACTACCGCGAGACCCTCGTGAACGGCTACCGGCTGGGCCGGGTGAGCAGTTCGGTGACGCGGACCGCAGCCAAAGCCGGGGCACCGGAGGTCATTATCGCCGACAGCACCGCCGTGATGCAGCAGGTGGAGCGCAACTACAGCCAGATTGACCTGCGCGTGGAGCGCGAGATCTTCGACTTCTCGCTGAGCGAATATTTCCGCCACGTGGACCGTCAGTTCTGGGGCGAGTATCTCCAGGGCGTCTACGACCAGTTCGAAGGGAACGCCGCTGCCATCTGCAACTATCTCTGGGAAAACTCCATCTATAGCGACGAGGCCAAACTGCGCGCAACCCTGGCAGAGGCACACACCCCTGAGTTTTACGCCCAGGATCCGCTTCAGCAGCTCTTCGCCTCCGTGGGAATGCTCGCTTTCAACAAGGTGCGCGGCGAAATCGAGGCCGGCCAGTCACTCTCGCAGGCCGAGACCCGCTACAAACGGCTGCTCTATAAGATGCGGCTCGACAAGGGCGAGGTCCAGTATGCCGACGCCAACTCCACGATGCGCCTGACCTACGGCAAGGTGGGCCCCATCTCGCCGCGTGACGCAGTGACCGTGGCTTCGCGCACCACGGTGGAGGGTATCCTTGAAAAATACAACCCCGACGAATACATCTTCTCGCTCAAACCGGAGATCCTGGATCTCTACCGCAAGGGCGACTGGGGCCGCTGGGGCGAGAAGGGCAAGCTCTACGTCAACTTCCTGAGCAACTGCGACATCACCGGCGGCAACTCCGGCAGCCCGGTCTTTGATGGCCGCGGCCGGCTGGTTGGTCTGGCCTTCGACGGCAACAAGGAAGGCCTGGCGGGTGACACCTATTTCGACCCGCAGATGAACAAGTGCATCAGCGTGGACATCCGTTTCGTCCTCTGGACGCTCGAGAAGTACATGCACGCCGACAAAGTCCTCGCTGAATTGAACATCGTTACCAAATAGATTTATGCGTACTGCCATATACGGAGCCGGGTCCCTCGGGACCATTCTGGGCGCTTTCATCGCCCGTAGCGGGGTCGATATCGACCTGATCAACCATAACGAAGCCCATGTCCGCGCCCTCCGCGAAAACGGCGCACACGTCACCGGAACACTGGATTTCGTCCAGCCGGTGAAGGCGATGCTGCCTGAAGAGATGACCGGGGAATATGATTGCATCTTCCTGCTGACCAAGCAGCAGCGCAATGCGGAGATTGCTGAATCCCTGAAGCCGCACCTGGCCAAGGACGGCGTGCTGGTCACGCTTCAGAACGGAATCCCGGAGCTTCAGCTCGGGGAGATTCTGGGCGAGGAGCGCATCCTGGGGTGCACCGTCGCCTGGGGTGCTACGCTGCAGGGACCGGGCGTGAGCGAACTCACCAGTTCGCCCGACAGCCTGACCTTCTCGCTGGGCAGTCTCTCCGCCAGGCCGAACCCCCGTCTGCCGGAGGTCAAGGCCCTGCTGGAGCTGATGGGACCGGTTACGGTTGAAGAGAACTTCGTGGGCACCCGCTGGAGCAAACTGCTGATCAACGCGGCTTTCTCCGGCATGAGCACCGTGTTGGGATGTACCTTCGGCGAAGCGGCCGGCAACCGGGCTTCGCGCCGTTACGTCCAGGCGCTCATCAAGGAGTGCATCGATGTCTGCGCCGCCGGAAAGATCAGGATCGAACCGGTTCAGGGCAAGGATATCGTCAAACTGCTGGACTACCGCAACGGTTTCAAGAAGGCGCTGTCGTTCTTCATCATCCCCATCGCCATCCGCAAGCACGCCAAACTCAAGGCCAGCATGCTGCAGGATATCGAGAAGGGCAAACTGACCGAGGTGGAAGCCATCAACGGCGTAGTCTGCGCCTACGGACGCAAGGTGGGTTGCCCCACGCCGGTGAACGACCGCGTGGTGGAGGTTATCCACGCCATCGAGCGCGGCGAACGCAAGGCATCTTTCGACAACCTCGCGCTTTTCGCCTGAGCCTATTCTACAAACGCAATGGTTGCGACGCTGACGTAGAAATGCGCCAGCAGGGGTTTTACGGCCTCTGAAAGGGTGGCGCCGGTGGTCATCACGTCATCGACCAGCAGCAGGTGCCGGACGCCCCGGGCGATGAGCCGCTCCACGGCTTTCGGTTGCAGCACGAAGGCGTCCGCTACGTTTCGCTGCTTCTCCTCTGCCGAAAGTTTTGTCTGGGTGCGGGTATAACGAGCCCGCCGAAGAAGGTCTGTTATGACGGCTTCGGACTGTTTGCTCCGGGCAAACGGAAAGAGCCTTCGGCGAGTTTGCCCGCCGCAAACACGCCTTCGCTCGTCGGCAAACGTTTCCGCCAAGCCGCGGGCGATGATTTCCGCCTGGTTGTAGCCTCGCCGCCAGCGGCGCAGGGGGTGGAGCGGAATCGGGACAACGGCCTGAAAGGGAGGAATCACCTCGCCCGTCACCGAGTCTGTCAGCGGCTGCGAGAACCGGCCGGATTCCCGCATCCGCCGGCCCAACTCCCGGCCCAGGGCACGCCCCAGCGGAAGGTTGGCTTCATATTTTACCGCCTGGACCAGCCGGGTATAGCCGCTTCCCTGCCGGTAGAAATAGAGGGAGGCGGCCTGGACGATTCCCACGCGGTGCCAGAGCTGCTGTTCCGCCGGATTCTCCCGCCAGCCCCAGAAGAAGGTCTCCGGCAGGTCTTCCGCGCATGAAGGACAGAGGAAATCCGGCAGCCCCTTTCCTTCTGCAGGGGCGACCCGCCGTGTCTCCAGAACTTCGCCGCACACCAGGCACCGCCGGGGCATCAGCAAGTCCGCCAGCGCCCGCAGCGCATACACAAGTTCCTGTTTGAACGTTTGATGGTTTCGTCCCCGCATGGCTTGCTCCTCTACCGATAATGGAAGCTACCGCAGTTTGACCAGGACCGGGAGATGGTCGCTGTAACCGCTCTGGAAATGGTTGCCGTCGTAGCAGCGTTTGGGTTTTCCTTTCTGCATCATGAAGTTGCGGCGGAAGACTTCGCCGTAGTGGCGGGCGTCGGTCTTGGCCAGGTGCAGGCCGCGGACTTTCCGGCCGCCGAAGAGGGTCCGGACGTTGGCCACCGTCTGGTCGAGCAGCGAGTGGCTCACGATGATGTTGTCGTACATGGTCCAGCGGCTGCCGTGCAGGCTGCTTCCCACCCCTTCGTCGTGCAACTGCCAGAACGGGTTGAAATATTCCCCGGGCTTGACGGCCAGGAGATTGCGGCGGGCCGGGAGCAGTTCCGCCAGCGAGACGTCGTCTGGGTTGTCGTTCATGTCGCCCATAATCACCACCTTGAGTCCCGGATACTGGCGGGCCAGCGCGGCGGCGTGGTCGCGGGCGGTCTCGGCTCCGGCGCGACGGAAACCGGCGGAAGATTCGATACCGGCCCGGCGGGAGAGGAAATGGCAGATGTAGAAAGCGAACATCTCGCCGTCCAGCAAACCCCACATGGCCAGAATGTCGCGGCCGATGTACTCGCGGCCGGAGCGCAGCACCAGTTTCACCGGTTCGCTGCCCAGCAGGGTGAACTTGTCGGGACGGTAGAAGGCGCCTACATCTACGCCGCGGGCGTCGTTGGATTCGTAGTGCAGGCATTTGTAGTGGGCGCCCTGCATCCGCTTGCGTGCGGCGAGGTCCCGCATCACGCGCATATTCTCCACCTCGGAGACGCCGATCACCACCGGGAATCCGCCCTGGGCGCTGGCCACGGCACCGACCACCTCGCTCAGGTTATCCAGCTTCGTGTAGTAACGATCTATGGTCCAGCGTTTTTCGCCGGATGGAGTGAATTCGTCGTCGTTGGTTTCCGGATCATCCGCGGTGTCGTAGAGATTCTCCAGATTATAGAACATCAGCGTGTAAGCCATAGTGCAAATTTAAGAAATTCAGGTTTTATTTTGTAACTTGCCGCTCAAATTACCGGGAATGAGCAAGAAAATTTACGACAAGTCACTCGGTTATTCCTCCCTGCGCTGGTGGACGGACGCCTTTATCCGGGGCTCCTACCGCAGGGTTCGCTTCCTGGGGATGGACAGGATTCCCACCGACGGGGCCGTCATCTACGCCCCGAACCACTGCGACGCCCTGATGGACCCGCTGGCCGTGCTGGCGATGAGCCGCCGGCGGAAGGTTTTCGTCGCGCGGGCAGACGTCTTCAAGAACCCGAAGGTGGCCCGCATCCTGCACTTCTTCAAGATCATGCCCATCAACCGCCGGCGCGACGGCCTGAAGAACATGCACAAGGCGGAGGAGACCATCGAAAAATCGATCGAAGTGCTGGCCAACGGCTGCCACTTCTGCATCATGCCGGAAGGCACGCACCGCCCGATGCACGCCCTGCTTCCCATCGGAAAGGGAGTGGCCCGCATTGCGCTGGGAACCTACCGCGCCACCGGCGGTGACCGCCCCATCTATATCGTGCCGGTCGGTCTGGAATACGGTGATTATTTCCGCTTCCGCGGGACGCTGCTGGCCCAGATCGGCGAACCGATCGACGCCACAGCCCTGATTGCGGCGCATCCGGAGATGAACGATCACGACCTGATGCAGGAAATCCGCGCACAGCTCACCGAAAAGCTCGCGGAGACCATCACCTGCGTGCGCGACGAGGCCAACTACGATGCCATCTGGGAGCTGGCCAAAGTCTCCAGCGGCAAGATTCCCGCCCTGCGGATGAAGCGGCGCCTGGAGGCCAACCGCAGCGCGATTGCGCGCATCGAGAAGTTCGGTGCCGAGCAGCCCGAAGCGGCGGCCGCCCTCTACCGGGAAGCGCTGGATTTCCGCGACACCCGCCGCAAAGCCCGCATCAGTCTCAACTCGCTCTGCAAGAAGCGCCCTGCGCTCGCAGCCCTGTGGAACACGCTGCTCTGCCTGCTGACGCTGCCCGTCTTCGCCGTCATGGCGATCGCGTCGCTCCCCGTCTGGTGGGTGGGCGAAACCCTCGCGGGCCGCATCAAAGACCTCGCTTTCCGCAACACTGCCCGCATGGGTACCTCGCTGATACTCTGGACGCTGCTCTATATCATAGAAACCGTACTGCTCTTCTGTTTCCTGCCGTGGTACTGGGCCCTGGCTGCCGCGCTGGTGCTGCTGCCCGCCCCGATGTTCACCTACGACTTCTTCGAACTCTGGCGCATGACCGCTTCGCACTGGCGGACCGCCTCCGGCCGGAACGTCGCTGTCCGCAAGCAGTACGATAACCTGAAAACCAAAATAGAAAACCTATAACTCAATGAAAAAACTGTTTACCCTCCTGCTGGCGGCCGCTCTGTTGCTTTCGGCCATCCCGGGCCGCGCCGCCGGCGATATTGTCAAGAAGGGCCTTTCGTTCGGTCCGCTCCCCATCGTGGCTTACGATCAGGACAAAGGTCTCCAGTACGGAGCACTGCTGAACATCTACAACTTCGGCGACGGCAGCTGGTATCCGGTTCCCAAGTCGCAGTGGTACCTGGAAGCGTCGTTCTTCACCAAGGGTTCGATGCTCTTCACCGTCAACTATGACAACCGCACCCTGATTCCGGGCGTCCGCTTCTGCGTGGCCGGCATGTTCCAGCACGAAAAGGCGCTGGATTTCTACGGATTCAACGGTTACGAGAGCAACTACGACCCTTCGATCGCTTCCGCCTATTACCGGATCGGCCGCTCCGTGCCTTACTTCAAGGTCGACTTCACCGGCGAAATCCTGCCGCACTTCTACTGGAAGGCGGGCTACCACTTCAAGTATTTCAACATCACCAGTTTCAAGCCGGACGGAAATACCGTTCCCACCCTGTTTGACCTCTATCTGTCCGACGGTACCATCCCGACCGACCAGGCCGGCGGCGGTATCTCCAGCTCCCTTCGCGCGGGCCTGATGTACGACAGCCGCGACTTCGAGGCGGCGCCTTCACGCGGCATCTGGGCGGAAGCCAACCTGGAATATGCCCCCGGCTGGCTCGGAACGAGCACCCCGTATGTGAAATACTATGCTGCTTTCCGTAACTACCTGCCCATCGTGGGCGACCAGCTGGTCTTCGCATACCGCCTGAACGCGCAGGGCTTCTTCGGCGATCCGGCCTTCTACATGCTGCCCTACGAGACCATCCTGGGCTACGGCTATGACCGCGACGGATTCGGCGGCTACCGCACCATCCGCGGTATCGTCCGCGACCGCATCCAGGGCCGCAGCATCTGCTATTTCAACACGGAGATGCGTTACCGCTTCATCGACTTCCACCTCTTCAACCAGAACGTGGGCCTGGCCCTCAGCGGCTTCTTTGACGGCGGCCGCGTGCTGCAGGCATTCGGCGGCGGATCGCTCGGCAACGAGAACTTCCACCTGGCAGCGGGCGGCGGTTTCCGTTTCATCATGAACCGCAACTTTATCATTGCAGTAGAGTACGGTGTCCCGTTCAATGCACAGGACCGCAACGGAACCAAGTTCGGTTCGCTCTATATCAACACGGGATTCCTCTTCTAAGGCGCTTTGGTGCCTTCCATTTTGGCTTTCCAGGCGGCAATGCGTTTATCGCGTTGCCGCTTGCCTTTTCCGTAGATCGACCTGAGGTAGCGTTTCCACTGGTCCGGCGTGAAAATGCGCTCGAAGGTGGAGTCTGTGGCGTTGTTCCAACGGTCCACCGCGGCCGTGTAGAAATCGGCGTTGGAGATGCCGGCCTTCTGCATCCGCTTGACCTCGTCCTGCTGTGCCTGCAGATCGTGCGACAGGGTGGAATCTACCTGAAACACCTGATAATCCTCGAGTTTGAGAACGTTCATCAACTGATCGGCCCGCTCGGCGGCGATTTCGGGAATCGTCTTGGGCGGTTCCTGGCCGTTGTTCTGTGCCAGGAGCGGAGCCGCAGTTGCGGCCATCATCAGAAGGGAAAGAAGCAGTGTGCGTTTCATGGCGTTCCTGTTCGGGTTTGCTGATACAAAGGTACGTTTTTTTGTATTGCCCGCGGTTTTTGCTACTTTTAGGAAATTTTTTGAATCATGAAATCGATCCGAACCATCGTCGTGGCGCTCGTCGCCCTCCTTGCTGTCGCTGCGCCCGATTCCCGCGCATGCACCAATGTCATCGTAACCAAAGGCGCTTCCGCCGACGGCTCCTGCATGGTCAGCTATGCAGCAGATTCCCACAATCTTTTCGGCGAACTCTACTTCCGTCCCGCAAAAGACTGGCCTAAGGGCACCATGCTGGATGTCTACGACTGGGACAGCGGAATGTACCGCGGCAAGATCGCCCAGGTTCCGCACACCTACCAGACGGTGGGCAACATGAACGAGCACCAGCTCATTATCGGCGAAACCACCTTCGGCGGCCGTGAAGAACTGGCCGATCCGAACGGCATCGTAGACTACGGTTCGCTCATCTATATCACCCTGCAGCGCGCCCGCACCGCACGTGAGGCCATCCGCACCATCGACGCCCTGCTGCAGGAGTACGGCTATCCTTCGGAGGGTGAAACCTTCTCGATTGCCGACAAGGACGAGTGTTGGATCATGGAAATCGTAGGCAAGGGCACCCTTGAAAAGGGCGCCGTCTGGGTGGCCGTCCGCATTCCGGACGGCTATGTCTGCTCGCACGCCAACCAGAGCCGCATCCACCATTTCCCGCTGAACGATCCGGAGAACTGCCTCTATGCCAAGGATGTGATCTCCTTCGCCCGCAAGGCCGGCTACTACAGCGGCAGCGATGCCGACTTCAGCTTCTGCGACACCTACAACCCGATCGATTTCGGCGGAATGCGTTATTGCGAAGCCCGCGCCTGGAGCGCGCTCCGACTGCTGGGCGGCAAGAACTTCGACGCCGACCGCTACCTGGATTTCGCGATGGGTTACAACGGTGCGAACAAGATGCCGCTCTACGTCAAGCCGGAACGCCCGGTCACCGTGGCGGATGTGGCTGCCGTGATGCGCGACCATTTCGAAGGCACCCCGATGGACTTCACGGAAGATGTGGGTGCCGGCCCGAGCCGCCTGCCTTACCGCTGGCGTCCGATGAGCTGGGAAGTGGACGGACAGCACTACATTTTCGAACGTTCGATCGCTACGCAGCAGACCGGTTTCTGGTTCGTGGCACAGTCCCGCGGCTGGCTGCCGGATGAGGTCGGTTCGGTTATCTGGTTCTCCGTAGACGATGCCGCCACCTCGCCTCTGACCCCCATCTACGCCAACATTACCGCCGTGCCGCAGTGCTTTGCAGAGGGTAACGGCTCGCTGCTCCGCTACTCCGACACCTCCGCCTTCTGGCTCTTCAACCGAGTCACCCACTTCGCTTACCTCTTCTACGACCGCGTTGCGCCCGAAATCCGCATGAAGATCGCCGACTGGGAATTCGAGAGCCTGACCCGTCTGCAGGAGATGGATAAGCGCCTCTGCGCGATGATTGAGGGCGGCAACGGCCGTGCTGCACGCATCGCGATGACCGAGTTCTGCCGCGACCGCTGCGACCAGCTCTTCCGCGAATGGACGGAGATGGGCAACTATCTGCTGGTGAAATATATGGACGGTAACGTCAAACGCCAGAACGAAGACGGTTCCTTCAAGGAGAACGGTGCCGGCAAGGATATTCCTGACAGCCCGATGCATCCGCAGTTCCGTGAACGCTGGCTCCGTGCCATCGTCAACGACCACGGCGATACCATCCGCATGAAATAAGCCATGTTTGATTTTATTCACATATCCTTCATCGACATCCTCGACATCGTCCTGGTGGGGCTGCTGATCTTCGAGATCATCCGCTTCTTCCGCAAGACGTCGGTGATGGGCGTCTTCCTGGGCATCCTGGCCATCTACGTGACCTGGCTGATTGTCCGGGCGCTCAACATGAAGCTGCTCTCGTTCCTGCTCGGGCAGATTCTGGGCGTGGGCGTGATTGCGCTCATCATCCTCTTCCAACCGGAGATCCGGCGCTTCCTCTTCGGCCTGGGCAGCCGCATCAAATCGGCCCCGCGCCGATCCTTCTTCGCGCGGCTTATCTCGCCCAAGCAGGCCGGTATGGATCCGCAGGCGCTCGAAGAGCTTACCGGTGCGGTCCGCAAGATGTCCGAGACCAAGACCGGCGCGCTGATCGTCCTGCGCCACGGAAGCAGCCTGGAGCGCTATATTGAAACCGGCGACACGCTGAATGCCAGCATCAACCGGCGCCTGATCGAGAATGTCTTTTTCAAGAATTCGCCGCTCCATGACGGCGCCATGATTCTCAGCGCCGATTCAATCCTCGCGGCGCGCTGCACCCTGCCTATCTCGGAGAATCCCAATATTCCGCCGCAGTACGGCATGCGCCACAAGGCGGCGCTCGGCCTTTCGGAAGTGACCGACGCTTCGGTCATCGTGGTTTCGGAACAAACGGGAGAGATTTCGTTCGTGGAACGCGGGGAGATGCAGCATGCGATCGGTCTCAACGCGCTGCGCCTGGCCATCGAAAACTCATACAAATAACCTTTTCAGGAAATGTCGCTCGAGCAGAAGTTGGGATTCGACCGGGTACGGGGACTGGTACACAACCGCTGCCAGAGCCTCTACGCCCAGGCCAAAGTGGCCGACGAAGAGATCTCGCGCGACGGCGAAGAGATTCTCGCGCGGCTCCGCCTGACCGACGAGATGCGGACCATCTGCCTCTTCGAAGACGACTTTCCGGTCAACGGGTATATCGACACGCGGCCCTTCCTGGTGCCGCTCGACGCCGAAGGCAGCTGGATCGACCTTCCTTCGCTGGGCAAGCTGCGCACCGCGCTCGAAACGCTGCGACTGCTGCTGAACTTCTTTGCGCGCAGCAAAGAGGACCTCTATCCGAGCCTGCGCGCCTTCTCGAAAGATGTCCGGTTCGATCCGGAAATTGCCCGCCGGATAGCCGGAATCCTGGACCGCAACGGCGGGGTAAAAGACAGCGCATCGCCCGAACTGGCCGCCATCCGCCGTTCGCTCCGCGAAAAAGACGGGGTGATCGCCACCCGGATTGCCGCCATCCTGCGCGCTGCCAAGGCCGAAGGACTGGTGGGCGAAGATGTCTCCGCCTCGGTCCGCGACGGCCGCACGCTGATTCCGGTACCCGCCGGTTCCAAGAAGCGGCTGCCGGGCTTCGTTTATGACGAATCGGCCAGCGGCAAGACGGTCTTCATTGAGCCGCTGGAGGTGGTGGAACTGGAAAACCAGGTGCGCGAACTGCAGTTCGAAGAGCAGCGCGAAATCCAGCGTATCCTCTTCGAATTCACGGAGTTCCTCCGTCCCTCGCTGCCGGATCTGGTGGCGGCGTCGGACTATCTGGGCGAGATCGATTTCATCCACGCCAAGGCGATGGTGGCCGTGGATATGATTGCCGGAATGCCCATCCTCTCCGAAGACGGGTCGCTGACGCTCCGCAAGGCACGCCATCCGCTGCTGGAGGCTTCGCTGCGGCGCGAACGCAAAGAGATTGTTCCGCTCACGCTGACCCTCACGCGCGACAAGCACATCCTGCTGATTTCCGGTCCGAACGCCGGAGGTAAGTCGGTCTGTCTCAAGACGGTAGGCCTGCTGCAATATATGTTCCAGTGGGGCATGCTGATTCCTTCGTCGGAGATCTCCGAACTGCCGGTTTTCGACGAAATCTTCATTGATATCGGCGACGACCAGTCGCTGGAGAACGACCTGAGTACCTACAGTTCCCACCTTTCGCACCTGCGGGAGATTCTGGAAAAGGCTTCCGACCGCACACTCGTCCTGATTGATGAGTTCGGCAGCGGTACGGAACCGGCCGCCGGCGGCGCGATTGCCGAGGCGGTGCTCAGCGAACTGGACCGCAGGGGTGTCTACGGCGTAATCACCACCCACTATACCAACCTCAAACTCTACGCCTCCGGCAGCACGGGAGTGATCAACGGGGCCATGCTCTTCGACGCGGCGGCCATCCGGCCCATGTTCCAGCTGGAGATGGGGCTTCCGGGCAATTCTTTCGCCTTCGAACTGGCCCGCAAGATGGGGCTTCCCGAACCGCTGGTCAAGGACGCGGAGGAACGTGCCGGCACGGAATACGTCAGCATCGAACGCAACCTGCGGCGGATTGCCCGTAACCGCAAGGCGCTCGATGAAAAACTCGCCCACATCAAGGCCACCGACAAGACCTTGGAGGGGCTGACCGACAAATACCAGAAGGAACTTTCCGAGGTCAAGGCGCTCAAGAAACAGATGCTCGACGAGGCCCGCGAAGAGGCGCGCGCCATCATCGCCAGCGCCAACAAGCAGGTCGAGCGTACCATCCGCGACATCCGCGAGGCGCAGGCCGACAAAGAGAAGACCCGCCTCATCCGCAAGGAGATGGCCGATTTCAAAGAGGGAATCGACCGCGAGAACCTGAGCGAAAACGACCGCAAGATCGAAGAAAAGATTGCCCGCATCCTGGCCCGGAAGGAGCGCGAAAAACAGCGCAAGGAGCAGCGCGGTGCCCGCGAGGCGGCGGCCGCACAGGCCATCAAGGATGCCCAGCCCAAACCGGTCGCACCGGTGCGTGCCGGTGAAAAGCCCGCCGATGCCCCGCTGGCGGTTGGCGACAAGGTGATCGTGCGCTCCAACGGCCTGCCGGGCGAGATTTCCCGCATCAGCGGCCGCGACGTATCGGTGGTGATCGGCAGCATCACCAGCCGTATGAAAGCCGACAAGGTGGAACGCATCTCGGCGACGCAATTCCGCGAACTCGCCCGCGGAAGCGCACCGGTCCGCAAGAGCTACAGTTCCTCGTCACTCTCCGAGCGCCGGCTGCAGTTCTCCCCGAGCATCGACATCCGCGGCGAACGGCTGAACGATGCCATGGAGATCGTGGTCCGCTTCATAGACGACGCGATGATGCTGGGAATGGGGCAGGTGAAGATTCTTCACGGCAAGGGCAACGGCGTGCTCCGCGAGGAGATCCGCAAATACCTGCACACCATCCCCGGCGTAGCCTCCGCCCGCGACGAATCGCTCGAGCTCGGCGGCGCCGGCATCACGGTCGTGGAGTTCGATCTGTAGCCTTGGCACTTAACTGACTGAGGCTCAGTCAGTAACTTAAAGTGCTACCCCCTGCGGAAGGGGGTAGCACTTTAAGTATCTCGCTGTTACACAGCGAGATAAGTGCCAAGGCACCTTTTAGTCGTTGTTCAGCTCGCGAATGTCCACCTGATCTCTGCGGGAGCTGCCCAGCAGCCACTCGCTGTACCAGTCGGCCATACGCCAGAAGAAGTATTCGTTCATGTCGCCGAAGCCGTGACGCTGGCCCGGCAGGATGAGCATCTCGAAACGCTTGTTGGCGCGGATGAGCGCATCCACCACGCGGATGGTGTTGCCCGGATGCACGTTGTCGTCAATGTCGCCGTGCACGAGCAGCAGGTGGCCCTTGAGGTTCTTCGCCAGCGACTGGTTCTTGTCTACGCTGTAGCGGAAGGTGGTGTCGCCCTTGGCTGAAATCTCCTCCAGGATGCCGTGGTGCTGTTCGCTCCACCAGCGGTTGTAGATGCTGTTGTCGTGNNTCGTGGTTGCCGGCGCAGGAGACGGCTGCCTTGAAGAAGTCCGGATAGGAGAGGATGGCTGCGGTGGACATGAAGCCGCCGCCGCTGTGTCCGTGGATACCTACGCGGGTGATATCGATAAAGTTATGGCGGGCAGCCAGCTGCTGGATGGCATACTTCTGGTCTTCCAGACCGTAGTCGCGCAGGTTGCCGTAGCCGAAGTTGTGATACCACTTGGAACGGTTCGGGTGACCGCCGCGGTTACCCACGGTGACCACGATGAAACCGATCTGGGCCAGACGGTCCTTGCGGGTGAAGCCGCTGCTCCAAGCCTCCGAGTTACCCTCGACCTGCGGGCCGGGGTAGACGTAGTCGATGATCGGGTAGGTCTTGGTGGAGTCGAAGTCGTAGGGCTTGTACATATAACCGTAGAGGTCGGTGACGCCGTCGGCTGCCTTGACCTTGAAGGGGGTCGGGAACTGATAGCCGGCTGCGAGCAGTTGCGAGAAGTCGGCGGTATCCAGTGCGCATACCTTCCGGCCGTTCGCGTCGAAGACCGTGGCCATCGGTGCGCAATCCACACGGGAATAGGTATTTACAAAGTAGCGGGAGTCGTCGCTGAAGCTGGGAACGGTGGAGTTGTAGTTCGCCTCGTCCAGGCACTTCATGCCTTTGCCGTCCAGGCCTACGCGATAGACGTGGCCGTTGTACGGGTTTTCATTCTTGTCCACACCCATCGCCAGGAAATAGACCACGCGGGCCTTTTCGTCCACGGAGAGAATGCTCTCCACGTGGAATGCGCCGTTGGCCACCGGGTTCTTGAGCGTACCGTCGGCGCCGTAGAGGTAGAGGTTCGCCCAGCCGTTGCGCTCGCTCCACCAGAGCATCTCGCTGCCGTCGCTGAGCAGGCGGAGCGGCCGCGTCTCCACATAGGTGTTGAGGCGCTCTTCAATCACGGGCTTCGCAATCGTATCGTTCACGTTCACCGTGCAGATATCCACCCGCTTGAGGTCGCGGCTGGTGCGCTGGATGTAGAACTTTTCGTTGTCGCCCAGCCAGACGAACTGCGGATAATCCGCATTGGCGTCTTTGTTGAGCATGGGTTTGTTCAGAATGTCGATGGTCTGGTCCTTGAAAGCATCCACATTGATGGTGCGCTGGCTTTCATCCGCCATGTTGAAGAGGCAGAGATAGTCGACGGGGCCGGGCTCGCCGGGCATCTGGTACTTGTAGGATTCCAGCGTGGGACGCGGCTGCGAGGTAGCGCGGATTACCCAAAGCTCCTTGACAGGACGCATGTCGAACTTGGGAATGGCGAAGCGGCTGCCGTCCGGCGACCAGAGCGCGGAAGCGAACATGCGGGTGGTCGTATCTTTCACCTCGGCTGCGCGGTAGTTGCTGCCGCCGTAGTAGAATTCAGCCGTAGCGTCGGTCGTGAGGCGGTGCTCCACGACGGTAGAATCCTTGTCGTCTTCCATCAGTTTGCGCACGTCGTCGATGCTCATCCAGTAGAGGTCGCGATTCTTGGTGTAGAGCGCGCGGGTTCCGTCGGGCGAGATGTTGGCCCAGCGGGGATAATCCTTGATTTCATCTTCTTCCGTGACATCCTTCAGGGTGTTGGAAGCGATATCGTATTCGAAGCGGAAAATCTTGTTCTCTTTCTTGGGCTTCTCGGGCTTCTTGTCCTTTGCCTCGTCCTTCTTCTCCCCCTCTTTCACCTCGTCTTTTTTCTTCTTGTCCTTCTTTTCTACCATCTGCGTGCTCTTGATTTCGAAGGTGAACTTGCTGTCGTCACGCAGTTTGAGTTTCATGAGCGGAATGTGCTTGGCATCGAAGGGATCCTTTACGATTTCGGAAAGTTCCATCGCCAGCTTTTCCATATCGAAGACAGGCGTGCGGGTTCCCTTGGCAGCATCAACAATATAATATTGTGTGCCTTCCGAAGTTTCCCAGCGATACCAGAAGCGGTCGGAGTCGCTGAACCAGTGCGGACGCACCTCCAGGGAGTGAACCATGGCGCGGACCTTCTTTGCGGAATACTGGTCGGCGAGTTCGTAGTTGGGCTGGGCCATTGCCGCGCCGCAGCACAGCAGGAGAACCAGCGTTAAGGAGAGTCTTGCTTTCATAGTTTTATAGAGTTGTTTTGATCTGTTTTTCCCATTGTCCGACCTCCATGTCGGTGATCTTTCCGTCGGCAATCCGGAATCGCAGGGCGGTCTGGACCAGGTGGAAACCGAAGTTGCCGGCAGCGCCCGGGTTGAGCGTAAGCATCCCGAAATGCTTGTCGTTCATAACTTTGAGGATGTGCGAATGGCCGCAGACGAAGAGATTCGGCCGGTGGGCTGCAATCAGTTGCAGCGCTTTGCCGTCGTAGCGGCCGGGGTAGCCGCCGATGTGCATCATCAGTACCTTCATCCCTTCCACGGTGAAAACCTGCACCGGCGGACAGCAGCGGCGGATGTCGGCCCCGTCGCAGTTGCCGTAGACAGCAACCAGCGGTTTGAAGGCCGCGACCGCATCGTGGACGGCCAGCGTGCCGAAGTCGCCGGCATGCCAGACGGTATCGACCGGCGCGAGGAAATCCCGCACCCGGGCGTCCCACAGGCCGTGCGTATCCGATATGAGTCCGATGGTTGCCATCCGCTTCCCGAAGAAAGTTTCCAAAAGTACGAATTTTTCTGCACGCTGCGAAAAAGTGTTACCTTTGTCTGCGATGGAACTCTTTTATTCACGGGATATCGCGCAGGGCGGCACCGTTTTGCCCGCTGACGAATCGAACCACTGCGTACGGGTGCTCCGCCACCGTGCGGGAGACAGGATCGACGTGGTGGACGGCACGGGCAACCGCTATCTCTGCGAGATCGAAGAGGCCGACCCGCGAGGCGTGCGTTTCCGGATTCTGGAGCGCCAGGAGGGATTCGGATCGCATCCCTACCGTCTGCAGATGGCCGTCGCTCCGCCCAAGAATATAGACCGGTTCGAATGGTTCGCGGAGAAGGCCACTGAAATCGGCGTGGATATCATCACCCCGCTCTTCGGCGAAAACTCGGAACGCAAGGTCTTCAAGCCCGAGCGTGTGGAACGCATTCTGGTGAGCGCCGCCAAGCAGTCGCACAAAGGGGCGATCCCTTCTCTGGAGCCGGCCGTGACGGTCAAAGAGTTCCTCTCCGCCCATGCAGACGACGACGCGCTGCGCTGCATCTGCTACTGCGACGATACCGCCTCGCTGGGCGTCGAGAAGCGACCGTTGACCGAAGTGCTGCGCGAAGCTTTTCCGCCCGGCACCGATGCCGCTTCCCCCGGATCCGCCGCCCGCCCCGTGATTCTGATGATCGGGCCGGAAGGAGACTTTTCCCGTGCGGAAATTGCGCAGGCTGTGGCCTCCGGCTGGCTGCCCGTTTCGCTGGGTGAGAGCCGCCTTCGCATAGAAACGGCGGCCATCGCTGCGACCGCCGCCGTCTATTTCGCCTTCGGCGTATAGTGTTACTGTTCCTACCGTGGCTACTGTCCCGTTGTTCGAGGGAGTAGCCGCATTTTCCCGGCTTTTTGTGGCTACTGACACACAAAATGGGACAGTAGCCATGGCTGCCCAGTTCCGGCTCCAGTCGCACGGCATGTTATTTGTACTTCTATTTAGCGAATTGTAATATCTGATGCCATGAGAAGAATCACACTGTTGTTTGCACTGCTTTCCCTCGGGCTGGTCGCCAATGCTCAGCGTATCAATTATGGATGGTCTCAAGGACCGGAATCAAATCAAATCTTTGTCGATCCGGCCGGCCAGAATATCACGATTGGCTATGGTATAAATGGCTGGATTCCTTTCAATGACGCCGTCGGTTATTCCGTATATGGAAGCCGCTACCGCAAGGCAAAAGACAATCAAGGCTGGGGTATTTTCCTTTCTACGGTCGTTGCGCCCCTGAGCGGCTTGTTGCTCGTTTACGGGATCGATGAGGGCGGCCCCGTTCCTGCCATCATCGGCGGTGTTGCCCTGGCGGGAAGCCTGGGCGCAGGTATTCCGCTATGGTCGAAGGGCCGGAAAGAACTCGACTGGATGCTGAATGATTATTCTCAGCGCTATGGCCCGAAACCTACGACCGCTTCCGTCTCATTTGGCGCTACGAAAAATGGCATCGGCTTCGCGCTGAACTTTTAGCCTTGGCACTTATCTCGCTGTGTGACAGCGAGATATTTAAAGTGCTACCCGCGCCGCAGTGTTTTTGCCTTCGGCGCATAGTTCCAATTTGTTCCGGTTTTGCGGAAGAGATTTCCACGAAAGGAACGTACGGAAGGTTTCGCTCCTTTCGTGTCCACATTTAACCGGAAATGCCGTGTTTTCTTGCCACGAAAGGTATGCCGCGGTTCCCTCATGCCTTTCGCGGTTGTTCTTATAGAAACTTCTCCCGGCAGAGGTTTACCGCGTCGAGAAGCTCCCAGCCGAAGAACTGGATGGTGCGGCGGACGGGCTTCTTGTCGCGGACGAGTTCCACTTCGCGGGTGAAGGGGTCTCGGCCGAAGTGGCCGTAGGCGGCCGTCGGTTCGTAGATGGGATTCTTCAGACCGTAGCGTTCGATGATGGCGGCCGGACGCAGGTCGAACGTTTCGCCGATCTTTACGGCCAGTTCGCTGTCGCTCAGGCGGCTGTGCGAAGTTCCGTAGGTATTCACGAAGATGCTCACCGGGCGCGCGATCCCGATGGCATAGGAGAGCTGGATGAGCGTGCGGTCCGCCACGCCGGCGGCCACCATGTTCTTGGCGATGTGCCGTGCGGCATAAGCGGCGCTGCGGTCTACCTTGCTCGGATCCTTGCCGGAGAAGGCGCCGCCGCCGTGCGATGCGCTGCCGCCGTAGGTGTCCACGATGATCTTGCGGCCCGTCAGGCCCGTATCTCCGTGCGGCCCGCCGATGATGAACTGGCCGGTGGGATTGACGTGCAGGATAAAGTCGCCGCGGAACAGCCGCGCCGTCTTTTCCGGCAGCTGGGCCACGAGGCGAGGAATCAGGATTTCCCGCACGTCGGATTCAATGCGCTCGCGCGCGATACCTTCGTCATGCTGCGTGGAGAGCACGATCGTGTGGATGCGCTGCGGCACGCCCGCCTCGTCGTATTCAATCGTGAACTGGCTCTTGGCGTCGGGCCGCAGATAGGGCATGGGGGAGGGGGTCTCCCGGCGGATGGCAGCCAGTTCGTGAAGGATATGGTGCGAGAGGGTCAGCGGGAGCGGCATGTAGTTGTCGGTTTCGTTCGTGGCGTAACCGAACATGATGCCCTGGTCGCCGGCGCCCTGCTCGGCGGCTTCCGCGCGGTTCACGCCCATCGCGATGTCGCCGCTCTGCGACTGGATGGCGGAGACCACGCCGCAGGAGTCGGCGTCAAAGCGGTATTCGCTGCGGGTATAGCCGATTCGGCGGATGGTTTCGCGGGCGATGGCCTGCACGTCGGCGAAGGTCCGGGTGGTCACCTCGCCGCCCACGACCACCAGTCCGGTGGTTACAAAAGTTTCACAGGCCACGTGGGCGTTCTCGTCTTTGCGGAGGCATTCGTCCAGGACGGCGTCGGATATCTGGTCGGCCACCTTGTCCGGATGGCCTTCCGAAACGGATTCAGAAGTAAAAAGATACATGGTCGTATAAAAAAAATAAATCCTGCGCAGTGCGAGGATTTGACGCCCGGCTGTAGCCAGTGTAAAAGAGGTTCGTTTTAGCCTTTTTTAGAGTGGTTGCAAGCAGTCAAATCCATCCACTGTGTCCGACAAAGGTACGGCGAAAATCCGGATTTGCAAAATGTTTTTTATGTATTAAAAAATCGCGCTGTTTTCTATGAAAATATCCGTAGAGAATACATATATTTGCATGTTGTAATAGACACAAAAACCAACCATTTTTAACTATAACCTTTTATGAAAAAAACCTTTAAGCTTTTTGCTTTGGCTGTTCTCGGACTGTTCGTCTCCTTTGCGATGTCCGCACAGGTGACCACCTCTTCGATGAGCGGTAAGATCGTGGATGAGCAGGGCGCCGTTCCCGGTGCAGCTGTCATCGCAACCCACACCCCTTCGGGTACGCAGTACTATGCTGTCTCCAACTCCGAAGGCCGTTACACCATCATGGGTATGCGTCCGGGCGGCCCGTATGATGTCAAGATTCAGATGATGGGTTGCGAAACCGTCGTCTATCAGGGCGTCACGCTGAACCTCGGTGAAGTGTATGTCCAGAACGCAACGCTGAAGTCCGCTGCAACCCAGCTGGAAGAGGTCGTTGTCGTCGCTACGGCTTCGAAGTTCGCTACCGAGAAGACCGGCGCTTCTACGAGCATCAACAGCCAGCAGATGCAGAAGATGCCTACGGTGAACCGCAGCATCTCCGACCTGGCCCGCGTCTCCCCGTATGCAAACGGCATGAGCTTCGCCGGCGGTGACGGTCGTTCCACCAACTTCACCGTCGACGGTTCCAACTTCAACAACAACTTCGGTCTTTCCGACAAGCTCCCCGGCGGCGGCTCCCCGATCTCCGTGGATGCTCTCGAAGAGATCCAGGTGGTGATTGCGCCGTATGACGTCCGCCAGACCAACTTTATCGGCGGCGGTATCAACGCTGTCACCAAGTCCGGTACCAACACCTTCAAGGGTACGGTTTACGGTTACTACCGCAACCAGGACATGCGCGGTAACACCGTCGCCGGCGTTGACTGTGGCGACCGCAAGGCTGAATCCCACCGCATTATCGGTGCCACCATCGGCGGCCCCATCATCAAGGACAAACTCTTCTTCTTCGTCAACTTCGAACAGGAGAAGAACCCGGGTCAGGTGATCAAGTACCGCGCAAACAAGGGCGGTGAATCTTACACCAATACCGGCGTTTCCCGCTGTACCGAAGCCGACCTGGCCGCCGTTCAGGAGTATATGAAGACCAAGTACGGTTACGACACCGGTTCCTACACCGACTTCCCAGGCGACGAGTCCAACACCAAGATTCTGGCCCGTCTCGACTGGAACATCAACCGTGACCACCGTCTGAGCCTCCGTTATAACTTTACGAAGAATACGGCTTGGAATGCTCCGAACGGCAACTCTTCCGATACCGGCTATCGCCTGAACGGTACCTACCGTGTGGGTGACTACTCGATGGCCTTTGCAAACAACATGTACTCGATGGACAACAAGGTGCAGACCCTCTCTCTCGATTACAACAGCCGTCTTTCGGACAACCTCTCCGAGCAGTTGCTCATCACCTACACCAAGATCGACGATGTCCGCGGTTCCAACTCCGACCCTTTCCCGCACGTCGATATCATCAAGAAGGACGGCGAGAAGTGGCAGCCGTACATGTCCCTCGGTTACGAGCTCTTCACCTGGAACAACGGTGTGCACAACAACGTCGTGACCATCAAGGACGACCTGATCTACACCCTGGGCGCCCACAAGATCACCGCAGGCGTCAACTACGAATACCAGTTCGCAAACAACGCTTACATGCGTAACGGTGCCATGTATTACCGTTATGCGTGGACCGATCAGGCAAACATCATCGATGTGCTGAACGGCACGCCGGAATCCTTCGCCATCACCTATGGCTGGAACGGCAACCTCAACCCGAACGCACAGGTTACCTTCCACCAGCTGGGCGCTTATGCACAGGACGAGTGGGCTGTCAACGACAACCTCAAGGTGACCGCAGGTGTCCGCTTCGACACCATCCTCTTCGATGAGTCCGACATCGCTACCAACAAGGCGATCCTTGCCTACAACTTCAAAGATGCTGACGGCAACACTGTCAATATCGACACCGGCAAGTGGCCCACCACCAAGATCCAGGTCAACCCGCGTATCGGTTTCGTCTATGACGTATTCGGCGACAAGAGCCTGAAGGTGCGCGGCGGTACCGGTATCTTCCAGGGCCGTCTCCCGCTGGTGTACTTCACCAACATGCCGACCAACGCAGGTATGGTCCAGAACTCCGTCCAGTACAAGAGTACCTGGACTGACGGTGACCTGACCTCCATCAATACGGCTCAGCTGGGCCAGTTCGCTTCGACCGGCACCCACGGCGGTATGATTACCGATGTCGCTACGGCAATTGATAAACTCAATCTCCAGAAAGACCTGACCGATGCCAACCACAAGGCCGGCAGCACCATGTCGGGCGTGGATCCCAAGTTCAAGATGCCGCAGGATTGGAAGACCTCTCTCGCAGTGGACTATCAGGTTCCCGTTGACTTCCCGTTCACCGTCACCCTCGAAGGTATGTACCACAAGACCCTCTACGGTGTGAACGTCTACAACGTCAACATCGACCCGAACACCGCTTCCTGGGAGCGTTTCAAGGGCGAAGATACCCGTATGATTTATCCTTCCAACAAGGGTGCGCTCAACTCCGGCAAGAATGCTCCGTACCTGACCAACACCACCAAGGGCTACGGTTACACGGGCAACATCACCGTCAACATGACCCCGGTCAAGAACCTCGACATCATGGCCGCTTTCACCAAGACCGAGTCCAAAGAGGTCTCCGGCCTCCCGGGTTCCGACCCGCTCTCTACCTGGCAGGGCCTGATTACCGTTGACGGTCCGAACTTCGCTGCTTGCCAGCGTTCGCAGTATGTGATTCCGAACAAGGCGATCGCAAGTATCAGCTACACGATTCCCATCTTCAAGGATTTCAAGACCCACCTGAACCTGTTCTACACGGGCTATGCTCCCTACAGCAACAGCTTCTGCTACACCAACGACATGAATGGTGACGGCATCAACAACGACCTGATGTACATCTACGCAAGTGGTAACGACATCAAGTGGGCTGATGCAACCACCGCAACGGCTCAGGCAGCTGCTTACGATGCATTCCTCGCTCAGGACAAGTACCTCAGCGCACACAAGGGCCAGTATGCTGAAGCTTATGCAGCACGCGCTCCCTGGAGCAACCGCTTCGACTTCCGCATCGCTCAGGATCTCGCATTCATGGCCGGCGGCCAGAAGCACAACTTCCAGATCCTGGTTGACTTCATGAACATCGGCAACATGTTCAACAGCAAGTGGGGCATCTGGCAGTCCAACTCCGCTTCGAACAACTGCCGTATCCTGACCTACAAGGGCAAGAATGCTGCAGGCGAACCGACCTTCGAGATGGGTAAGGATTCCGATGGCAACTACTACAGCAAGACCTACGACTATCCGGGCAAGACCGCTTACGGTCAGTGCTGGAACTTCCAGATTGGTCTGCGCTATATGTTCAACTAATCAACGGTTAGACATTTTTTTAAAGGGAGGCCGCAAGGTCTCCCTTTTTTTTATATCTTTGTAGATTGACCGAGAGTGTAGGCTATGAGCAAGGCGAGTGACAGGGGCCGAAAAGGAGAAGATGTGGCGCTGGAGTGGCTGCAGGCGCGCGGATTGGTGCTGCGGGAGCGGAACTGGCGCTGGAACCACAAGGAGATCGACCTCATCATGGAGAGCGAACGGTGGCTGCATGTCGTTGAAGTAAAGACGCTTCGCGCGCCCGCGCCCATAGAACCCTGGGAACAGGTGGGACCGGAAAAGCAGCGGAACCTGACCCTGGCGGCCGACCACTACCTGCGGCAGCTGAAAGTGACGAAGGAGGTACATTTCGATATCGTCTCGGTGCTGGAGGATGAACGGGGAGAGATGCATGTCGAATACATTCCGGAAGCATTTTTCGCGATTGGTTGAAAAAAAAGAAAGCACAGATATGGACAAAAACCGTTACTGTATCATCATGGCGGGCGGATCCGGAACCCGCTTCTGGCCCTTGAGCCGCGTCTCAAAGCCCAAGCAGTTCCTGGACATCCTGGATTTGGGCAAGACCTTCCTCCGGATGACCTTCAACCGTTTCACCACGATTATTCCGCCGGAGAATATCTTGATTGTCTCTTCTGCGCAGTATCGTGACCTGATCAAGGACCAGCTGCCCCAGATTCCCGACGAGAACATCCTGCTTGAGCCGCTCAAGCGCAACACGGCGCCCTGTATTGCCTACGCCATCTACAAGCTGCGCAAGAAGAACCCGAATGCTTCCGTCGTAATCACGCCGTCCGACCATTTCATTGCCGGGGAGGCCAACTTCACCTCCACCGTTGCGCGCGCGCTTAACTTCGTGGCGCACAACGACCAGATTCTCACGATCGGCATCGAACCGACCCGTCCCGATACCAATTACGGCTACATCCAGATGAACCGCGCTTCGCACCGCAAGGTCGAGGGGCGCCCCATCTACGCGGTCAAGACCTTTACGGAGAAACCCGACGTGGAGACGGCCAAAGTCTTCTGCAGCACCGGGGAATTCCTCTGGAACTCCGGCATGTTCATCAGCAACATCCGTTCGCTGATTGCCGAATACGAAAGCTGCCTGCCCGACGTAGCGTCGATCTTTGCCGCCGGCGACGACGTCTGGTACACCCCCGCAGAAGAGGAGTTCGTGCTGAACGCCTACCGTGACTGCCCCAACATCTCCATCGACTATGGTGTGATGGAGAAGACCCGGAAGGCCTGGGTGCAGCCCGCCGATTTCGGCTGGTCCGACCTCGGTACCTGGACGACCGTCTATGAACTTTCGCCCGACAAAGATGCGGACGGAAATATCGTCAAGAGTCGCGAAGCCATCGTTCAGGATTCGCGCGGCACGCTCATCCGTGAAAAGAACGGCGACAAGCTGGTCGTGGTCCGCGGCCTGGAAGATTTCCTCGTGGTCGATACGGACGACGTGCTGATGATCTGCCCGCGCAACGACAAATATGTTAAGGAGTTCGTCACCGACCTGACGGCTCGGGAAAAGAATCGTTATCTATGATATCGCAACAGAAGATTGAAGAATTGCAGGCCGCCCTCCGGGAACTCAAGGCGGCCAGAGAACAGGAGCTGGAAGAGATCCGTATCCAGTGGCTCGGGAAGAAGGGTGAAATCACCCGCCTCTTCGAGGAGTTCCGTACGGTTTCGCCCGACCAGAAACGCGAGTTCGGCCAGCGCCTGAACCAGCTCAAGACGGCGGCGCAGAACCGCATCAACGAGCTGCGCGAAGCGCTGGACCAGATTGCCGACGCCTCCAAGGCTTCGTTCGACCTGACCAAACCGGGCGACCGGATGGAGCTGGGTGCCCGCCACCCGATCTCCGTCACGCGCGAAGAGATTCTCTCCATTTTCCGCAAATTCGGCTACAGCGTGGCCGAAGGCCCGGAAATCGAAGATGACTGGCACGTCTTTTCCGCCCTGAACTTTCCGCCGGAACACCCTGCCCGCGATATGCAGGACACCTTCTTCGTGAGTCCCGGCGGCGAGAACCCCATCCTGCTCCGCACCCACACCTCCTCCGTGCAGGTGCGCACCATGGAGCGCCAGCAGCCCCCGATCCGCGTGGTCTGTCCGGGCCGCGTCTTCCGTAACGAAGCCATCTCCGCCCGCGCACACTGCATCTTCCACCAGGTGGAGGGACTCTACATTGACAAGAACGTCTCCTTCGCGGACCTCAAGCAGGCCATCCTGCTCTTCGCCCGCGAAATGTTCGGCCCCGACACCCAGATCCGGATGCGCCCCAGCTACTTCCCCTTCACCGAGCCTTCGGCCGAGGTGGACGTAAGCTGCAACATCTGCAAGGGCAAGGGCTGCAACATCTGCAAGGGCACCGGCTGGCTCGAGATCCTGGGCTGCGGCATGGTGGACCCGAACGTCCTCCGCGCCAACGGCATCGATCCCGAAGTCTACAGCGGCTTCGCCTTCGGCATGGGCATCGAGCGTATCGCCATGCTCAAATGGCAGGTCAAGGACCTCCGTCACTATTTTGAAAACGACATCCGTTTCCTTCGCGAGTTCGAAACGGTCATTTGATAAATCACACCTGTTATGAAACTGAAATACATTTTTGCGACCGTAGCCCTTCTGGCAGCCATGACTTCCTGCAACCGCACCAATCCTTTCTTCACCGAGTGGAACACTCCGTACGGAATTCCGCCCTTCGAGCAGATCCAGGACGCTGATTACGTTCCGGCCATCAATGCCGGCATCGAGCAGCAGCTCGCCGAAATCGACGCCATCGTGGCTTCCACCGAAGAGCCGACCTTCGACAACGTAATCGCAGCCCTCGACCGTTCCGGTGCGCTGCTCGACAAGGTGAGCAGCGTGCTCTTCAACCTTTCCGAGTCCACCAACACCCCCGGCATCCAGAAGATCGTGGAGGAGGTGACCCCGATTGTCTCCGCGCACAGCGACAACATCTATATGAACGCCGGCCTCTTCGCCAAGGTCAAGGCGGTCTACGACAAGAAGGCTGAGCTCGGCCTGACCGTCGAGCAGGAGCAGGTTCTGGAGAGAACCCACCGCGCCTTCGTGCAGAACGGTATCGCCCTCGACGAAGCCGGCCAGGCCCGCATGCGTGAAATCAATACCGAACTGGCGACCCTCTCGCTCCGTTTCGGCAACAACCTGCTCGCAGAGAACAATGCCTTCAAGGCTGCGTTCGGCGTCGCCATCTCCGAATATCCCACGGCGATGGCCACCTGCGAAGACCGTGACCGCCGCGAGGCGATGTTCCGCGCCTATTCCATGCGTGGCAACAACGGCAACGAATACGACAACAAGCAGATCGTGCTCGATATTCTCCGCCTGAAGATTGAAAAGTCCAAGATGCTGGGCTACGACACCCCGGCCGCTTTCATCCTCAGCGACAAGATGGCCAAGACCCCGAAGGCCGTAGACGCCTTCCTGGCCAACATCATGAAATACGCCGTGCGCCAGGCCAAGGCCGAGGTGTTCGACATGCAGAAGATCATGGACGGCGATGTGGCCTCCGGCCTGCTGCCCGTGGGAAGCAAGATCCAGCCGTGGGACTGGTTCTACTATGCAGAGAGGGTACGCAAGGCCAAATACGACCTGGACGAGAACGCCGTGATGCCTTACTTCAAGATGGAAAACGTCCGCGAGGGCGTCTTCTCCACCGCATCGCGCCTCTACGGCCTGCAGTTCGAACCCATCGCCGACGCTCCCAAGTATCACCCCGATATGGAGGCCTTCCGCGTCTCCGATGCCGACGGTTCGCTGATCGGTATCCTGCTCACCGACTACTTCCCGCGTGAGACCAAGCGCGGCGGCGCGTGGATGGACAACATCCGCGGCCAGTACCGCACGCCGGAAGGAGAGAACGTCCGCCCCATCATCGTCAACGTGGGCAACTTCAACAAACCTACGGCCGACAAGCCGTCGTTGCTGAGCATCGACAACGTGGAAACCATGTTCCACGAGTTCGGCCACGC
>DBXZ01000004.1 GCA_002309795.1 Bacteroidales bacterium UBA1199
GGGGCTCCGCGATTCCGGATGATCTATGTGCACGGCGGACTGGCCACGCGGCACGGCAACTCGATGGGAGAAACCGGCCGTGAGCATCTTCGCACCTTCGTACGGAACGGCGGCAGCTATATCGGCTCCTGTGCAGGCGCGTTCCTGGTTTCGATGGGCGGAACGGACTTTGACAAGGAGAAGGGACGCTGCCAGGACAATCAGGTGAACTTCGTGAACGACAAATATTTACATCTTTTCCCGGGGCGCGTTTTGGAGACGCGGCTGAGCAACAGTTACGCCGACCTGGTTTTGGAGAAAAACAGCCCGCTGCTCAAGTATTCGGATTTCGGCGGCAGTCGCCGGATCCCGCAGGTCCGCCACAGCAACGGCTGCTGCATCGTGGAAAAGGATCCGCACTTCCCGAAGGGAACCCGCCCGCTGCTGCGGTTTGATTTTGCCGGCGATACGGCCGCCGGACGGCCCTATCCGCTGACCGGCAAGATTGCCATCTGGTCGTTCCGCGACAACGACACTTCCGGCCTGGTGATCGCCACCGGTTCGCATCCCGAATCCAACCCGCAGGGCATGATTTCCAAAGGTCCGTCGCTGAACCTTTTCTCCGCCCTGGTTCAGTATGCGATCGACGAAACCGGACCCACCCGCATCAAGGGGGCGCTCCGCAACGGCGAGCCGCGCATCATGGACCGCAAAACCTCCGACAACGACCCTGCCCATACCAGGATCGGTGATAAGCAATACCATCACTTCACCGTCGATATCCCGCGCGGCGCGCGCAACATCACCCTTCGGCTGGAGGGCGGCTATCCGCAGGACGATCTCTTCCTGATGCTCCGCAAGGGGGATTTTGCCTGGGCGCGTGAAGCCCGCTTTGCCGACTGTTCGCAGGGATGCAGCAAAACCATGACCTTCGAAACCCTGCCGGCCGGCACCTGGTATGTGGGCGTCCATTGCGCCACCACCGTGGATACGGAACCCACCGACAAGGGTTGTATTTATACCGGACATGTGGAAACCCTGAACGGGGTTCCCTATACCTTAACTATTACCTGGGAATGATGAAAAAGACGTTTCTCTCCTTCGCCGCCGCGCTGCTTACGCTGACGGTATTTTCCGCCGGAACCGCCCCGGCGCAGCCCCTTCAGCTTTCCGCGCAGCAAATTGATGAAAAAATTCTCGGTTTTATGGATGAAAGCATGACGGTCGGCATGTCCGTCATCCTGGTCAAAGGCAATCAGGTTGTCTACCAGAACGCCTTCGGCTATCGCGACAAAGACACCCGGGAACCCCTGGCGCTCGACGACCTGTTCCGCGTGGCATCCATCTCCAAATCATTCTCCGGAATGGCTGTCATGCAACTTGTGGAGGCCGGTAAAATGTCGCTGGAAGACGACGTCAACGATCTGCTGGGCATGAACATCCGCAACCCGCGCTATCCCGATATTCCCGTCACGGTCAAGATGTTGCTGTCGCACACCTCCTCCATGAAAGATGGCGGCGGAGCGGACATGTACCGCGATTTAACCTATGTGGACGAAAGCAGGACGGATCTCGAGACGATCCGCAACTCCGCCTGGCTGCCCTACCCGCCGGGCCAGGGATACCGCTACTGCAACCGCGGCCTCAATATCGTCGGACTCATTATCGAGAAGGTTTCCGGCGAACGCTTCGACGACTATATCCGCGACCATATCCTGAAGCCGATCGGCGACGAACATGCGGGTTTCAACCTGGACTCCCTGAACGCATCCCGGTTTACGAAACTATACGTTTATAATCAGAAAACAGACCGTCTGGAGCCGGGTGACGCCTATGAGCGCAACAATGAGTACAAGGTGGCCGAGGGAACCTACGAAATCGGGAAGGACGGCTGCTACTGGTCGCCCTCCGGCGGCTTGAAGATCTCCGCGCCGGAGCTCGTAAAATGGATGATGACCCTCCGCAACGGCGGCATGGCGCCCAACGGAAACCGGATCCTCTCCGAGGAGGGCTGCAAGAAGCTGTTGACACCCGTGACACCGGCCGATCCGGGAACGCAATACTGCCTGACCACGCGTACCGAGACCCGGTTCATCGAGGGTAAAACCCTGAAAGGTCATACCGGCAGTGCCTATGGTCTGAAGAGTTGCATGTTCTTCTGCCCGGGCGAAGACTGGGGATTCGTCTGTCTCTGCTCTAGCACCAAACCGGATAAAATCAACGAGATTTGTAAGGTCTATTACCAGACCGTCAACCTGCTTTACGACCAATATCTCAAGCCGTACGCGAATTAAAAACCCTCGATACAGGCGCTTCCTGCGAGGGTTTATTTTTAGATAACATATTTGTTAAAAAGAGGCTTCCTGATGCGGAAGCCTCTCTTTTATCAGACCTTTTGAATCTTTCTCAGGACCGTTGTCATGCTGATCTTCTTAGAAACGACGTCATGAAGGGTTGAGATTGGGATTCTTTCCTGCGTCATTGTGTCTCTATCGCGGATTGTAACACAATTGTCACTCAAAGTATCGTGATCGACCGTGATACAGTAGGGTGTTCCGATCGCATCTTGGCGGCGATAGCGCTTTCCGATCGAATCTTTTTCATCATATTGGCAGTTGAAGTCGAACCGGAGCGCGTCGAGAATCTCGCGCGCCTTCTCCGGAAGTCCGTCTTTCTTCACGAGCGGCAGGATGGCCAGCTTGACCGGGGCGATGCAGGCCGGAAGGTGGAGCACCACGCGCTCTTCTCCGTTTTCCAGTTTCTCTTCTGCGTAAGAAGCGGAGAGGATGGCCAGGAACATGCGGTCCAGACCGATCGAGGTTTCGATCACGTACGGCGTGTAGCTCTCGTTGGTCTCCGGATCGAAGTACTGGATCTTGCGGCCGCTGAACTTCTGGTGCTGGCCCAGGTCGAAGTCTGTGCGGGAGTGTATGCCTTCCAACTCCTTGAAACCGAAGGGGAATTCAAATTCGATATCGGTCGCGGCGTTGGCGTAGTGCGCCAGTTTTTCGTGATCGTGGAAGCGATACTTCTGATCGCCGAGGCCCAACGCCTTGTGCCATGAGAGCCGCGTCTCTTTCCAAGCCTTGAACCAGCGGAGCTCTTCGCCCGGACGGACAAAGAACTGCATCTCCATCTGCTCNNTGCTCAAACTCGCGCATGCGGAAGATAAACTGGCGCGCCACGATCTCGTTGCGGAACGCTTTACCGATCTGCGCGATACCGAACGGAATCTTCATGCGTCCTGTTTTCTGCACGTTAAGGAAGTTCACAAAGATACCCTGCGCGGTCTCCGGGCGCAGATAAATGGTTCCTACACCGCCGTCAACATTGCCCAGCTGGGTGCTGAACATCAGGTTGAACTGACGGACTTCCGTCCAGTTTTTCGTGCCGGAAATCGGGCAGGCAATCTCGCAGTCAATGATGATCTGCCGCAGCTCGGCCAGGTCGTTCTTTCCGAGCGCTTCGGTCATCCGGTTGTGCACTTCGTCCCATTTTGCCTGGTTGCGAAGCACATTGGGGTTCGTGGCGCGGAACTGCGCCTCGTCGAACGCATCGCCGAAACGCTTGCGGCCCTTCTCAACTTCCTTGTTGTTCTTCTCTTCCAGTTTTGCCAGATAATCCTCGATCAGGACGTCTGCACGGTATCTTTTTTTGGAATCCTTGTTGTCGATCAACGGGTCGTTGAAGGCGCCCACGTGGCCCGAAGCCTCCCAGATACGGGGGTGCATAAAGATGGCCGAGTCCAGGCCTACGATGTTGTCATTCAGGTGAACCATGGACTCCCACCAATATTTCTTGATGTTGTTTTTCATCTCCACGCCGTTCTGGCCGTAGTCATAGACTGCGCTCAGACCGTCGTAAATCTCACTGGAGGGAAAAATAAATCCGTATTCCTTGGCATGCGCCACCAGATTCTTGAAAGCTTCTTCCTGTGTCATAAGGTATTCTGTTGTATTATATTATCTAATAGTGTCCGAACGAAGGGCCGCGTCAGCACTTGCGGATGAGGTAGGGTCAGTCGTTTGGTATTTATCTGTAAATCGTTATAAATCAGTATGTCTATATCAATGATCCGGTTCTCGTAAACCCGCTTTCCGGTGGCCGGATCGTAAACCGCTTTGTGGCGGGGGCGGCCCATCCGGACCTCGATCTCCTGACACAGGTCCAGCAGCGCGACGGGGGCGATCCCGCTCTCAAACCCAACCACCTGGTTCAGGAACGCCGGGCCGTCAAATCCGATCGCTTCGGTCTCCAACTCGCAGGAACAAACCAGGTCAACTTTCAGCGCATCAACGAGCAACTTCCGCGCAATGCGCAGATTTTCAGCACGATCGCCCAGGTTTGATCCGAGAGACAGGTAGATCATCCTTGCGCGGTCTAATACATATTGAGCATCAGACGCGCCTCTTCGCTCATCCGTTCGGGCGTCCATTCCGGCTCAAAAACCAGCTGCACATCCACGTCCGAGACGCCCCGGACGGCATAAACGCCATTGCGCACCTGCTCGACCACCTCGTCGGCAATCGGACAGTTGGGCGCGGTCAGCGTCATGGTGATGGAAACCTTGGTTCCCTCTATTATAATGTCGTAGATCAGGCCGAGTTCGTAGACATCCACCGGGATTTCCGGGTCATAGACCTGCTTGAGCGCGGCAATCACCGCATCCCGCTCAATCTGTTCTACGGTTGTATTATCTTGATTCATAACCCAATGCGTAGAGTTTAATCTGTTTGATCATCGCCACCAGGCCGCCGGCGCGCGTGGGCGACAGGTTCTCTTTCAGGCCGATCTTGTCAATGAAAGAGAAATCGGAGGCCAGGATATCGGCCGGCCGCTGCCCACTGTAGACCCTGATTAACAGCGAGATAATGCCTTTTGTGATGATTGCGTC
>DBXZ01000016.1:0-330 GCA_002309795.1 Bacteroidales bacterium UBA1199
GGCGTGGTTGAAGCCGTTGGCCAGGGAGAAGCGCTGCTCTCCCACGGCTTTCCGCACCAGGAGTAATTGATATTGGGTTGCATCGATGCCTTGGTTGAGGAGGCCTTCGTCGGCCTCGTATTCGTGCAGGAGCCTCAGCTCTGCGCGGGCGATCCACACCAGCGGGTTGAACCAGTGCAGGGCACAGGCGGCCGTCATCAGCAGGATGTCCAGGGAGTGGTGGCAGCGGATATGCTGCAATTCGTGGGCGAGGATGGCGGGGTAGCGTTCGTAGTCGGCGCGGCTCATCAAGACCCGGCGGCCCCAGCTGAAGGAGGGGACGTCGCGGTC
>DBXZ01000016.1:350-523 GCA_002309795.1 Bacteroidales bacterium UBA1199
GCGGGACGCCGCTGCGGATGATGCGCATCGTCCGGAGTATGGACAGCAGGCAGAGCAGCAGGACCGCGGCCACCCCAGCCAGATAGAGGGCGGTGAGCCAGGGGAATGGGGCGGAAGCGGTCGGGACGGGCTCGGCAGTCCCCGGGCCGGGGAGTTCCACCGGCACGGGAGCT
>DBXZ01000016.1:529-15937 GCA_002309795.1 Bacteroidales bacterium UBA1199
TCCGGGACGATGACGGTGCGCAGGCGCAGCAGCGGCAGCAGGTGGCAGGCCACCGTGCCGGACAGCAATGCGATGCGGTTGAAGCGGAACAGGGTGGTCCGCCGCATCACCAGCAGGTAAAAGGCGTAGAAAATCGCGAGGTACAGGCTCGCGCGCCCGAGATATAAGAGGGACGGGGTCATGCCTTGCGCTTGTTTTCGATGGATGCGATCAGTTTCTTGAGCTCCTCGAGGTCCATTTTGTCGTCCTCGACGAACTGGGACACGAGCAGCGAATAGGAGTTGTCGTAGTACCGGGCGACGAGGTCTCCGACCGTCGTGCCCCGGTACTCCTTCTCGGAGATGGCAGGGGAGTAGCAGAAGCTGTTGGCCATGGGCTTGCGCTTCAAGAAACCCTTCTCCTCCAAGAACTTGACTTGGGTGGCCACGGTGTTGTACGAAGGCTTCGGGTCCGGGATGCGGGCCACGATGTCACGGATGAACAGTTCGCCTGAGGCCCAGACGATCTGCATGATTTCTTCTTCTTTAACGGTGAGTCGTGCTTTCATATCTGCAGGATTTCTCCCTGCAAATATAAACACTTTTTCCGAATCTCCTAATATTTTTCGGAGTTTTCCGAATTATTTTAGTAGTCGCAGAGAGATGCGGCCGCGGTCGAGGTCGACGGCAGTCACGCTGACGCGGACCTGCTGGTGCAGCTTGACGACCTTGGTGGGGTCGGTGCCGCGCGGGCCCATCTGCGAGACGTGGATGAGCCCGTCGTCATGGATGCCGATATCGACGAAGGCGCCGAAATTGGTGATGTTGGTGACGATTCCCGGCAGTTCCATCCCGACCTTGAGGTCTTCGATGGTGTGGATGTCTTCCGCGAAGGAGAACTCCGCGGCCTGTTCGCGCGGGTCCAGGCCCGGCTTGGCAAGTTCCTTCAGGATGTCGTTGATGGTAGGGAGGCCGGCGGTATCGGTTACGAAGTCCTTCGCCTGGATCTTCGCACAGAGTTCGGCATTGCCGACGAGCTCCTTGGTGGTAACGCCTAAGGAGCGCGCCATCCGGTCCACGATGCCATAGGATTCGGGGTGTACGGCGGAGTTGTCCAGCGGGTTCTCGGCGTCACGCACGCGCAGGAAGCCCGCGCACTGCTCGAAGGCCTTCGGCCCGAGGCGCGGGACGCTGCGCAGCTCCGCGCGGCTGTGGAACGCGCCGTGCTCGCTGCGGTATGCGACGATATTCTCCGCGAGGGCGGGGCCGATGCCGGCAACATAGGAGAGCAGGTAAGGGGAGGCGGTGTTGAGGCCCACGCCCACGGCGTTGACGCAACTCTCCACCGTATTGTCGAGTTTTTCCTTGAGGAGCGCCTGGTCCACGTCGTGCTGGTACTGGCCGATGCCGAGGTTCTTGGGGTCGATCTTGACGAGCTCGGCGAGTGGGTCCATCAGGCGCCGGCCGATGGACACGGCGCCGCGCACCGTCACATCCTCGTCCGGGAACTCCCGGCGCGCAATTTCAGAAGCGCTGTAGATGGATGCTCCATCTTCGCTGACTGTCCATACTTTACATCCTTCCGGAAGCTGGATGCGGCGCATGAAATCCTCCGTTTCGCGCGAGGCCGTGCCGTCGCCGATCGCGACGGCCTGGATGTCGTAGCGTTCCAGCATCTGCTGCACGGCCATGATGGACTTGACCTTCTCGTTCTGCGGCGGATGGGGGTAGATGATGGTATGGTAGAGGAGGTTGCCCTGCTCGTCAAGGCAGGCGATCTTGCAGCCGTTGCGGTAGCCGGGGTCGATGGCCATCGTGCGCTTGGCGCCCACGGGGGCGCTCAGCAACAGCTGGCGCAGATTCTCACCGAATACGCGGATGCTTTCCAGGTCGGCCTTCTCCTTGGCCTCGCGCAGCACCTCGCCGCTGATGGACGGTTCGAGCAGGCGCTTGTAGGAGTCCGCGACCGCCGTCTTGATCTGGTCGGCGAGCGGACCGGCAGGATAGCCGTGTTCCTGGCAGAAGTCGTAGTAGATCTTGGCACCGCATTTCTCGGGGTCGGCGTCGATCCCGACGCTGAGATACCCTTCGTTCTGCGCCCGCAGGATGGCGAGCAGGTTGTGCGAAGGGATGCGGTCCAGCGGCATCTTGAAATCGAAATAGCTCCGGTACTTGGCCGCCTCGGCGCTCTCGCGCCCGGCCTTGGTCACGCCGGCCGTGATCCGGCGCCGGCGGAAGATCCCGCGGAGGTTCTCGCGGATCACGGCTGTCTCGCTGAGGCGCTCCGCGACGATGTCGCGCGCCCCCGCGAGCGCCGCCTCCGTGCTCTCGACCTTGCCTTTTACGAACTTGCGCGCGTCCTGCTCCGGGTTACGCGTCTTGTTGTTCCACATCAGGTCCGCCAGCGGCTCCAGGCCCAGCTCCCGGGCGGCCGTGGCGCGCGTGCGCCGCTTGGGCCGCCAGGGGAGGTAGAGGTCCTCGAGCTCCGTCGAGGAGACGGTGTTCTCGATCCTGGCGCGCAGCTCGTCGGTGAGCGCGCCGGCTTCGCCGATGGTGCGCAGGATGGTCTCCTTGCGCTTCTCCATCTCGGCGAAGACGTCAACCCAGTGGCGGACTTCCGCCACCTCCACATCGTCCATCCCGCCGGTTTTCTCCTTGCGGTAGCGGCTGATGAAGGGGATGGTGTCGCCGTCCTCGAACAGGCCGGCGCAATTCTCTACCTGCCAGTCCTTCAGTCCGAGGAGACCGGCGATGTGCTGGATATAGATCTCTTTCATTTCTGAGCGGGGTGGAGTTTGCGGAAGCGCAGGGCGAGCACGCCCCAGAACGCCTCCCCGAAGATGCTGCCCGACATCTTGGAAGTGCCCTCCTTGCGGTTGACGAAGACCACGGGGACCTCGGCGATGCGGAAGCCCAGCTTGTGGGCGGTATACTTCAGTTCGATCTGGAATCCATAGCCTTTCATCCGGACGGCGTCCAGGTCGAGGGTCTCGAGGACCTTGCGGGAGTAGCAGACGAATCCTGCAGTGCTGTCGAACATCTTGAAACCGAGTACGGTGCGGACGTAGATGGAGGCGCAGTAGGACATCATGATGCGGCTCAGCGGCCAGTTGACGACGTTGATGCCGTCGCAGTAGCGGGAGCCCACGGACATGTCTGCGCCGCCCTCCGTACAGGCCGCAAGCAGGCGCGGGAGGTCGTCGGGATTGTGGGAGAAATCGGCATCCATCTCGAAGATGTACTCATAGTCACGTGCGATAGCCCACTTGAAGCCGGTCACGTAGGCCGTGCCGAGGCCGAGCTTGCCGCTGCGCTCCACCAGGAACAGTCGGTCCGGGTGGACGGCCTGCAACTCCTTGACGGCGGCGGCCGTCCCGTCGGGGGAGCCGTCGTCGATCACGAGGATGTGGTATGCGCCCGGAATGGCGAAGACCGCGGCGATGATCTTGGCGATGTTCTCGATCTCGTTGTAGGTCGGGATGATGACGAGTTTCTTTTCCATGTCTTACAAAGATAGCTATTTTATTCTTAACTTTGTCTCAGTACAAAACCGAATTGCCGTTATGAAGAAAAACCTGATCCTACTGCTTGTCTGCCTGTCCTGCCTCCCGCTGACCGCCAAGGTCATCTACATCGCTCCGAACGGCCGCGACACCAATCCCGGCAGCCTCCGGGCCCCGATGGCCACGCTCCCCGCCGCGTACGGGAAGATGAATTCCGGAGACACGTTGTGTTTCCGGGCAGGCACCTACTATATCACTGATGCACAGGTGATGAAACAAGAGAGTTTGTATGCCTATGTCTTCGCTTTGGAGAAGGGTGGGACGGCTGCGCACCGTACCTGCTTCATGGGTTATCCGGGGGAGCGCCCAGTCTTCGATTTCTCTGCGCTGCAACTCGACGGCAAGCACCGTTTCGCCGCGTTTTACCTGGGTGCCGACTACCTCCATCTGAAGAATTTCGAGATCGTGGGCCTTCCCGTCCGCATCAAGGGACACACGCAGTCCGAGTGCGTCTCGGCCCGCAAGGGCTCGCACTGCATCGTGGAGAACCTCTCGATGCACCACAACATGGCCATCGGTTTCTACCAGACCGCCGGATCCTACAACCTGGTGCTCAACTGCGACGCCTACAACAATTACGACGATTTCTCCGAAGGAGCCTACGGCGGCAACGTGGACGGCTTCGGCTTCCACATGGCCAATCCCTGGGAGGTCGGAAACGTGATTCGCGGCTGCCGCGCCTGGCGCAACTCCGACGACGGCTATGACCTCATCCATTGCGCCGCGCCGGTGGAGATCGACCATTGCTGGGCCTTCTACAACGGATTCCAGCCCACCGCCGACCCCTACGACAACGAGACCTTTGAAAAGGCCGGCGACGGCAACGGTTTCAAGAGCGGCGGCTGGGCCCTGGGTGCCGGCCCTACGCGCTGCCCGCCCATCTGCCCCAGCCACTACATCCACCACTGCGTGGCCTACCGCAACAAGGTCAACGGCTTCGATTCCAACTACCACCTGGCCGGCAACCGCTGGGAGAACAACAGCGCCGCGATGAATCCGCGGGACTTCAACATGGTCAACCGCCGCGGTCCGGGTGCCGGAGAGAACCAGCGGGTTCCGGGCTACGACCACATCCTGACGGCCAACCTGTCCTGGCACACGGGCGGAGAGGATCTCGCACTGTGTGACGAGACGAAGTGTACGCTGCGGGACAATGAATTCGGCACCATCTCCGTGGAGGAGGGGGCTGCGATGTTCGTGTCCACGGACCCGCGCGACCTGTATCTTCCGCGTGATGCGGAAGGCAATCTTCCGGAGATGCCCTTCCTGCGTGCCAAACCCGGCACGCGCCTGCAGGAGAACCAGATCGGCTGGGCCTGGTAAAAGATTTTGCGAATGAAGAATGATTTCTCCCGCGGAGCCAGCTGGAACGCAAGCCCGGCTACGCCGGCTACCGCCGCCGGACCCGGATCCTGATTTAGGACTGCTGCCGGGCGGCATTCTCGGTGATGACCATGAAAAGGATGGCCGCTAGGCAGATGGCGATACCGGCGAGCATGCCGGTTGTCATCGGCTCTGCAAACAGGACCGTTCCGATCAAGATGGCCGTGACAGGCTCGAATACGCCCAGTACGGAAGTGCGGGTCGGCCCGATATGGCGCGTGGATACTGCCAGGGCAAGGAGCGAGATGATGGTCGGGAAGATCGCGAGGCCCAGGAGGTTGCCCACGGCGGAAGGGGAGTTGATGCCCTGCAGCGAAGGGCCGCCCCCGGCGAGCATGCATGTCAGGAATAGGACAGAGCCGATGGCCAGCGCGTAAAAGGTCAAGGTATGCTCGGAGATGTGGCGGATCCGCTTGGATCGGTTGACGATCACCAGATAGCAGGCATAGCTGAGCGCGGAGAGCGCGGCCAGTGCGAGGCCGCCCCAGTGGAGCGATACGCCACCGGTGGGCTTGCAGAGGAGCACAACTCCGGCGAAGGTGGCAGCGATCGACACCCATACGTGCCAGTCGGGCACATTGCCCAGCGCCACCATCATCAGTGCCACGAATACCGGGTATAGGTAGACGATGGTCGTGGCCAGTCCGGAAGGGATGAATCTATAGGACTCGAACAGGAACAGGCTGCTGCAGCTGAACAGCAGGCCCAGCACCGCCAGCAGGAGGAATTCCTTCCCGCTCACGCGGAAGGATTCGCGGCGCAGGAACATCCATACCCCCAGCATTACGACGGACAGGGAATAGCGGAAGAACAACATTGTCATCACGGACACGCCCGCCTCCATCAACGGTTTGGCAAACAAAGGGTTCATGCCATACGAGACCCCCGCCACGATACCCGCTGCAAAGCCAATCACCTTTCTTCTGTTGAATCGCATTTCTTTCACACAAAAACGCTTGCAAAGGTAGTACATTTTCAAAAAAAAGTTTCTATATTTGCAGTCCCGTTTGGAGAGATGCTCGAGTGGCTGAAGAGGCACGTCTGGAAAGCGTGTGACCGTCAAAAACGGTTCCAGGGTTCGAATCCCTGTCTCTCCGCGCAATGCAATCAGCAGCAGGGCGCCGCACAGAAGTGCGGCGTTTCTTGTAAGCAGGCAGGGTGTCCGAAAGTTCACTTTCGAGCACCCTGCCTGCTTACAAAACGGACGGAACGTCCGCCCTGCTTGCGGATTGCTCCCGGAGATCCCGGGAAAAGGCCGCACGCAGTGTGGGCTAATCCCATTCTTTTTTGTCGATGCTATCCATTTATTTCTTACATTTGCATATATGAGCAATATCGACAAAGTCCTCGCGTTCAACCGCGGATTCGTGGCCTCGAAGGGCTACGAGAAACACCTGACCGACAAGTACCCTGACAAGAAACTGGCGGTGCTCAGCTGCATGGACACGCGCCTGTCGGTGCTGCTGCAGGAAGCCCTTGGCCTGAGCAACGGTGACGCCAAGGTCATCAAGAACGCCGGAGCCGTGATCCCGTCGCCCTGGGACTCCGCCATGCGAAGCCTCATCGTCGCCGTGTACGAGCTCGGGGTTGAGGAGATCATGGTGGTGGCGCACACGACCTGCGGGGCCTGTCACATGAACTTCGGCCATTTCCGGGAGGAGATGCTGAAGCGGGGGATTCCGGAATCGGAACTGCAGCGCACGGATGTCGACCTGGATGCCTGGCTCGAAGGGTTCCATGATACGGAGCGGTCCGTGCGGCAGACGGTGGCCGCCATCGTGGAGCACCCGCTGGTCCCGGCGGACGTGACAGTCCGGGGATTCATTATCGACTCGGCTACCGGCGAGCTGACGGAAGTCTTGAGATAATCCGGTATAACATATGGATACCAAGTTTAATACCTGTTTCTTTGAGCAGTATGCGCAGATCTCGCTCTCCGCTTTGCTGGGCAGTCGTTTCGACTGCCTGGTGAACCGGGACCGGCCGGACCTGCAGAGTGCAGGGGACCTTTCGCTTGGTATCGAAGTGACGCGCGCGATGGAGCAGAGCAAGCACGCACACCTGCAGATGCTGCAGGATGTCGCGGGGCTGACGCTGGCCGGCGGGGACGAAGAGATGGAACAGATCCTGGAGTCCGGATATGCTTTCGGCCTCGGCGGGGGGAAGTATGTCGGCGTCAAGGAACTGGCCTACTGGAACCTTGCGCTGCCCATGCGGCGTATCCTGGAGTGCAAGGTGTCCAAAGTCGGCAGCGGTTTCTACGGACATTTCGACCAGATGGGCCTGTTCGTGTTCAGCCGCGAGAACCTGGGCGAGCCTGAAGCCGTCAATGCGATGCGCTATACGATGCTCCTGCAGATCGGACAGGAGATCCGCTACAACCGCCTGTTCATCGCGGATGTGGACGACCTGTTCGTTTGCAACCTGGATGATGGACTCAAGGAGAGTTCGCGCCTTGTCCGCTACCCGATCACCCAGGAACAGCGGCGGTCCTTCTACGAAGAAGCCGTCCGCCGCCAGCAGGGTTGAATGACTCAGAAACCACGATGATGAAAAAACAATCAGAACTGCTCCGGCGCGTCCGGGAGATGGAGAGACGCTTTGATGAACTCACCGCCAGGGTTGAGGAACTGGACACCGCCGTGTCTGCTTTTGAAGCCTCCAGACCGGACCTGGAAGCTCTCCGGGATTATCTGGAGTCCGGACAATGGCTGACCGACTACGAGTCGGATGAGGCCGGTGATATTCCGGCCGGAATCAAGCGTGGGGTTCTCTCCGAGGACGGATTGTATGACCTGCTCAGGCGGGTAGACGAGGTGGTCTCCCGGGTGCAGGGGCTCCTGTCATAATTCTTTAGATAATTGTCGGCACAAAGGGAGTCTGCGGCAGCAGGCGCTCCAGCAGGTCGGCGGTGCGCAGGCGCATGTAGCAGGTGGTCGTGCCGTCTGTGCAGCCGTACCATTCGCTCTCGGTCACACTGCGGTCCATCACCAGGCGGAAAGTGTCCGGCGCGGCCGTCAGGCAGCTGAAAACGGTCGTGGCGCCAAGCACCGTACCGAGCCGTTCGTGCAAGGCGGCCTCCGGTGCAAAAGAGACCCGGGAGATCGAGAGGGCGGCCCCGAAATCCTTGGTGACGAAGGCTTTGTCACCGGGGGTCACGTACAGGTAGAAACAGGTCTGCTGGCGGTTGCAGAGCAGCAGGGTCTTGACGGTCTGCACATGCAAGGCGGCGTCGATGGCGGCACAGTCGTCCATTGTCACGGCCGGGTCGTTGTCAATGCGCTCGAATGGGATCCCGAGCCGCTGCAGGGCGGCGTATACTTCCCGCTCCAGCGGGGTGCGGAATTCCGTCGGCGGCGTAGTGTATATTTCGCTGGTCCAGATCATTTCGTGCAAAGATAGTCAAATCCTTGATAAAGATTTCTATCTTTGTGTGGTACTTAAGTCACCCCAATACGTATGAAACAATTAACGATTCTCGCCACGCTGCTGGCCATGCTGACCGGCTGCGACAAGTTCACCAACCTGGATGCTGATGCTTTCGAGGCCCTGCTGGGCGAGGGACAGGTGTGCCTGCTGGATGTCCGTACGCCGGAAGAGTATGCCGCCGGGGCGCTGCCCGGTGCGGCCAATGCCGACTGGAATGCGCAGGATTTCCTGCAGCAGGTGGCGCAGCTCTGCCCCCAGGACAAACCCGTGGCTGTCTACTGCCGCACCGGGCGTCGAAGCGCCGCAGCTGCTTCGGCCCTTGTCAAGGCCGGCTATACCGTCTATAACCTGCTGGGCGGCTATGAGGGGTGGTCCGTTGCCGGGAAGGAGACCCTCACGGATGACGAGGACCGTCAGTATGCGTCCACGATGTTCCCGCAGGGGACGGAGGTTCCTGATTTCACGCTGAACGACTTGGAAGGCCGTCCGGTGAGCCTGTCGGACTTCCGCGGCAAGACGGTGGTGCTGGTTTTCTGGGCTTCCTGGTGTCCGGATTGCCGGGCGGAGATCCCCGAACTGAAGGAGATGCAGGACGCGGCGGACCCCGACAAAGTGGTCTTCGTGTCCGTGTCTTTCGACCGGACGCTTGAGGCGCTCAAAACCTTTGTTGCCGACCAGCAGCTCGGAGGCGTGCAGCTCTTCGATCCGGCCGGCAAGAAGGATTCCGAGGTCGGCGCTGCTTTCGGCATCAAGTGGATCCCGTCGCTGTATGTGATTAGTCCCGAAGGCAAGGTGGTCCTGAGGACCGTCCTGGCCGGGAAGGTGGCCGCCGTGCTCAAGGGCAAGAGCCCCGCCGGCATCAGGTTCAATCTGGGCCAGCTCTGCTCGGATGAGTATTGCGCACAATAATAACGTTTAACTGAGTTCGCCATGCATTTCCGCTCCCGTTCTGCAGCGTTTACCGCCCTCCTCCTTCTTTTCAGTTCCCTGGCCTATGCCCAGGGTTTCGGCCTTCGGGCGACCGATCCTGCCTTCTTCCGGACGGAGGATGCCTTGCGGATCGGAGACCAGGTGCTCGCGTACCAGCGCGTGACGGGCGGCTGGCCCAAGAACATCGACATGGCCGCCCGCCTGACGGATGCCGAACTGGCGCGGGTGCAGGCGGAGAAGTCCCGTACGGACGATTCGACCATCGACAACAACGCCACCACCATGCAGATGGTCTACCTGGCGCGCCTCTGGCAGGCCACGCACCAGGAGCGCTTCCGCGCCGGATTCGTGGCGGCCGTGGAGTACCTGCTCTCCGGGCAGTACGACAATGGCGGCTGGCCGCAGTTCTGGCCGGAGAAGTCCGGCTACCAGCTGCATATCACCTACAACGACAATGCAATCGTCAATACCCTCGAACTCTTCCGCGACATCTATTCCGGGAAGGATCCCTACGGGGGAGAACTGACGGATCCCGCTTTGCGGGAACGCCTGCGCAAGGCTTTTGACAAGGGCATCGAATGCATCCTCAACACGCAGATCCTCAAGGACGGCAAGCCGTCCGTCTGGTGCCAGCAACATGACCGGGAAACGCTCCTGCCGGCTCCGGCGCGCGCGTTCGAGCTGCCTTCCTACTGCTCCGCCGAGAGCGCCGGCATCGTCCGCCTGCTGATGACGCTTCCGGACCCGGACGCCCGCGTCAAGCGCGCCGTACACGGGGCCATGCAGTGGTTCGACACCTACAAACTGACCGGCTTGCGCGTGGAGCGCACTTTTGAGAACGGCGTGCGCAATACGCGGCTCGTCGAGGACCCGGCTGCGCAGCCGCTTTGGGGCCGTTTCTATGACCTCAAATACTGCGAACCCTATGTCTGCGACCGAGACGGCATCGCCCGCCGCCGGCTGGAGGAGATCGGTCCAGAGCGCCGCAACGGCTACAGCTGGTACAACTCCAATGCGGCACAGCTCTATCCGCTCTATGAGGCCTGGGCGGACCATTATGACCCGAAGGGGAAGGTCCGCATCAGCCTCTCCACGCCCGGTGCCAACCGGAACGGTACCGTCGAGATGTTCCGCCGACCGGTCATCGACCGCCGTGACTTCGACGCCGTGGTGCTGCCCGGCCAGAGCATCCAGGCTGCCATCGAACAGGCTCCCGCCGTACCGGCAGAACCTTTCAAGATTCTGATCCTCAAGGGTAATTACAATGAGAAGGTCATCATCGACCGGCCGAATATCGTGCTGGTGGGCGAGGACCGCGACGAGACCGTCCTCACCTATGCTGAGTTGTCCTCCAAGCGGACAGTCCGCTCCTACAAGGGCAAGGAAGTCGGTAACGGCGTGATCGTATTGCAGGAAGGGGCGGACGACTGTGTCATCAGCGGCCTGACCGTCTACAACAATTACGGCACGACGGTGGAGGAGACGACTTCCCACCAGATGGCCATCTTCGGCCGCGCTACACGCACGATCGTGATCAACTGCCACGTCTGGGCCGACGGCAACGACGCCCTGTCCCTCTGGGCGCCGGGCGGCGACGGGATGTACTACCATGCCGACCTCGACCTGCGCTGCCGGGGCGTGGACTTCCTGTGCCCGCGCGGCTGGTGCTACGCTACCCGCTGCTCCTTCTACGGCGACGGCAAGGCAATGATCTGGCATGACGGCCGGGGCGACCGCAACAAGAAACTCGTGATCACCAACTCCTCCTTCGATGCCGCTTCGCCGACCCTGCTGGGCCGCTACCACCATGATGCCCAGTTCTACATCGCCAACAGCACGATGTCGAAGAATGTCATCGACGGCAATATCCACTACGCCTACTCCGACCAGGTGCTGGATCCCTGCGAGTGGGGCCTGCGCGTCTATTATATCTCATGTACGCGCGAGGGTGGCCACAGCGGCTGGCTGCGCAACAACGCAGACCAGGCCCCCGGCAATCCGCAGTACTATACCCTCACGGCCTTATGGACCTTTGGCAATAAATGGGATCCGGAGCAGCGTATCCGTGACCTGTGGTACGTGCTCGCGTATTGACAGGAGCAGGCTCTTACTTGGCGATCACGTCTAAGCGCCAGGTGATCCCGATATCGAAATTGTCCACGCCGATCGTACTGCTCTTGAAGTAGACGGCGTGCAGGCGCAGCCGGTCGCGGTTGGGCAGCGGGAAGAACTCGACGCCGCAGCCGCCGTAGATGTTCTTCGTGCCCGGCGCGACGGCGAGGTCCAGCGGGCGGCCCAGCGCGTCGACATTCTCCTCCGCGTTGCTCTCGTAACCGACCTTGGTGCAAAGGTTCCATTTGCCGATGCTCCAGATGATCTTGGTGATCAGCGTATAATCGGAGAAGAACCGCTGCTGGCCGGCACCTGCGCGGTTCATCAGGTCGAAGTCGACGGCAAGGCCGCCGAAGACGAGGTGGTTGCCCAGGGAGATGTAATTGATGGCGCGGCGGTACTCATCCTGGACGAAGTTGACACTCCAGATGGTATGCCACCAGGGGGCGAAATGACCGTTCCAGGCGAAGTTGTAGGCGTAGAGGTTCTGGAAACCCAGGGAGAGGGGAGAGTTGCAGACCTGGAAAGCGAAAGCCTGTCCCGGTGCGAAACTATACTCGGCGCTGGCACCGAAAGAGAAACCCTGGTAAAGGTTGTTGCAAAAATTGCTGTAGTAGTAGACATCGATTGGGACGGCATCGAACTCATAGCCACCGATCATCACCGCGCTCTTGCCCACGGTGAAGGACCAGCGGGACGTGGCCTGCCAGCGGAGATACAGGAAATCCGTGGCGTTGAACATGTTGCGCTCGTCGAAAACTTTTTTGTTAAGCCGCTGGCGGATGCGGAAATCCAGCTTGTCGGTCAATGTGCCGCGGACGTTGAGGTTGAAGTGGTCGCCGGTGAACTGGCTGTAATACTTCCCGTCGTTCACCTCCTGGTGGAAGGAGGCACGGGTATCGAAATACAGTTGCGTGATGGTCGGCTGCGCGGTAGCGCTTGCGCAGAGCAACGCGAATGCCGGGAAGAGGAGATGGGTCAGTCTCAATTTTTTCATCGGTTATCAGAATGGCGGGATAAAAATAGCAAAAAAAACGGCGAATGTGTATATTTGTTGAAAAGCCTGGTAGATATGGACAAGAATTTTGCATGGTTGCTTGCCTGCATGCTGACTGTGGTCGGATGCGCGCCCCACATGGATCTGGTGTTGCGATTTGACCACCCCGCGACCTGCCTGGAAGAAGCGCTTCCCCTGGGCAACGGGCGAATGGGCGCGTTGATCTATGGTAATACCGATGCGGAAAGGATTTCCTTGAATGATATAACTTTATGGTCTGGAGAACCGGACCGCGGCGCGGCGCATCCCGACTTGCAGGACGGTTTGGGCGCCGACGCCGCAGAGACGATCCCGTTGATCCGGGAGGCGCTTGCGCGGGAAGATTACGCGGAGGCAGAGCGTCTCCAGCGTCATGTTCAAGGGCATTTCAGCGAATCCTATCTGCCTTTGGGCAACTTGTGGATTGACCATGGCCAAGTCGGGACCGTTACCGAATACACCCGTACGCTGGACCTGGCTGATGCCCGGGCCCGGATCTCCTACCTGCGTGACGGCCAGCCGTACGAGGCGGAATATTTCATGTCGGCGCCGGATTCCGTGCTCGTGGTGCGGATGCACAGCGATGCCGGGATCCGCGCCCGGATCCGGCTGGAGTCGCCGCTTCCTGCCGCGGTGACCGCTTCGGGAAACTCCCTGGTGATGGACGGCTATGCTCCCTGGCATGCCTATCCGGGTTACTATAAGCAAGGTGAAGGCCAGATGTGGTATGATCCCGACAGGGGCATCCATTTCCGAACCGTCGTCTCTGTCCTGCATACGGGCGGATCCGTCGGGCAGGAAGGGGAGCAACTCATCGTGGATGGATGCACGGAAGTGGTATTGAAACTGGTCAATTCGACCAGTTTCAACGGCTATGACAAAGATCCCGTACGCGAGGGAAAGCCGTACCGGGAACTGGCCGATGCGAATGCGGCCCGGGTTTTCGAGATGGACTACGGCGAACTGCTTCGCCGTCATGAGGAGGACTACCGCTCGTTGTTCGATGGTGTGACTCTGGACCTGGGGCGGACCGATGCTGACCTGAAGGCCCTGCCGACCGATGAGCAGTTGAAGCGGTACGCCGACGGGGAGCAACCCAATCCGGAACTGGAGGCGTTGTATTTCCAGTTCGGCCGTTATCTGCTGATTTCATCCTCCCGTACGCCCGGCGTCCCCGCCAACCTGCAGGGATTGTGGAGCGAGAGCATGGATCCGCCGTGGAGTTGCAATTACACGATCAATATCAACCTGGAAGAAAACTACTGGCCGGCCGAGGTAGTCGGTCTCGGGGCTCTTCATGAGACTTTGCTTGATTTTATCCACAATCTGTCGCAGACAGGCCGCCGGTCTGCTTCCTATTATTATGGAGCATCCAGAGGCTGGAATGCCGGGCACAATTCCGATATCTGGGCGATGAGCTGCCCGGTCGGCCTGGGCACCGGCAGCCCTTCGTGGGCGAACTGGGCCATGGGCGGAGCCTGGCTTTCCACACACATCTGGGAGCATTGGCTTTTCAGCCGTGACCGGAAGCGATTGGAGCGGGACTATCCTGTCCTTCGCGATGCGGCGCTGTTTTGCATGGATTGGCTGGTGGAAAAGGACGGGGAGTTGATCACCTCACCCAGTACATCGCCGGAGAATCTGTATATCGGTCCGGACGGCCGCCCGGGAGCTACCCTATATGGTGCTACCTCTGACCTTGCCATTATCCGGGAATGCCTGACAGATGCTGTTGCCGCTGCGCAGGAACTCGGCGTGGATGATGATTTCGTCCGGGAGGCAAAGGACAAACTGGACCGTCTGCGCCCCTATCAGGTGGATTCTGCCGGGAAGTTGCGCGAGTGGTACCATGATTGGGCGGACCAGGAGCCGACACACCGTCACCAGAGTCATCTGGTCGGGGTGTATCCTGGCCACCAGATTTCCGACGGCTCGCTGGCGGACGCCGTCCTGAAGACCTTGGAAATTCGCGGATTCGAGACGACTGGCTGGAGCTGCGGCTGGCGTATCGATCTTTATGCCCGTCTGGGGGAAGGGGAGAAGGCGTACCGGATGCTCCGGCAATTGCTCCGTTATGTCAATCCTCGTCCCGGATCTTTGGATTATCAGGGTGGCGGCGGGTCATATCCCAATCTTTTCGATGCCCATCCGCCCTTCCAGATCGACGGCAATTTCGGCGGTTGCGCCGGCATAGCGGAGATGCTCCTTCAGTCGGATGCCGACGGCTCCATCCGGCCCCTTCCGGCTCTGCCGGCCGCTTGGCCGGATGGCCGCGTGACCGGTCTGCGCACCCGCAGCGGGCAGCGCGTGGACCTTGTCTGGCGCAAGGGGCAAGTACGTCGCATGCGGGTCCGGTAATCAAGGTATAATTCACATTTTCGGTTGATTGCAGACCGCCTGGTTTCCTGCCAACTTCTGGCCCTGACTGGTATCTAAACCATGCGTTGCGGAGGGGGCTGCAAATAATCGCCTTCTGGATGGTGTCTGGCTGCAGCCCCATCTCTAGGATAGGGACGGCCGCCGCGGCGCGCATAGCCGCTGCTGGTGCCTGGGGTGGAGGCCGAGTCGCAGGCGCGCATTACGGGGCATGGCTGCTCCTGGGAGCAAGGGAAAAGGTTTTGGTAGTTAGGGCTTGTCTGATAACCAGGGGGCACCACTGCCGCGCATTATTAGGCGCGGCAGTTGCCGGAGGCAGCGGGCATCTGAGACACCTCCTTGATATGAATCCCAGTACTGGACCAGGTCCACTTTCAGCTGGCGGACCAGGTCCAGCACCCCTGGCCCAGAGGCTATTCTGGCCGAGAGTCGGTGTACCAGGTACACCCCTTCAAAGTGGACCAGGTCCACCTAGCTGTGTGCAGGGCTGGATGCAACTGGTTTGTTGTGGAAGATGCTGCCAATGATCCGGAGCGGAGTGACGCAGGGGGTTTGGGGGGACCGCCCCCCAGTCATAGCGGCAGCGGGTATCTCCCACAAA
>DBXZ01000016.1:16088-17485 GCA_002309795.1 Bacteroidales bacterium UBA1199
TATCTCCCACAAAAAAAGCCGGCGATAAGCCGACTGTTTTTGTGGGAGATACTGGGTTCGAACCAGTGACCCCTTGCTTGTAAGGCAAGTGCTCTGAACCAACTGAGCTAATCTCCCGAAGCGCTGGTCCTTGTGGGGATGCAAAGATAGGGATTTTTGGAAAGGCCGCAAAATAATTCGTAATTTTTAAATTTTTTATGCAATCTTTGTAACGGCTTTTGCATCTAGGGGATATGAAACAGATCCTCAGATGGCTCCTGCCGGTCGCAATCGCCCTGATTGCCGCGGGGTGTTCGAAAGAACGCCTCGATGAACACCGGTATGAATTCGATGCCGAGTGGGCGGCAGCCTACTACTACGGCACCGATGCCGCGGGCGGTGTCAACTGTTTCCAGCTGGACCTCGCCCAGGGGCGGACGGACGCCGACCTGGACCTGATCTCCACCGGTGCTGTGGTGCGGCTGCTGATCAGCGCACCCGTAGCCGATGAAATTGCGCTTCCGGACGGGTTGTACCTTGGGTCCGACTCCCGGGAGGATGCCTATACTTTCAACTGTGGGACGAAGCTGAGGGACAATACGGTGAGCGGCTCTTATGTCGGGCTCCGACCCGGTGGTGAGAAGCAGACCCTGGTCCTTCCGGTCGACAACGGGAAGGTCTCGGTCCGGCTCTCCGGCGACGACCTCTATGAGGTCAGCGCCGAACTGAAGACCGGTTCAAAGACGTTCTTCTTCATCTACCGGGGGACGATCCACACCTTCGACTGCACCGAACCGCAGCAGTGAGAGACTTCAACAATCATTCGGGGATGTTCTGGTTTTGACAGCACTGATTTCGGATGGTAAGCACGTCGGGCGTAGGAGGCTGGCCCGTTAATCCCAGTCTTCGAGCCATAACTGGCAACTACAACTATTCATACGCTTGCTAATCTCTCAGAGATTGAGCATTAATCGATGCCGCCAAGGCTGCGGCACGACGTATATCCCTCCAGCTTTAGGCCGGTTCAGTCTGGATCCAGGGGTATCATCAAAACCGGATGCGCGGCCCGGACGCCTCTAAGGACCGTTAAGTTTCCAGAGGATAAGCCCCTGGTGGCCTGCCTTCCGGCAGCCGCGGGCCGACAATCAAAGAAAGGATAAGCGTGTAGAAAGCTACCTGGGACTCTGTTTGGACGGCGGTTCGACTCCGCCCATCTCCACAAAAATGCCTCTCAGAGTGTTCTAAGAGGCATTTTATATTTAAAATATCCCAAATAATATCCGCTGGATTCTATTCCGAAGTGCAACGCTTTGAAGCCTGATAGTATAACTTTACTGTCATAACCAGAAAAAGCGACAGAGGATGGGATACAAGCATTTGACGAAGGATCAGCGATATACGATAGATGCGTTGCTGCA
>DBXZ01000011.1:0-13455 GCA_002309795.1 Bacteroidales bacterium UBA1199
GCGGCGAACAACTGCGGGCCTTTGCCTGCGGCGCCAGCCTGTGGCAGGACATCCCTTCACAGGTCAAATCGAGCTACATCAAGCATCGCCAGAACGGCACGCCGGGCTCTTACGGCACACACAGCATCAAGATTGAAAAGGGCAGCTTCCTGGAGAAGGCGCTCGGCTCCAACAAGGCAGTCGTGAACTCCTTCCACCACCAGGCCGTCAAGAAGGTCCCGCAGGGATTCAAGGTCGTCGCCAAATCCCCGGACGGAATTATCGAAGGTCTTGAGCGAGTCGCTCCGCTGAAGAACTATCCCGACGGCGGCGGCATCATCATCGGCACCCAGTTCCACCCCGAAGCACTCTGCACCGGCGGTGAAACCATCTTCACCAACATCTTCAAGATTATCGTCGACGCCGCTTCGAAGTAGTCTACTGGAAGAGTTTGCGGCAGAGGGCGGGGATGTCCGGGATGGAGACGATCCGGATGTTCCCGCTCCTGGGTTTGAGGGCTTCGGCGCGGCTGAAGCTGGAGACGTAGATCTCCTCGAACCCGAGTTTGGCGGCTTCCGCAATGCGGCGTTCGACCTGCGGGACGGGGCGGATTTCCCCGCTGAGGCCCACCTCGCCGGCAAAACAGACCTTGGGCGAGATGAAGAGGTCGAAGTTCGACGAAAGGACGGAGGCCACGATAGCCAGGTCGCAGGCCGGATCGGAGACCCGCAGGCCGCCGGCCACATTCAGGAATACATCTTTGGCAGCCAGTTTGAAACCGGCGCGCTTCTCGAGTACGGCAAGCAGCATATTGAGCCGGCGGCCGTCATAGCCTGTGGCGGAGCGCTGCGGCGTGCCGTAGGCGGCCGTGCTGACCAGCGCCTGAATCTCGATCAGGAAGGGCCGGGTGCCGTCCATCACCGCGCTGACCGCGACACCGGAAAGGTTGTCCTGGTGCATCGGGATCAGGATTTCCGAAGGATTGGAGACCTCGCGCAGGCCGGTGCCGGTCATCTCGAAGACGGCCAGTTCGTCCGTGCTGCCGAATCGGTTTTTGATGCTGCGCAGGATGCGGTAGGAGCCCTTGGTGTCGCCTTCGAACTGCAGGACCACGTCCACGATATGTTCGAGCACCTTGGGGCCGGCAATCGTGCCGTCTTTGGTGATATGGCCGATCAGGATGACCGGGGTGGCGCTCTCCTTGGCGTAGCGGAGCAGAGCCGCGGCGCATTCGCGCACCTGCGAGACGCTGCCCGATGCGGAATCGATCGCTTCGCTGTAGATGGTCTGGATGGAGTCCACGATCAGCAGATGCGGCTGCACCTCGCGGGCGCGGTCCAGGATATTTTCGAGCAGGGTTTCGCTCAGAACCAGGCAGTTGCTGTCGTCGCCGCCGAGCCGCTGCGCGCGCAGCTTGATCTGCTTGGCGCTCTCCTCACCGCTGACATACAGCGTTTTGAGGCCCGTACAGCGGAGCGGAATCTGGAGCGACAGGGTGGACTTGCCGATTCCCGGCTCGCCGCCGATCAGCACCATCGAACCCTCCACCAGGCCGCCGCCCAGTACGCGGTCCAGTTCGCCGCCGCCCAGCGAAAGGCGGTTGTCGTCCGTAAAATCAATCTCGCGGAGCGGCTGGGGACGCGCCTCCTCAACGGCCAGGATGGCCCGGTTGCGGCTGGGAACCGCACTGCCGCCGCCAGAAGATTTGGGCGCGCGGGGCTCTTCCACCATCGTATTCCATTCGCCGCACGCAGGGCAGCGCCCCATCCACTTGGGACTCTCGTTGCCGCACGAGGTGCAGTACCAGACGGTTTTCGCTTTCGTTGCCATAAGCTTACGCTCCGATATTTTCGTGAATCAGTTCCGTGAGACTGCGGATAATCTCCGCATTGTTGAGATTCATCCCCTCGAAGACCTCCTTGACGTCGGCCGTGCTCAGTTCAAAGGTCTCGCCGTCCATGATGTAGCGGATGATGAAGTTGATGTCCTGATACTGGCAGATAAAGTTGGCGAAGCAGCCGGAAAGGTCGCCCCGCGGCTGCAGATCGATGTGCGAGCGCTTGTAGGAGGCATAGATCTCGGTCCCCTCACCCACCTTGGATTTCAGGTAAAACTGCCCGTCGCAGAGCTGGGAATGGTATTTCAGCAGCGCGATGCCCATCCCGATCTTGCGCTCCTTGCGGCAGGAGTAGAAGCGGTCGTTGATGGCCGCAATCATATCTTCCGGCATGCCGCAGCCGTTGTCGATGATCTTGATGGAGAGCAGGTCGCGCGCGGCGCTGTCCTCCATCTCGATGGTGATCTGCGTGGCACCCGCCCGGATGGAGTTGTGGGTGATGTCGATGATATGGAGGTCGAGACTTTTCATAGGCTACAGGATGACCGGTTCGCCCTGGCGGAGGGCGTCGCGGAAGTTTTCAAAACTGAAGGAGGGCATCTCCAAAACACTGTGGATCTTGCCGATATCGGGAACGTAATGGGCGTCGCTGCTCTGGATGTAATTGAAGTCGCTGAACCAGGGGCACTGTTCCAGGAACTGATAGTTGTTCCGCTTGCAGTAGTAGCTCAGCTCCAGCGCGTGGAACTTGAGCTTGTCCGGCACGAATCCCAACTGCGAACTGATGGAGAAGGTGGGGCGGTCCACGTGGGCCGGGATGAAGATTCCGCCCAGCTCATAGACCTTCTGCTGCAGTTCGAGCATCGGGAGGTCCAGCGCGTTGATCAGCAGGTGCGGCACTTCGTCGAGCACGTTCTCCTCTTCGTCCACCACCAGCTGGTATCCGAACTTGTCCACGTCGTTTTCGAAAAAGATCACGCGGGAATCCAGGAATGCCTGGAATTCAGCGAGTTTCTCCACCGTAGGCATGAAGCCCAGGCAGTGCACCTCCTCTTTGGTGGTGACCTCCGCCCCCATCAGCACGTGGAGGCCGACCCGTTCGCCCAGGATGCGGGTGACGTTGGCATTGAGGGTGGAGTTGTGGTCCGTCAGGCCGATAATGTCCAGTCCCCGCTCCCTGGCCGTAGCCACGATGGCGGAGGGGCTCATTTCGATGTCTCCACAGGGGGAGAGCACCGAATGGATGTGCATATCGGCGTTGAACTTCACGGAAGTGCGGACGGGCCGCTATTTGATCAGTTCGTAGAGCTTGCCGCAGACGATAAAGGTGGGCTCCTGGCTCACGAGGATGCAGATATCCTCTTCTTTTGCATGCTCGAGCATGTCCTCGTCCGGCACGCCGCCGCGCACGATGATGACGGCGGGAATATCCTTGAGGGCCGCGATGGCGGTCACGTTCTTGTGGGTCTGCATGGTGATCCAGACCTGTCCGCTGCGGGCATTGCCCATCACGTCGCTGAGCAGGTCGGAAGAGTATGCGCCTTTGATTTCGGCGTCGAGATTGGCCTCATTGAGGCACTTCAAATCGAGTTTCTCGATGATTTCTTTGACAGTCATATCGGTAAAAAGTTTATTTCCGTTCAGGTTCCGCCGGCTTGACGCGGTCGCCCCAGATACGGCGGATGGCGGCTTCGGAGGCCTCGGTATTGCGGTTGATGAAGATACAGTTGTTTTCGTCGGCTTCGCCGCGGACGATATCTTCCGCCAGTGCGGCGCACGAGGGCGCACCGCATGCGGAGCAGTTGATGCCGGGCAGCGATTTTTCAATCTTTTTCATCCGTTCAGCCATCTTGAAGGCGGTTCCAAAGTCCTCGTCGAGCTTGTAGAGCGAACGCGGCTTGATCTCGGGAATCACCATCTCTTCTGCAATCTGTTCGGAGAATTCGGTATGGTCGTAGGTCAGCTCCTGCTGGTCGTGGTGCAGTCGGGCCAGCAGCTTGGCGCGGGTCTCAATCCGCTTGCGGGCCACGAAGCAGTTCTGGGTGGTGAGCACGCCGCCCACGCAACCCTCTTCGCAGATACGGAGTTCCACCAGGCCGGGCGCGTCCACCTTGTCGTCTTCCAGACGGTCCAGGAACTGAATCACGTTCTTGAGGCCGTCCACCGCATACGGAGAGCCCGGGAAGCAGGCAGCCTCGCCGCGGCTGAGGGGCCACATGACGTCCGCCGGCGTAAGGGTGTGGTTGATGGGCTCCGCATCTTTGTCGGAATTGCTGAGCATCAGCTTCACCTTGTTGTAGAGGAAGTCCATGTTGATGACACCGGCAATGTGGGTGTCCTGGTTACTGACCGGATACTTGATGGAGGCAATCTTGGCGGCGCAGGGCGTCACGTAGAAGATGCCGATGGCCTCGCGGCGGATGCCCTGATCCAGCAGTTTTCTGAGGATGGCGCGGGCCGCCACGTCGAGCGGGGATTTCAGGTGGATGATGTTGTCTACCAGCGAAGGATAGCGCACCTGCACCAGCCGGATGACGGCCGGGCAATACGGGGAGATGAAGGTCCGGATCTCCGGATGGCTGGCCATATACTCCTTGTAGAGTTCCACGAGGAATTCCACGCTGTGCTCCACCTCATAGATATGGGTGAATCCCAGCTTCTTCAGGCAGGAGTAGATCTCCTTGGTCTTGTATTTGTCCTCAAACTGGCCGATAAACACGGCCGGAACCAGCGCCACGCGGCAGCCGTAGTTCTCGATGAGGTTGAAGTCGTCCTGCTTGATATAGATGGCCTTGCGCGGGCAGCTCTTGAGGCACTCGCCGCAGTCCACGCATTTGTTGTCGGAAATCACGGCCTTGCCGTCGCGGATGCGGATGGCTGCCGTCGGGCAGATACGCATGCAGGCGGTACAGCCGGAACAAAGGTAGTCGTTGACCTTCAGCGAGTGGCGGAAATAGGTGTCGGTAGGAGCCATACGATTGGGGTTAAGCCAGTTTGACGGTCATGGTCAGCGTGGTGCCGACTCCGATTTCGGTTTCGATCTTCAGGTCGTCCGTATTCTTTTTGATGTTCGGGAGGCCCATGCCGGCGCCATAGCCCATTTCTCGGACCTTGGGTGAAGCGGTGGACCATCCTTCCTGCATGGCGAGGTCGATATTGGGGATGCCGGGGCCCTGGTCGGCCACCACCATCACAATCTTCTCGCCGTCGATATCTACGTCGATGGTGCCGCCGTAAGCGTGCGCCACCGCGTTGATTTCCGCCTCAAAGAGGGCGACTACGGTGCGTTTGATGTTGACCGGATCCACGCCCATCTGCTTGAGCGTACGCTTGACGCTGCTTGAAGCCTGGCCGGCGTCGGTAAAGTTTCCCTGTTCGATGGTAAAGGTATAGTGCATAGCGTCAATAGAGGGGTTGCAACCCGGCGTCGTAGAGGATGCCGCTGAGTTTGAAGAGACTGTATTTGGATTTGATGAGGGTGATGTCGGACTCTTCCGCGAGTTCGATCATATCTTCATCCGGCTGTTTGTCGCGGCCGATCAGCACCACGCGCAGGTCCGCCATCTCGGCGGTTCGGAGTGTCTGGTTATTGCAGAGGCCCGTAATCAGCAGGGTGTCGTCCATCGAAAAGCGGAGCACGTCGCTCATCAGGTCCGACGCAAAGGCCTTGGTAATCTCGTACTCAGGGTCGATGGCCGCTCCGACCATCTCGCCGGCGACCAGGGTAACAATTTCTTTGACTTTCATAGTCTGCACATTTTGTGTATCATGCAAATATAATAAAAAAGGCGCAGCCTGCAACGGATGCGCCTTAATCTTGGCCCTATCGTAAATACGGCCCAAAACGAGCTTCTCTTTCGGCCTTCAGAGGAATTATTCGTATCTTTGTAATTGTTCGGTAACGGAAATTAGATGATCAGCTTCGAAGAATACATCCGTCAGGGAGAGCCGGGACGCAGCGTCAAGGCGGCGGCCTGGCAGACTGCTATCGGCCTGCAGGACGTGGATGGGCTCAAACCTTCGGAGTATCTCGTGGAAACCGCCAAACGCCACATCGAGGGAGATGTCACCATACAAGAAGTCAAAGGACTCATCGACACCTATTATAAGTCCCGATCGGGAAGGCTGTCTGTTGAAGAGGAACGAACAGAAGAAGCTGACAAGGTCTCTGCCAGAATCACCGAAATCCTACAGGAAGAAACTTTCTCCTTGACCCCTGCCGAACTTCAGCGGATTCACCGCCGCCTGTTCGAGGGCATCTTCAAGTTTGCCGGTAAGTTCCGGGATTACAACATCTCCAAAAAAGAATGGGTACTGAATGATGCCTCAGTACTTTATAACCCCTATGAGAATCTGAAAGAAACGCTTGACTACGACTTCGCCGGGGAAAAGAAGTTTGACTACAGCGCTGCCACACCCGACGAAGCCATCAAGCGTATCGGAATCTTTATCGCCGGAATTTGGCAGATTCATCCTTTCGGAGAGGGTAATACCCGCACAACGGCCGTCTTCCTTATCCAATATCTCCGGAGTTTTGGCTACACCATTTCCAACGAACTGTTTGCAAGTCATTCCTGGTACTTCCGGAATGCTCTTGTTCGTGCCAACTACTTCAATCGTGAGAAGGGAATTGTCCCTACTGGAAAATATCTGGAGGCATTCCTCCGCAACCTCATCCTTGGCGAGCACAATGAGCTGAGGAACCGATACCTCCATATTGATTATTCCACTCAAAGTGAAACTCCAGATAATTCAAAGAGCAATAATTGCACTTTGGAAGAGCTTGCCGTATTACGACACATCAAATCCAATCCCAAGGCCACCCAAGAAGAACTGGCGAAACAAATCCACCGCTCTCCCAGGACTGTCAAAACCTACACTATTCGCCTGAAAGAAAAAGGTTACCTCGCTCGCCGCAACGGCAAGCGCGACGGTTGGTGGGAGGTCCTGTTACCCCTCCCTGAAGAATAACCCGGCAACAACCCGGGCACAGTAAAAAGAAAAAGGCCGCCCGAAGTTCGGACGGCCCTCTTCAACGGGAGTGCCTCAATACTTGACGGGGGCTTTCGTTTAATCCGGGATCCAAGGATCGTAGATGGTATCCGGCGTAACGTCAGAATCTTTCTTCACCTTAGAAACCACCTTTTCAAACTTGGCGTAAGTTATAATGTTCCGAGGATGATGGCACCTTACCTCAACAATATACTCATACCCCTCTTCATATATTCCATCAAACTCATCCGTTTGCCACTGGTCTTTTCTTAGAATCCGCCAATAGTTCGATTCCGTTCCGTCTCCAATCTGTACTTTGTACAAATAGTGGCCGCTGTATGGAACGGGTTCAGACATGGGTTGTCCCGGCTTTGCTGACAGTGCCGCCTCAAAAGATGTGGTAGATGCAATCCGCCAGGTTTCCCTGCTGTCGTAGCGCATCTTCTCGCAGGCGGTCAGCAAAAATAGGATTGAAACAGCCAACAGACATAATACGAAATACTTTTTCATTGTGACAACGATTAATCCTCAACCCTATAACGGGGAACCGGCCATAATACGTCTCTGTAACTAGAAAAAGTTGTATCGAAATCCAACAGGGAAGGAGACCGTAACAGGATGGGTCGTGAAGTAGTTCTCAGGCGAGAAGGAGCGCGCGAAAGGTGTCCAGGAGAGTGAGGGCTCTATGTAAATTGTCACGCGTTCGGACAAGTACCACTGGGCGCCCAATACACCCTGTAGCGAGAAGACCGAATTATCATGAGAAATGCAGTCCCCCGCTTTTGTCGCCAACAGACAAAAGGCTTCTTCAAAGCCGCCACCTGCATATATTTCATATCTGCTATCGTCAAGAATAATTCCGTCGAGACGTAGCGGTATCCCCAAGAAATGGGCCCTCTGCATCTTGGGGGAGGGTGAATAGATCTCGGAAGAATACCGGGAATAGTTGAGGCCCGTCGTAATCCTCAATCGTGGAGTGAGAGGTATTCCCGCCGAGATTCCTACCTTGAAAGGCAAATAATGTCTGGGAGATGGAGTGGGCGTTATCGGTTCGGCCGGTGAAGAGGAGCCTCCTGACGGCAAAATGTCCGGCACGATGTTCAGCAAGAAACCAGCTGCTATCAGGCCAGATGTCCCTATCCCCATTATTTTAATGTCGAAATCTTTGCTGGAGATACTTTTATTATCCAAGCCTCCGGTAAACAATAGGCTGTCGGATTCTTTCGATGATATTTCTGTTCTCAACCCCATGTCTGCAACACCGTTTTTGGCGATGAGTTCTTCCGCTTTTATGTCATCTTGAGAATAATCATCAACACTTTGCGGACTGCCTTTAGTAGCCGTTCGTGTATTTCGATCAGTAATCCTTCCTTCTGCAATTGGGGGAATGTTTTTTATCTCAACCCTTTCCTGAACCGTAATATGACTGTCAAGAGAAATAGATGTGCGAATCGTTTGATGGGCAGGATGATCGGCCGGGCGATATATCAACAACACAATCAAACAGATGGCCGCCACTCCCGGCACCAAATAGCGAAGAAGCGGACCATATCCGGATCTCTTTTTTTGTCTGGATACAGATGTGTTTCCAAAGAGCGAGTCGAATCCACTCTCCGGAAGAGGGCTTTCGTAAGTATTCAGCCTATCTCGTATGGTGTTCTCCCATCTCATTATTATTCAAACTATTGAGATACTTGCATATTTCATTTTTCAGCTGTCGCTTCGCTTTGCTTAAGATGCTGGCAGAACCCTTCTCGCTTATACCAAGCATACTTGCAATCTCTTTGTGAGAATAACCATCCAGACAGTAAAGATTGAAAACAGCCCTTCTGACATCAGGGAGTTCCGCAATGAAAGCCAGCAATTTCTCCTGTGGGATGCGTTGAATGTCCTCTTCCTCCAACTCAACGGAATCCTCAACAGCTGGCGCCTTAAAAGGGACCAGTCGCCAATGCTTCTTTCGGACTCTGTCAACGGCTTGATTCGTGGCAATCCGACAGAGCCATGCGTACAATGACCCGCCTCCCTTATACCTGAAAGACGAAATACGGTCAAAGGCTATGAGGAAGGTATCATGCAGTGTGTCTTCCGCATCTTGATTACTACTACAGTACCTGCGACAAACAGTAAGGATCCTGGCTGCATACTTTGTATACAACTCCCTTTGCGCCGCCTGATCTTTTGCGGAACACCTCTTGACCAAATCCTCTTCTTCCAATTGTTGTTCGGTCTATCCTATTACAAAACGTATTGACTGGAGTAATACGTCTTTTTCAAATTGGCTTATTTACAAATATATAAAGAAAAAGGCCGCCCGAAGTTCGGACGGCCCTCTTCAACGGGTAAGCGGGGAACTTATTCAGCGTACTCGGCGAGGATGCCTTTGATCTGCTCGGGAACGAGACGGCCGTAGGTCTTGCCGTTGATGGTCATGACCGGAGCAAGACCGCAGGCGCCAGGCCTTACATTATTATATAACACGTTATTAATTCCTTGTTCTCTTCATCAAAAATAAGTAGCCGACTATCATCCCAATTGGGCGTCAACAGCAAGTACCATCCCCTCTTGAAAGTCTGGTTTGCCATGTTATTAGCATAGTTTACTACCATGAGATTCTCTTCGATTGGCAATTGTGATGCTCCCAAGGAAATCATTCTGTTTTTCAATAGGTCAAGTTCTTCCTTAGAAGTTTCTTTGAGCGACAGGCGAAGAAAACAGTTTCCGTCGCCATTGATTGTCCATCGCTCAACTTTCTCTACTAGTGTATAGTTAATATCTTTTATGTCTATTGAAAACGCCGCCTTTATCATCTTGTTTGGAGTCCTTACACAAGAACACGGCAGAAGGGCACATAAGAGAATGATGGTTATATGTCTTACAATTCTTATCATTATTTGAATAACTGCTTATTATAATAGATGAAGAATGACGTCCCTGTTGATAAAAATATTATATAAACGAGTGGCGATTTCAGCAGTAATAGGCCTTACGAATAAAGGCCTGGGATTAAAGTTATACTCATCTTTAAAACCTTGTACAAATATGATTCTTGACATATAATATCGTTGCACTGCCAAATGAAAACTTTAGATTCCTATAAGTTCCATAAAAGTCTACTCTTGTAATCATTTCGGTATTCTAAATACGGGCTCAAAGTATAGTTAACTATAAAAAGGCTCGCTTGTTAACAGGTATCTTGTATATTATTGTTCAGCCACTACAGACAGACCGTCTATTAATAACGATAAGGATAGCCCCACTTTAATCGTGCTAACTGAATATTATGCTCTACTATCGGCCGATCATCTTCCCTAAAAAAAATGTCCATTGACAGTTTATGATTAACCCAGCAGTCCTCAGGAATAAAAACGCCCCGTAAAGTATATTCCTCTATAGCCCTTTTAGAAAGTTCGTCAAATCTATCCCAACATTCGCTGGCATAATCCAAAGAAGAAATATAGATTAGCGTTTCCTCCTCGGAAAGTGAGGGCAGGCTGTGGTGTAGTACCACAATCTTTTTACAGTTTAACCATCCCAAATCAGTAATAACTTCTTGAAAGCCGTCCCAATTATCTCCTTTATATGGCGATTCTAATGCTTCTGAAAAATAATCGATAACACTCCGCCTCCCTTTGAGGTGACAATCAATATCAATGGTTCGAATACTCTTAATCATCAAAGTATTATTTGATGAAACAGGAAAATCTTTTTTGGGGGCAAATATCAGCATTGTTATGGTTTAAATCTAATATACGTACGATTCGTGTAGGACCAGATGCTTCCGTCATGTTTATACTCATATCTAACGCCATCTTGTAGATCGGTAAGACCGAGACCATCCGAAGTGACTTGAACCTGTAATAGGGTTGATTCCTTCACCCAAAAGGATAGATGCAGTACTAACTGCAGAAAATGTTCCTCCTATCAGCACGCTTGACCAAAGGCCATCAAAAGAATCAACGAAAGCCTCATTGATTGCTTTCCCTTGAGAAATACCAGAAAGAAACAAGCAAAAAGACAAAAACCACCGGGAGAAGCGTCGCATAACAGAATAGATATTAGACAACTACGAAGATAGTTATTGGGATTGAAACTGCCAAATAAAGAAAGAAGGCTGCTCCGATCGGGGCTGCCTTCTTTCAATGAGGTAAGCGGGGAACTTATTCAGCGTACTCGGCGAGGATGCCTTTGATCTGCTCGGGAACGAGACGGCCGTAGGTCTTGCCGTTGATGGTCATGACCGGAGCAAGCCCGCAGGCGCCCACGCAACGGAGGACGTCGAGCGAGAACTTGCCGTCGGGGGTGACGTCACCTTCGGAGATCTTCAGCTCGCTGCGGAGCGCGTCGAGGATCTTCTCTGCACCCTTGACATAGCAAGCGGTACCGAGGCAGACGGAGATGGCATATTTGCCCTTCGGCTTCATGGTGAAGAAGCTGTAGAAGGAGACCACGCCATAGACTCTTCCGACAGGAATTCCCAGGCACTCTGCCACCACTTCCTGCACTTCCTGCGGGAGGTAGCCAAAGTGACCCTGCGTCTTGTGAAGGACGTTGATCAGTTCGCCCGGATTATTGTTGAACGAAGCGCAGATTTCCTTTACTTTAAGGTAATTGGCTTCCGATATTTTAACTTTGGATCCACACATGGTTCAATTATTTTTCAAGGTCAAACTTCATCTTCTTGTCGAAATAGTGCGTGTGAAGCAGGTGGTGCGACTTCTCCGAGCAAGGAGCACCGAAGAACTCTTTGTAGATCGAGATGATCTCGGGGTTCTCGTGGGACTTGCGGATCGGCATCTCGCGGTCTGCCTGGTAGGTAGCACCGTAGCGTGCTTTCACGATTGAGGAATCACCGTGGTGATAAGGCTGGCCGGCGCCGTCGATACAGCCGCCCGGGCAAGCCATCACCTCGACAAAGTGGTACGGGCAGTTGCCTGCCTTGATCTGTTCCATGATGACGCGTGCGTTCTTCATGCCGTAAGCAACGGCGACCTTCAGGTCAGCGACGCCGGGGATGGAAACCGTAGCTTCGCGGATGCCGTCCAGGCTGCGGACCTCTTCGAAGTCGATCTTCGGGAGTGTCTTGCCGGTGAGCACCTCGTAAGCGGTACGGAGCGCTGCCTCCATCACACCGCCGGTAACGCCGAAGATGACGGCTGCACCGGTGGATTCACCGAGCGGCGAGTCGAACTTCTCCTCCGGAAGACTTGCAAAGTCGATGTTGCAAATCTTGAGCAGGCGGGCGAGTTCGCGGGTGGTAATGGAGTAGTCAACGTCAGGATTGCCGTTCACCTTGAGCTCTTCACGCTCGCACTCGTACTTCTTCGCGACGCAAGGCATCACGGAGACGCAGACGAGTTTCTCGCGCGGGGTGTTGATCTTGTCGGCGAAGTAGGTCTTCACCGTTGCACCGAACATGCCCTGCGGGGATTTTGCGGTGGAAGGATACTCGCGGAGTTCCGGATAGTACTTCTCGTAGAAGTTCACCCATGCCGGGCAGCAGGAGGTCATCAGCGGGAGCTTGACGCTCTTGTCGCCACCCAGGAACTTGGTGAGGCGGCCGATCAGCTCGGTACCCTCTTCCATGATGGTGAGGTCGGCGGACCAGTCGGTATCGAAGACGTAGTCGAAACCAACGGCGCGGAGCGCAGCGGCGATTTTGCCGGTAACGATGCTGCCGGCAGGCATGCCGAACTCTTCACCAAGCGCTACGCGGACTGCCGGAGCAACCTGGACGCAGGTCTTGATGTCGGGGTTGGCGATGTCGCGGAGAATGCGGGCGGTGTGGTCGATCTCGGTGAGGGCACCGGTCGGGCAGACAGCGACGCACTGGCCGCAGAAGATACAGTTGGTATCGATGAGGTCCTTGCCGAAAGCGGTGGAAACCACTGCCGGGAAACCGCGCTCGATGGCGCCGATTGCACCGACGGTCTGGTATTCGTGGCAAACTGCCTCGCAACGGCGGCACATGATGCACTTGTTCGGATCACGGTGAATGGACGGCGAGAGCGAAATCGCGTAGTTGGACTGAGCGCCCTTGTAGCGGATTTCGCGGATGCCCATGTCGGCAGCGAGAGCCTGGAGCTCGCACTTGCCGCTCTTAGCGCACTGGAGACAGTCGTTCGGGTGGTCGCTGAGCATCAGCTCAAGGACGGTGCGGCGGGCGTTGACTGCGCGCAGGGAGTTGGTCTTGACGACCATGTCCGGCATACACTCGGTGATGCAGGCAGGTGCCAGGTTGCGGCGGCCGGCCACTTCCACGACGCAGATGCGGCATCCGCCCGGATGGTTCTTGAGGGCGAGGCCTTCGAGTTCAAAATTACAGAGGGTAGGAATCTTGATACCCATCTGTGCAGCAGCTTTCAAAATGGTCGTACCCTTAGGCACTTCCACGCTTCTGTTGTCTATAGTCAATTTGATAGTATCCATGTTTTCTTCCTCCCTTATTTAATGCTGATGGCACCGAATTTACATTTCTCGTAGCAGGTACCGCACTTGATGCACTTGTCCTGATCGATGACGTGCGGGTTCTTGACCGTACCGGTGATAGCGCTGACAGGGCACGCCCTTGCGCAAGCCGTACAACCCTTGCACTTGTCGGGATCGATGATGTATTTCTTCAGGGCCTTGCACTGGCCGGCGCGGCA
>DBXZ01000011.1:13488-33736 GCA_002309795.1 Bacteroidales bacterium UBA1199
ACCGGGTTCGGCGAGGTCTGGCCAAGACCGCAGAGTGCGGTGTCCTTGATGACATTGGAGAGGTTCTTGAGCTCTTCAAGGTCTTCCATCGTGCCCTTGCCTTCGGTGATCTTGGTGAGGATTTCGAGCAGACGGCGGTTACCGATACGGCACGGGGTGCACTTACCGCAGGACTCTTCCACGGTGAAACCGAGGTAGAATTTGGCGATGGCAACCATACAGTCGTCTTCGTCCATCACGATCATACCGCCGGAGCCCATCATGGAGCCTGCAGCTACGAGGCTGTCGTAGTCGATCGGGGTGTCGAGGTGTTTCTCGGTGAGGCAGCCGCCGGAAGGACCGCCGGTCTGGACAGCTTTGAACTTCTTGCCGCCCTTGATGCCGCCGCCGATTTCGTAGATGATCTCACGGAGGGTGATACCCATCGGGACCTCGATAAGACCCACGTTGTTGATCTTGCCTGCGAGTGCGAACACCTTGGTGCCTTTGGATTTCTCCGTACCGATCTGTGCGAACCAGTCAGCGCCCTTGTTGATGATGACAGGGATGTTGGCGTAGGTCTCGACGTTGTTCACGTTGGTCGGTTTCTCGAGATAACCGGACTGTGCGGGGAACGGCGGTTTGAAGGTAGGCTCACCACGCTTGCCTTCCATGGAGTGGATGAGGGCNNGCGGTCTCCTCGCCGCAGACGAATGCGCCAGCACCGTAGCGGAGTTCGATGGTGAAGTTGAAACCGGTTCCGAGGATGTCCTTGCCCAGCAGACCGTAATCCTCAGCCTGCTTGATGGCGACCTGGAGACGGTGGATTGCGAGCGGATATTCGGCACGGATGTAGATCAGACCGTGATCGGCGCCGATGCAGTAACCGCAGATGGCCATTGCCTCGAGGATCGAGTGCGGGTCACCTTCGAGGAGGGAACGGTCCATGAATGCGCCCGGGTCACCTTCGTCAGCGTTGCAGACCACATATTTCTGCTCGCCGACGCGGCTCTTGGAAGCGATCTCCCACTTCAGACCGGTGGGGAAGCCTGCGCCGCCGCGACCGCGGAGGCCGGATTTCTTGATCTCTTCGATGACCTGTGCGGGGGTCATTTCGGTGAGGCACTTGCCGAGAGCGGCATAGCCGTCGCGGGCGATGCTTTCGTCGATATTTTCAGGATCGATGAAACCGCAGTTACGCAGCGCGATACGAACCTGCTTCTTGTAGAACTCCATGTGTTTGGAGTCGCTGACGCTCTGGTTGGTGTCGGGAGCCACATAGAGGAGGCGCTGGACCTTACGGCCTTTGATGATGTGCTCCTCGATGATCTCTTTGGCATCTTCGGGTTTGACTCGGGTGTAGAACGTGTTGTCCGGAATAATCTTGACGATAGGACCGCGCTCGCAGAAACCGAAGCAGCCGGTTACGACCACTTTCGCGAAATCCGTCAGGTTGTGCGATTCGAGTTCACGGTTGAGTTCGGCAATGACCTCCTTGCTGGCTGAAGCGGAACAACCGGTACCGCCGCAAACCAAAATGTGCATTTTAATAGCCATAATCCGTGCGTTTAGATAGATCTGTAGTTAGCAGGCAGAATACCTTCGATGAGCTCGCCCTTGACGATGTACTTGTCGATGAGCTCGTCGGCGCGTGCGATGTTGACGTTGCCGAAAACGATGGGGTCTTTGCCCGGGATGGTGACTTCGACCGTGGGTTCAGCGTGGCAGTAGCCCATATCGCCGACCTGCATCACAAGCGCTTTGATCTGGCGTTTGTCAAGCTCGGTGATGAGGTGGTTCATCGTCTCCTTTGCGCCGGAAGCGATGCCGCTGGTGGCCATACCGACCTTGATCTGAATGATAGCCTCGGAAGAGTTGCTGTTTTCACGCATAGACATCTTCCCCTGCATACCTTCTTTCATCTTGCGGAGATCCGCGAGATTTTTGATTTTATCCATAGGTTTCCTCCAATGAGTTTGTTAATAAATATTTGATTGCTATAAAATAATCCAAATAGCCGCCAAATTTACTTCTAATTTGTCAAATGACCAAAGAATTTCCTTACTTTTGTCAAGGCTAAACCGAATAATCCCCTTTTATGAAGAAACTGGCCCTTCACTGGAAGATTCTGATCGGCATCGGACTGGGCGCCGCAGCCGGAATCCTGCTCTGCCGCATCACCCCTTTCGAGACCTGGTCTCCCTGGATCAAATGGGCGGGCGATCTGTTTCTCCGCGCCCTGCGGATGATTGTTATTCCGCTGGTTTTCACCTCAATAGCGGTTGGCGTAGCCGGAATGGGGAGTTCTGCCGCACTGGGCCGGATCGCCGGCAAGACCCTCGGTTACTACGTGGCCACCACGCTGGTGGCGGCGGTCATCGGACTGACGCTGGTCAACCTCGTGAAGCCGGGTGTCGGCGCGGAGCTGAACCTGACCGAAAACGTCACCGAAATCGGGGCCGTGACCGGCAGTGCGGAGAAGGTTTCGTTCATCGACCAGATTGTCCGGATCGTCCCCGCCAACATCTTCGAATCGGGAGCCAAAGGGGACCTGCTTCCCATCATCTTTTTCGCGGTCATCTTCGGCTTCTTCATGAACAAGGTGGAGAAGCGGTACAGCGAAACGCTCGGCGGCGTGCTGCAGTCCGTTTACGAGGTCATCATGAAGATTACCTTTGCCATCATCAAGCTGGCGCCGTACGGCGTATTCGCGATCGTGGCGACCATCGTAGGCAGGCAGGCCAGCGATCCGTCGGCCCTCTGGGGGATGGTCCGGAGCCTGGGCGTATTCGTGCTGGTGGTCTGGGGCGGACTGCTCATCCAGGGCGGAATCGTCCTGCCGCTGCTGGTCCGCGTGCTGGGCAAACAGAACCCCTGGAAACACATGTCCAAGATGTCCAGCGCCATCCTGACGGCCTTCTCGACCTGCTCGTCTGGCGCAGCGCTGCCCATCAACATCCGGGACAGCCAGGAAAAGTGCGGCGTATCGCCCAAGATTGCCAGTTTCGTGTTGCCGCTGGGCAGCACCATCAACATGAACGGAACGGCGCTCTACGAGTGCGTGGCCGCCATCTTCATTGCGCAGGCTTACGGGATTGACCTGACCATCATGCAGCAGATCATCATCGTTTTGACGGCGCTGCTGGCAGCCGTGGGCACCGCCGGCATTCCGATGGCCGGCATGGTGATGCTCGCGATTGTGCTGGGTGCGGTGGGACTGCCGCTGGAAGGCGTGGGAATTGTCCTGGCCGTGGAACAGTTCTGCGACATGCCCCGCACGATGATCAACTCCTACGGCGACGCCTGCGGCGCGGTCATCATCGCCCACAGCGAGGGCGAGCAGCTCACCGTCAACGACTAGGGACGGACGGGGCGGACCGATTGACCGACGCAACGTCCGCAACCACCGTTTTCAATCCAACTTGAACCAAATGCGAAGGTGCTGGCCTCGTTGGAATCATGATTATCAGTATAGAGTGATGATGCCCAATAAAAGCCCCGAGTACCTACATAAACAAGAACTTCCCCCACTATCCCGCCGTTGCCACCGCCTGCAGGGAGAAAAATACTGTTTCCCGTCTTCATACTGGTGACTTTGTATCCGTTCACACCGTTTTCGGTACACCAGATCCATGTGCAGTTTTTCGTATCCGTCAATTCGGCCACTTCTTCCCTGGTGGGCATCCGCCACTTGCCGCCGAGTTCCTGGGCGGCAACATCGTCTTCCTTTTCCAAGACTGTCTTGTTGTCCATGGTACCATGGTGAGATTCCAGGCAATACTTTGTCAAAGTTGATTCAGCACCATTGCACAGCGTATAGGTCGACCAGTCGTAGAGGTCTTTTGTAGCGGTTTCACCCCACGCATAATACTTGCCATACTCCTCAGGTCGCGTTGCACCTACGTTACAGGAACCCCATTTGACGGAAAGACCCATATCTACAGCCTTAACGACAGATTCTACCACGACCGCGCAGTTGGTCATCACACCATTGTTCGCCTTGGCTGAAACATAGGAAGTCCCCTCCTGAACGGCGGTCACGACGCCGTCCGGGTCGACAGTGGCGACCGCCTTGTTTGAACTGTTCCAGGTAATGGTCGGATCCGTGGCATTCTCAGGATAAACCGAAGCGACCAACGTCGTGGTCTCCCCTTCGGTCAGGACGACACTGTACGGTTTCAGGCTGATGGCGCTTACGGAGATATCTTTAGGATCGCAAGCCCCGAGCAGCGTTGCTGCGAGGCAGCAGGCGAGAAACAGGAATATTCTTTTCATGGTCATTTGATTATACGGAGGAAACGGTCCTTTCCGGAAAGATCTTGCAGAAGCTGGACGGTCGAGGCCGAAGCACCGGAGAGCGCTGAAGCGGAGCGAGGATTTTTTTGTCCGAGCGAAGCTTCAGCCTCGGAGGAGCGCAGGCCAAACACTGCAGCTGTTTCCGGACCCAGTTTTTCATTGATTTCCAGCCAGATTTCGCCGCCGGGGGCCAGCAGGGCGTCGGCCCAGCGACGGATGGCGGCATAGAAACGCAGCGGGTCGTCGTCGGGGACGAAAAGCGCCTCGGCCGGCTCATAATCCAGCACGTTGGAACGCATGGCTGCGCGCTCCGATTCCATCACGTACGGCGGATTGGAGACAATCAGGTCGAACTTCGGAAGTCCGGCCGGAGGAGCCTGGAGCACGTCGGCCTGGAAAAAGACCGGGCGGGCGCCGGGAAGCTTCACGCGCTGCCTGCAGGCGATAGAGAGCGCAGCCTCGGAAAGATCGCAGGCGAAGACCTGCGCCTCCGGAAAGGCATCCGCCAGCGCATAGGCAATACACCCGGACCCGGTACAAAGATCGAGGATATTTAGGTTTTCGGACGCGACGGCATCGGCATCCGGTCCGTCGGAACAAAACGGGGGAAGAGTTCCGCCTTGCCCGGATGCGCTCGCCGATTTCGCGTCCAGCGCATCAATAATCAGAGAGACGAGTTCCTCGGTTTCAGGGCGGGGAATCAGGCAGCCGGGAGCGACGCGGATGCGGAGTCCGGCGAATTCGGTGTAGCCCAGAACATACTGCAGCGGACAACCCTTCGCAAGCCTGTCCAGATCGGCCTCCAGTGCGGCGAGCGCGTCGGGCTTGATGGCCGTGGCAGGTTCTGCAGCGATCTTGTAATCAGGAACATTCATACGCGCCGTCAGCAGCCGGACGGCGATGGAGCGCGCCTCCGCCTCCGGATAAAGCGAAGCGAGTCGTTGGACGCTCAGGTCTTTGAACTCCCGGAAGGTCATACCCTGGCTTCGTCGAGCAGGATGTTGATGAAGTCGCTGACAGACATCCCGTCGGCACGGGCCTGGTTGGGGATGAGGCTCATCTTGGTCATGCCCGGAACGGTATTGACCTCCAGGAAGTAGACCTTCTCGCCGTCGGCTATGTAGTCCATGCGGACCACGCCGTTGCAGCCGAAGTGACGGTAGATGGCCACGCTGGCTTCGCGCACGCGGGCCGCCATCCCTTCCGGAATGGGTGCCGGACAGATCTCCTGGCTCTTGCCCAGATACTTGGCTTCGTAATCGAAGAACTCGTTCTCCGTCACGATTTCCGTGATGGGCAGCGGAATAATCTCACCGTTGTGGCAGAAGACGCCCTCGGTGACCTCACGGCCGGAAATGGCCTCTTCAATCAGAACGCCGTCGCTCTTTTCAAAAGCGAAATCCACGGCTGCGCGCAGGTCTTCCGCGCGCTTGACCTTGGTGACGCCGAAACTGCTGCCGTCGTCGACCGGTTTGACGAAAACCGGGAGCCCGAGCCGTTCAATCACGGCCTCTTCGCTCCAGGCAGCGCCGCGGCGGATATAGTAGTCCTTGGGGAGCAGCACGCCTGCATCGCGCAGGAACGCCTTGCAGGAGAACTTATTGAAAGTCAGCGCAGATACAAACGAGGAACAGGTGGTGAACGGGATGCCCATCATCTCGAAATAACCCTGCAGCAGGCCGTTTTCACCGGGGGTGCCGTGGATCATCAGGAAGGCTACGTCGAACTTGACTTTCCGGCCGTCGACGACGGCTGAAAAATCGGTCTTGTCCACCTGCGCGACGGGCACCGGCTTCTCTGCGGAAGGGTCGCAGACGCTCCAGTCCGTACCGCGGAGCAGGATCTCGTAGACGTCGTAGCGGGATTTGTCGAGATTGGCGGCCACATTCTTGCCGCTGAGAATGGAAATCTCCCATTCGGAAGAGTTTCCTCCGTAGATAAGCGCAACTTTTTTACGGGTCATATCAAGGATTAAAAGAAGTAATCGTCACTTTGGGCGGTATTTTTCGCCGCATTCAGGTCGTCGTCGGAACCGGTGCAGTCCAACCGCATGTTCCAGCCCAGCGGCGCCGTAAACTGGTCGTCGGGCCCGATCCGGATGGAGGGGTCGGCATAGACCTTCTTCATGAAGATGCCCCAGATGGGGAGCGCCATGTTGGAACCGGAACCGTAATGGAGGCTCTCGAAGTGGGCCTGGCGGTCTTCCGCGCCCACCCAGACGCCCGCCGTAAGCTTCGGGGTATAGCCGATAAACCAACCGTCGGACTGATCATTGGTGGTACCGGTCTTGCCGGCCACGTTGGTCATACCATATTTATACTTAAGACGGCCGGCCGTACCTTCGTTGACCACACCTTGCATCAGGTTGACCATCAGATAGGCGGTGGGGTCGCCGATCGCCTCCCGTTTGCGGGTGGTGAAGGAGGTGAGCAGGTTGCCCGACTTGTCTTCAATGCGCGTGACCAGCATGGGCGAGCAGTAGACGCCGCGGCTCGGGAACACGTTGTAGGCAGCCACCATCTCGTAGACGGAAAGGTCGCAGGAGCCGCAGCAGAGCGAATAGACCGGCATCAGGAAACTGCCGATTCCCATCTTGCGGCACATCTCCACCATGGCCACGGGGCCGAACTGCTTCATCAGGTAGGCCGATATGTTGTTGGAACTGTGGGTCAGGCCCCACTTGAGGGTCACGGTCTGGCCGATGTATTCGGCGCGGTCGGTACTTGCCGGCGTCCATACGGTGTCGGGGAGCTGGAAGGAGTACGGCACGTTGACCACCTTGTCGCAGGGGGTGAAGCCCTCCTGCATGGCCAGTGTGTAGAGGAACGGCTTGATGGTGGAACCCACCTGCCGCTTGCCCTGGCGCGCGTTGTCGTACTTGAAGTAGCGGTAATTCGGTCCGCCCACGTAGGCCTTGACCTTGCCCGTATTGGGCTCCATCGCGATGAGCGCGGAGCGCAGGAACGACTTGTAGTATTTAATGGAGTCGTAGGGCGTCATCAGCGTGTCGACATAGCCCTTCTTGTTCCAGGCGAAGAGGCGCATCTGCGTCTTTTCCTGGAAGGTCTTTTCGATTTCAGAATCGGAGAGGCCCTCCGCCTTCAATCCCATCCAGCGGTCGCTCCAGCGCATGGCCTGCTTCATCAGCAGGTTCACGACCTCCTGCGGCGTGTCGTCGGAGAAGGGGCGTTTGCGCTTGGAAGCCAGATCTTTGGTGAAGACGGCCTGCAGCTCGCCGCCCAGGTGCTCCGCCACGGCCTCCTCCGCATAGCGCTGCATGCGGCTATCGATGGTCGTATAGATGCGCAGTCCGTCCTTGTCCAGGTTGTACCGGGTGCCGTCGGGCTTGAAGTTCTTGTTGAGCCAGCCGTAGAGCGGGTCGTCTGCCCAGAGGGTGGAATCGACCGCATAATCTTCATACTGGCGGTAGGAGGAACGGTTCGGTTCGCGGGCGCTCATGGTCCGGCGGAGCATGTCGCGGAAGTAGGAACCCAGACCGGCGTTGTGGTCCTGCTGCTGGTAGTTGAGTTCGATGGGCAGGGCCTGGAGGCTGTCGCGCTCCGCCTTGGTGATGTAGTCGTACTTGGCCATCTGGGAAAGCACGTGGTTGCGCCGCTTGAGCGACTGGTCGTAGTTGAGCACCGGGTTGTAGCGGGTGGGTTTGTTGACCATGCCCACCAGGCAGGCGCCCTCTTCGATGGTCAGTTCGGACGGCTCCTTACCGAAGAAAGTGCCGGCCGCCGCCTTGATGCCGTAGGCGTTGCTGCCGAAGAAGATGGCGTTGAAATACATCGTGACGATCTCGTCCTTGGTGTAGTTTCGCTCCAGCTTGACCGCCGTGATCCACTCCTTGAGCTTGATGCCCACCATTTTAAAGGTACGGCCGATCTTGCCGCCCTCCAGGTCTTCGCGGGGATAGAGGGTCTTGGCCAGCTGCTNNGTGATGGTGGAGCCGCCGCCCTGGCTTGAGTTGCGCAGGAGCAGCGTCTTGAAGCCCACGCGGCCCAGGCCGCGGAAGTCGATGCCGGAATGTTTGTAGAAACGCACGTCCTCCGTGGCGACCACCGCGTCGACCAGCGACTTCGGAAGGTCGTTGAATTTGACGAACGAGCGATTCTCTATATGATAGGTATTGAATACTTTGCCGTCTTCAGACATAAGAAGGGTGGCCAGGTTGCTCTTGGGATCCTCGAGTTCCTCGAAGGAGGGAATCTCGGCGAAAAGGGCCACGCACAACAGAGTGACAAGGAAGATCACAATGGGCGTCAGGACGATTCCCCAGAACCATTTTGTCGCTTTCTTTGCCATAAAAATTTTAACTACGTTAAAGGATTTTTACGCTGCAAAAGTAGGAATAAAAATTTGGATTATTGCCTTCTTTGTCCCTTACTTTGCAGTCCCGAATCAAAAGAGGAGAATGGATATGAGCGCCAATTTAGTTATCGTCGAGTCGCCCGCCAAGGCGAAGACCATCGAGAAGTTCCTGGGCAAGGATTATACCGTCAAAGCCAGTTTCGGCCACGTCCGCGACCTGCCCGCCGACAAGCTTTCCGTCGATACCAACGCCGGCTTCCGGCCGGATTATATCGTCCCCGCCGACAAGAAGAAGGTCGTAACCGAGCTGAAAAACGCCGCAGCCGCAGCACAGACCATCTGGCTGGCTTCCGATGAAGACCGCGAGGGAGAGGCGATCGCCTGGCACCTGGCCGAGACGCTCCATCTGCCCGCGGACCGCACCAAGCGCATCGTATTCCACGAAATCACCAGGAATGCCATCCTGAACGCCGTGGAGAATCCGCGCGGGATAGACATGAATCTGGTCAAGGCGCAGCAGGCCCGCCGCGTGCTCGACCGCCTGGTGGGTTACGAACTCTCCCCGGTGCTGTGGAAGAAAATCCGCAGCGGTCTTTCGGCCGGCCGCGTGCAGTCGGTCGCCGTCCGCCTGATCGTGGACCGCGAGCGCGAAATCAATGCCTTCAACGCACAACAATATTATAAGGTAGATGGCGTCTTCGCCCTGGAGGGCGGCGCCCGCATCCGCGCAACGCTCGAGAAACGGTTCGAATCGGCCGAGTCGGCCCGCGCCTTCCTCGAAAAATGCCGCGGCACGGTGTTCACGATCGGTGAGGTGCAGAAGAAAGAGGCGTTCCGTTCGCCGGCGGCTCCCTTCACCACCTCGCTGCTGCAGCAGGAGGCGTCGCGCAAGCTGGGCATGTCCGTCAACCAGACGATGTCCATCGCCCAGAAGCTCTATGAAGCCGGTCTGATCACCTATATGCGAACCGACTCCACCAACCTCTCGTCGCTGGCCATCAATACCGCCAAAGATCAGATTGTCAACACCTTCGGAGAAGAGTATTCCCGGCCGCGCAACTACCGGACGCGCACCAAGGGGGCACAGGAAGCCCACGAAGCCATCCGCCCTACCTATATCAACAATACGGAGATCAGCGGCACTGCGGCCGAAAAACGGCTCTACGAACTGATCTGGAAGCGCACCATCGCCTCGCAGATGGCCGACGCCCGCGTGGAGCGGACAACGGTCACCCTCACCGCACCGGGATTGGAAGAGCGGTTCACGGCGCAGGAAGAGCGCATCCTATTCGACGGTTTCCTGAAGGTCTATATTGAAAGCACGGACGACGAAGAAGAGGTCGCTCCGGGCATCCAGCTGCCGGACATGAAAGCCGGTATGCGCGCTGATTATAAAGAGATTACAGCTACCGAAACCTATACCCAGGCTCCGCCGCGCTACAGCGAGGCGAGCCTCGTGAAGAAACTGGAAGAGCTGGGAATCGGCCGCCCGTCCACCTACGGACCGACCATCAAGACCATCAAGGACCGCGGTTACGTGATCGAGGGCAACCGCCCCGCCGAAACCCGCGTCTGCCACCAGCTCAAGCTCGCCGGCGAGACGGTTTCCGCCGCTTCGCACAACGAAAAGACGGGCGCCGAGAAGCGCAAACTCATCCCGGAAAACATTGGAATCGCCGTGACGGACTACCTGAGCCGCACCTTCCCGGATATCGTGGACTACGGCTTCACGGCCCGCGTGGAGGAGGAATTCGACAAGATTGCCGAAGGCGAGATCGAATGGAACAAGATGATCGGCGAGTTCTATTCACCCTTCCATGAAAGCGTGGGCGCCGGACTGGCGGAACGGGTCAAGAAGGACGAACGCGAACTGGGTATCGACCCGGTCACCGGCAAAACGGTCTTTGCGCGCATCGCCCGGTTCGGCGCGGTGGTCCAGCTGGGTACCGACGACGATCCGCAGAAGAAGTTCGCCGGACTGGAGAAGGGCCAGCTGATCGAAAGCATCACGCTGGACGAGGCGCTGCGCCTGCTCTCCCTGCCCCGCATCGTCACGCAGTTCGACGGCGCGGATGTGGTGGCGGCGATCGGCTCGCACGGCCCGTACCTCCGCTTTATCCCGGCCGGCAGCCCGAAGGCCCGCTTTGCCTCCATCCCGAAGGAGCTGAGTCCTTACACTTTGACAGCCGACGAGGCGCTCCGCCTGATTGACGAAGAGATGAAACGCGGCGCGGCCGGACCGATTGCCGAGTTCCCGCAGTACGGCATCCAGGTCCTTTCGGGCCGGTTCGGTCCCTACATCAAGTGTAACGGCCAGAATTACAAGATCCCGCGCGGCACCAACCCCGCATCGCTGGACGCTGAGGCGGCCAAAGCCATCGTGGACGGCGGAACGGCGGCGGCAAGGCCCAAACGGGCGGTCGGACGACGCGGAAGCAAATAGGGTTTCAAATTGTAATAATATTACTATCTTTGTCGGCGTCAACCCCTTGGAATAATAAAAAATCGTAATATGAATCCTTACCAACTTGACCCGACCGACCAGAAAATCCTGGGATTCCTGGCTAAAAATGCGCGCATGCCTTTCCTGGAGATTGCCCGCGAATGCGGCGTCTCGGGCGCGGCCATCCACCAGCGCGTGAAGCGACTCGAGGCCAACGGCATCATCGCCGGCAGCCGGATTCTGGTCAAACCCAAGGCCCTTGGCCTGAACGTCTGTGCTTTCGTGGCCGTATCACTCAGCAAAGCAGAGCATTACGATGAAATCGTGGCGGAGTTGAAAAAGATTCCCGCCGTCGTGGAGTGCCACTTCGTGGCCGGTGACTTCGCCCTGCTGGTGAAGATCTACTGCCTCAACCACGAACACCTGATGAAGGTGATCATGCACAGCATCCAGAAGGTGCCGTACGTCGTGAAGACGCATACCTACGTCTCGCTCGACGAAGCCATCAACCGCCAGGTCTGGGTTAAAGATTTTCCTGAGGAAGAGATATAAACGACCGCACCAGCACCAGGTCTTCCGGTGTGGTGATTTTCAAGTTCTCTCTGCGCCCGTCGCAGAGAGAAATTTTTATGCCCAGCGACTCGACGACCGTCGCGTCGTCGGTGAAGGCCGGGGAATAGGGCTGCGAATAGGCCCGCTTGAGCAGGTCGGCATGGAAGACCTGCGGCGTCTGGACGGAGACGAACCGGCTGCGGTCCACGGCTCGGGAGAGCCCGGCGCCCTGCAGTTCGCGGACCGATTCGACCAGCGGCAGCACGGGAATCACCGCCCGGTGACGGGCCGCTTTCTCGAAGAGTTCTGTCAGGAAATCGTTGGAAATCAAGGGTCTCACGCCGTCGTGAATGGCGACCAGCGCATCTTCCGGAACGTGTTCCAGGGCATTCTGGACGGAGTGGAACCGGGTCAGGCCGCCCGCCACGAGCCGCATGGCCGGACGGAAACCGGTATGGTGGCAGTACTCTTTCCAGTACTCCATCCGGTCGGCCGGCAGGACCACGATCAGGCGGATCTGCGGGTCGAATTCCAGGAAGCGTTCGAGCGTGCAGCGCAGGACGGGTTTGCCGTCGAGCTCCATAAACTGCTTGGGCAGAGAACTGTGCATACGCCGCCCTTCGCCCGCCGCCAGAATCACGGCATACCGGTTGTTTTTGTCCATTGAAAAACGTTTCGAAATCCTTTGCAAAAATAGCATTTTTCCCGTTCGAATTTCGTATCTTTGCCCTACCCCTCACAGAGGGTGCTAAAACCGCATTTCACTATGGCATTTTCCTTCCTGACACAAGAACTCGCGATTGACCTCGGAACGGCCAATACCGTAATCTACATGAATGACCAGAAGGTCATCGACGAACCCTCGATCGTTGCGATTGACAAATCCAACAACACCCTGAAAGCCGTCGGCATGGAAGCCAAGCGGATGCACGAACGTACCAGTCCCACCATCAAGACCGTCCGCCCGCTGAAAGACGGCGTGATCGCCGACTTCGACGCAGCGGAGATGATGATCCGCGGATTCATCAAGATGATCAACTACAAGCGCAGTTTCTTCACGCCCAACCTCCGGATGGTGGTCTGTATCCCCTCCGGCAGTACGGCCGTGGAAATCCGCGCCGTGCGCGATGCGGTGGAACGCTCCGGCGGCCGGGACATCTTCCTGATTTTCGAACCGATGGCCGCAGCGCTGGGTATCGGACTGGACGTCACCGCGCCTTCGGGCAGCATGGTGGTGGATATCGGCGGCGGCACCACGGAAATCGCCGTCATCTCGCTGGGCGGAATCGTGGCTGACCAGAGCATCAAAACGGCCGGCGACGTCTTCACCTCCGACATCCAGCAGTATCTGCGCCAGCAGTACAACATCAAAGTCGGCGAAATCACCGCCGAGCGCGTCAAGATCGAGGTCGGTGCCGCTATCGCCGACCTGGACGAACCGGTGGAGCCTTACACCGTGAGCGGTCCGAACCTGATGACCGTCCACCCGGTGGAAGCGGCCATCACCTCGCAGGAGATTGCCCACTGCCTGGACAAGTCGCTGGCCCGCATTGAAACGGCCATCATGTCCGTGCTGGAGCAGACCCCGGCGGAACTCTATTCCGATATCGTGAAGAAGGGCATCTTCCTCACGGGCGGCGGTGCACTGCTGCGCGGACTGGACAAACGCCTCTCCGACAAGATGAACATCCCCTTCCACGTGGCCGACGATCCGCTTCGCGCCGTGGCCCGCGGTACCTGCAATGCGCTGAAAAACATCGCGAACTATCCTTTCCTGATGCGTTAGCGGGATGCGAAGGGGCCGCCTCATAAAGACCCTGACCACTGCGGCGATTTTCCTGATCCTCGAAGCTTTCGCGGTGATGCTGATTGCGCGCGGCAGCAGTGCCCATCGCTATCGGATGATGGGCATGGCGGACGATTTCAACTACGCTCTCTGGAAGCAGACGGACCGCATCAGCCACTTTTTTGAATACCGCCGCGAGAACGAACGGCTCGCCAACGAGAACGTGGCGCTGCGCAACGCCCTCGCCGCCCTGCCCGCCCCTGCAGCCCCCGAAGTCCCCGCTCCGGCCGCCCCGGGCCGGTTCACCTACACGCTGGCCAAGGTTATCCACAACGCCACCGGCAGTCAGCGCAATCACCTGATGCTCGACAAGGGATCGGATGACGGCGTCGCGGAGGGCTGTGCCGTGATCACCGGCGACGGCGTGGTGGGGGTGGTCAGCGCCGTGGACCGGCGTTACTGCCGTGTGGAGTCGTTCCTCAACATATCGCAACGGGTCAGCGCCCGGATCGATCCCTGCGGCGCATTCGGACTGCTGCGCTGGGGCGGAAAATCGCCGCGCAAGGCCATCCTGACGGAGGTTCCGATGCACACCCAGACCGCCGAGGGCGATACGGTCCGCACCTCCGGATATTCCGCCATCTACCCGCCCGATATCCCGCTGGGCGTCATTCGGAAGATCTCTTCCGACGGCGTGTCGCTGGAGATGCAGGTAGACCTGTTCCAGAACTTCAACGTCCTGCGCTACGTCTATATCGTAACGGACCGGGACGCACAGATATTAAAGGAGTTGAGCCATGCGCGGTAGTATCTCCAACCTGATCTACTATCTGCTCGTCTTTGCGCTGCAGGTGATCGTCGGAAACCATTTCGACGGTTGGAGCTGGCTGCATTTCTGTTTCATTCCGCTGATACTGATCGGGTTCCCGCCCACCTGGGATGTCCGGATCTCGATGCCGGCGGCGTTTCTGCTGGGCCTGACGGCCGACCTGGCGACCGGCGGCATTCCCGGCATCAACGCGGCGGCGGCAGTCATTCTCGTAGTCCTCAAAGATCCGCTCTACCGCGCACTGGTCAGTCCCGACGGGCAGAATCCCGCCTGGACACCCACTCTGCGGAGTATCGGCACATGGCCTTACCTGCGCCTCTCGCTGGCCTTCTACGCCATCTACCTGCTCGCCTACGTGCTGCTCGACGCCTTTACGCTCCGGCCGATCCTCTTCCTTCTGGCCAAGACGGCGCTCTCTGTCGTCGTGAATGTCGCACTGGCCGCGCTGCTGAGTCTGTTCCTGCCGGAGAAAAACTGATATGGACCGTTACGCCTACCGCAAGATTGTCCTGATTGCCGCCATCCTCGCGGTGTTCGCCATCATCGTAGGCAAGCTCTTCTATATCCAGATCATCGACCGCAAATACCGCGTCAACGCGGAAAACAACGCTTTCAAATACGAGACCCGCTACCCTGCCCGCGGCCTGATCCGCGACCGCGACGGCCGTATCATCGTGGGCAACAAGATCTCCTACGACATCCTGGTCACCCCGGCCGTCATCAAGGAGCCCTTCGATACGGTGGCTTTCTGCCAGATTTTCGACGTCGACACGGCTTATGTCAACGCCCGCTTCCGGGAGTGGCGCCTCTACCGCCGGAAGATCGGATACCAGCCGCAGGTGCTGCTCAAGCAGGTTCCGGCGCAGCAATACAGCGTCTTTGCCGAGCAGCTGGAACGCTTTCCGGGGTTCGACGGCGTTCCACGTACCGCCCGGACCTATAACTACCACGCCGGCGGGAATCTGCTGGGCTATATCTCCGAAGTGGACGCGGACTACATCAAAAAGAATCCCGAATACCGCAGCGGCGACTACGCCGGCAAGACCGGCATGGAGGAGGCCTTTGAACAGACGCTGCGCGGCGAGAAAGGATACGCCATCTACTACCGCGACGTGCACAACCGGATCGTGGAGCGCTACGAAGAGGGCCGTTACGACAAACCCTCCGTGGCCGGAACCGACATCTATACCACCATCGACGCCCCGCTGCAGGCCTTCGGCGAGAAGCTGATGCAGAACAAGGTGGGGTCGCTCGTGGCCATCGAACCGGCCACCGGCGATATCCTGGCCATGGTTTCCAGCCCGGGAATCGACGTCTCCTACCTGGCGGAGATCAACCGCTACTACAACCAGCTGGTCACCGATCCCTACCGCCCGATGTTCAACCGGGCCGTGCAGTCGCCCCAGCCGCCGGGTTCCGTCTTCAAACTGGTCAACGCCCTGATAGGCCTGCAGGAAGGGGTCATCCGCCCCGAGACGCGCTACCCCTGTCACAACGGCTACCGCGCAGGACGGCTCACCGTCGGGTGCCACGCCCATCCGAGCCCGCTCGACCTGAAGCAGGCCATCATGATGTCGTGCAACGCCTATTTCTGCCATGCCTTCCGCGCCATCATCGACAATCCGCAGTACGGCAGCGTGCGGGAGGGATTCGAAGTCTGGAGCGACTATGTCCGGAGCTTCGGGATCGGCAGCAAGCTGGGCACCGACATTCCGGGCGAATTGGGAGGCTCGATGCCGACGGCCGAGCGGTACGACCGCATCCACGGAAAGAATTCCTGGAAGTCGCTCTCTATCATCTCGCTGTCTATCGGTCAGGGCGAACTGGGCATCACTCCGCTCCACCTGGCCAACCTGGCCGCCACCATCGCCAACCGCGGCTGGTACTACACCCCGCACATCCAGAAAGACCGGCCGGAATGCCCGATCGACGACCGCTTCCGCGAACGGCACTACACCCCGTTCGATTCCGTCCATTATGAAACGGTGATCGACGGCATGCGGATGGCCGTAAACGGCGGAGCCGGCGCTACGGCGCGCATCGCACGCATTCCGGGCGTGGAGGTCTGCGGCAAAACCGGCACGGCGGAGAATCCGCACGGCGACGAACACTCCGTCTTTATCTGTTTCGCGCCGGCCGACAATCCGCAGATTGCGGTGGCCGCCTATATTGAAAATGCCGGGTTCGGCGCCACCTGGGCCGCTCCGATCGCTTCGCTGCTGGTGGAGCAGTATCTCCACGACGGCATCGCGCCCGAGCGCAAGTGGCTGCAGCAGCGCATGGAATCCGCAAACCTTCTCCATAAAGTCAAAGTCAGATGATCCGCAGCCGTCATACCCTGAGCAAGCGCATTGAATGGCGGATCGTAATCTGCTATTTCGCCCTGATTCTCTTCGGGCTGCTGAACATCTACTCCTCCGCCACCGCGGATGCCACCGTCACCTGGAACTGGGATTCCAAATATGTGATGCAACTCATCTGGTTCGGGGTGGTGCTGGTGCTGGACATCCTGCTGCTGTTCGCCGTCCCGTCGCGCTTCTACAACGTGTTCGTCTGGTGGATCTTCTTCCTCACGCTGGCACTGCTGGCCGTCACCATCTTCGTGGGGACCACGGTCAACGGATCGAAGTCCTGGCTGGTGCTGGGACCGCTGCGCCTGCAGCCCGCCGAATTTTCCAAAATCGCGGTGGCGCTGGCCATTGCCACGGTCATGGAGAAGTTCACCTTCTCTTTCGACAACCGGCGCGACGTGGTGACGCTCGCGCTCCTGCTGCTTGTGCCCATGGGGCTGATCCTGCTGGAGAAAGAGGCCGGACTGGCGCTGGTTTACCTGGGTTTCCTGCTGGTCTTTTACCGCGAGGGAATGAACCGCTGGGTGATTCCTTTCGGGATCCTGACCATCGCGCTGGCCATCCTGTCGCTGGTGCTCTCGCCGTTCGCGACGATGCTGATTCTGGCGGGGGTTATCCTCATCTGGCTCACCGTAGAGCGGCATGACCTGAACTTTGTCCTGTTCGGCGGCGTGGCCATCGCGCTGCTGGCCTTCCTGCCCCAGCTCTGCCGGATGGAGGCGCTCGCCCCGGTGCTGGGCCGTCTGGAACCGGAATTCTGGCTGCTTTTGCTCACCGCGCCCGCGGCGCTTTTCTATATCGTGCGCGCCCTGTTCCGCAAGCGCGAAGTGATTCTGCGGCGCGCGCTGATCATCTACCTGGTTGGCGCGGCGGTCATCCTGTCGGCCGACACCATGGTGTACAAGGTGCTGCAGGAACACCAGCGGCTGCGTATCGAATCGCTGCTGGGCATCCGCGACGACCCGATGGGGGCCGGCTACAACGTGCACCAGTCGATGATCGCGATCGGCTCCGGCGGCTTCACGGGCAAAGGGTTCCTGGCCGGCACGCAGACCCGGTTCGACTTCGTGCCGGAGCAGAGCACCGACTTTATCTTCTGCACGGTAGGCGAAGAGTGGGGATTCGTGGGGGCCTGCGGGGTGATTCTCTGCTATATCCTGCTGATCCTGTTCCTGATCTCGTCGGCCGAAAAGCAGAACAACCGCTTTGCGCGGGTTTACGGCTGGTGCGTGGCGGTCTGCATCCTGATGCACGTGGTCATCAATATTGGAATGACGATCGGCCTGATGCCGGTGATCGGCATTCCGCTGCCGCTCGTGAGTTATGGTGGCTCTTCGCTGATGGCCTTTTCAATCCTGATATTCATCTATTTGCGAATGTGCTATGAACAACGGGGAAGATAGTTTGCTTCCGGGCGGCGCGGCGGAGGTCCTGCGCGGATGCGACCTGGTCTGCGTGCTGGGGCCCACGGCCAGCGGCAAGACGCGCTACGCCGTGGAGCTGGCGCGACGCTGCGGCGGGGAGATTCTCTCCGGCGACTCGCGACAGGTCTACCGCGGAATGGATATCGGCACGGGCAAGGATCTGTCTGATTACGGGGAGGTTCCCTATCATCTGATCGACATCGCCGACGCCGGCGAAAAGTACAATATCTACCGCTACCAGCACGATTTCGAGTCGGCCTACCGGGACATTGTTTCGCGGGGTCGCGTGCCAATTCTCTGCGGCGGAAGCGGACTCTACCTGGAGGCAGCCACCTGCGGGTATTATCTGCCGGACGTACCGGCCAACCCGACACTGCGGGCGGAGCTGGAGGCGCTGCCCACGGAGACGCTGATTGCCCGCTACGAGGCGCTGCGCACGCCGCACAACACCACCGACTACGACACCCGCCAGCGACTGATCCGCGCGCTGGAGATTGCCGTTTATGAGGAGTCGCATCCGGTCTCGCACACCGCATTTCTTCCCAAGAAAACGCGTTATATCGGGCTGCTGGTCTCCCGCGAGGTGCGTAACGCGCGGATCGACGCCCGGCTGGAGGCGCGCCTGCAGGAGGGGATGGTGGACGAGGTTCGGGGGCTGCTGGAGCGGGGCATTCCGCCGGAGGACCTGATCTACTACGGCCTGGAGTACAAGTATTTGACCCTCTACCTGACCGGCGCCCTCGGCTACGACGAGATGGTGGAAAAGCTCCGGATCGCCATCCACCAGTTCGCCAAACGCCAGATGACCTGGTTCCGCGGCATGGAACGCCGCGGCATCCCCATCGAGTGGGTGGAGGTCTGAGACGGGCTCAAATAATTGACTGGAAGACTCTTATGTTGAGACGACAGAAAAACAAGCTGTTTGAGGAGATGTATTCCCGCCGCGACGCGTCGCAGGTAGAGGGGCTGATGCGGTTTTTCAAGACGGGGCCGGGGCAATATGGCGAGGGCGACAAGTTCTTGGGAATCAAGGTTCCCGTGACGCGAGCGGTGGTGAAGTCCCTCTGGCGGGAATGTGACCTGCAGATGCTGGAGGAGTGCATCTGCAGCGAGTATCACGAGATCCGGCTGGCGGCGCTGCTCGCGCTGGTGGAGATTTTCAACCACGCGAAAAAGCTTCCGGGCATGTCGGGGAAGACGGGTGCGCGCTGCCCGGGGCGACCGGCTATTTCCCAGGAAGAATGCATCGACTTTTATCTTTCACACACGGAATACATCAACAATTGGGACCTGGTGGATCTGAGCTGTTACCCGCTGCTGGGAACCTGGCTGCTGGACAAGGACCGCGCACTGCTCTACGACCTGGCGCGCAGCGGCAAAACCCTCTGGGAGCAGCGCATCGGGATTGTGAGCACCCTGCAGTTCATTCGCCAGGGGCAGCTGGATGATACATTCGCCATCGCCGATATCCTCCTGCACCATCCGCACGACCTGATCCACAAAGCCGTAGGCTGGATGCTGCGCGAAGCCGGCAAACGCGACGAGTCCGCGTTGAAAAGCTATTTGCAGGGGCCCGACCCGGCTGTCACGCCTGAACCCGGCCAGAAACCGCTCCCCCGCTACCAGGCCATGCCCCGCACCATGCTCCGCTACGCCATCGAGCGGTTCCCGGAGGCAGAACGGAAACGGTATCTCAGAAGACCTTAGCGTCCTAAAAACAGGACGCAAACAGCAATAATGGGCTGGAATGCCACTAGCGTCCCGGTTTTGGGGACGCAAGCGGCACACTTGACGGGATTTCGCCAAAGTCAAGCACAGCGATGGGCGATAGGGGTATCCGGAAGAATGGTATTTATGCTTGAGAAGCCGATTTCGGGCCCTCAAGCACATTTACCCTGGTTTCAGGGTCATCTAGGGAGTATCAGCGTGCTTCAGTTTGGCGAAAGTGCGGTGCAGAGCGGAGCGGGGTGGGCGGAAGATTCCGGCGCGCGTGTGACGCGCGTCGGTTTAGTGGGGAAAGTGCGTTATCGACCCTCTGTGCGAAAACAGCCGGTGGAGCGTTGGGCAGATTGGAGTACCTTTCAAAAAAACTTGGAACGGAGATAAATCGGGAACAAAAAGGAGGGGTTTTGGGGACACAAGCAAAACTTTTGGCGGGATTTCGCCAAAGTCAAGCACAGCGATGGGCGATAGGGGTATCCGGAAGAATGGTATTTATGCTTGAGAAGCCGATTTCGGGCCCTCAAGCACATTTACCCTGGTTTCAGGGTCATC
>DBXZ01000040.1:0-2874 GCA_002309795.1 Bacteroidales bacterium UBA1199
TTTATCTTTGAAGAGGAGTTTCTCTTTGAACCCGGGCCTACGATCGACCGCCTGCTGCCGAATGCGGAGCGCAAAGAGTTGTTCCCCGGTTCCAAACTGTTCGTGGTGATAGACGAGGGGATGAGCGCGCAGCACCTCTGTGCGCTGGCCGAAGCCTGCTACGAGGACCTGCCGCTCCCCAAGCCCCGCAAATCCAAGAAGTCGGCGAAAGCCGCGGCCCGGGAAGCTGCCGTGGCCGAGCAGTTCCCCTTTGCCAAAAACATCAAGTGGTAGCGCCGTTTAGCGGTACTGCGAGATACGCGCCTCGAACCAGGCCTTAACGTCCGACCAGCGATAGTACGGACCCGAGATTGGTTTGAGGGTGGGGATGCGAACCTCCTGTTCGTTATAGAGGAACTTCACGAGTACCGGGACGTCGTCGCCGGCGCGGTAGAAGATCAGTTGCAGGTTGGAGGCCATCGGGATGCGTTCGAACGCCTGCCAGGCCGGATTGGCGGCCAGCGCGGGCATCCGGTCGCCGGGACCCTCCAGCCCCATCAGGCCGGCCAGCGGAAGGATGCCGGTGTCGTGGCCGAACCGCAGGTCCGCGGCGCGGTTGCTCTCCGGTCGGATCGCCGCCTCTGCGCGGTCAATGAAATCTTGCAACAATCCCTGTGCCGGCGCCCAGAGCACGTTCCGCCCGTACTCCTCCGAGTTGGCCATCGATACATAGCAACGCACGTTGTAAGCCTCATATTGAATCAGCAGTTCTTCCGGTGTGAAATACTTGGTCAGGATCTGTGTCCCGGTCTCTACGCATTGGTCGATTCCGCCTGCATGATAGAGTTTTTCGCAAAAGCGGTGAGGATTATCAATTACCGCTGCGACAGCCTCCGCCGATCCGCGGAAAAGGCTCTTGATCAGGCGGTCCGGATTGAATTTCACCTTCAGCAGCGAATCTTGCAGCCGGCGGCTTCCGCGCGATACCGTCTGGCCGTCCTGATAGTCGTGGGCCAGCAGGTCAATATACTTCTGGCCGGTGATGAAATGGTACCGCACCTGCGGCGCGCGGTTGTCCAGTTCATCGGTAAAGTTGGCCATGCTGATCAGGCAGCGCGGGATGTTGCTCGACTGCACATCCACCTCCGTTCGCTGCGCGAAGACTCCCGGTACGCGGTCGTAAAGCCGTCCGGCAATCGCGCGATGCTCGCGGCCGCCCCGTTCCGTCAGGTCGCCCACCATTCCTTCGTGCTCTGCTGTAACCTTCTCTACGTCAGCCAGACACTGCTCGCCCAGCGGCGTCAGGATACCGGCCTCTTTGGCTTTGGTCAGATACTCGAAGGCGGCCGTGGCGTTGGATCCCAGCGAGCGGCGCGATCCGTGCCGGCCGTAGTGGCTCACATAGAAGGGCGTATAGCCCGCAGGTGCGGGGGTGTCGGGTGTAGCCACATATTCATAGCTGTGGTGTACAGCCGCAGCGCGGTCCGGGTCCTCACGGAGCCGTTCTGCGGTGGATTTCAGCGGCTGCGCGGCCAGCGTGGCCGAAGAAATAGCCACCACCGCGATGCAGAGGGAACGGGCGAAGCGTTTCATAAGCGTTTTTTAAATTTTTGCCGTAATGGCGGTCAGGGCATGGTAGACCGGGCCGTCTTCGGTAGCGGCGGGTTTGCCGTTGTCGCCGCCCTCGCGGATGCTCTGCACCAGCGGAATCTGTCCGAGCAGTTCCAGCCCGTATTTGTCGCACAGCGGCTTGCAGCCGTCCTTGCCAAAGATATAATACTTGTTCTCCGGCAGTTCGGCCGGGGTGAACCAGGCCATGTTCTCCACGACGCCCAGGATCTTTTTGTTGATCTGCGGGTTGCGGAACATGTTCACGCCCTTCTCCACATCGGCCAGAGCCACCGCCTGCGGGGTGCTGACAATGATGGCGCCCGTGAGGGGAATGTCGTTGACCAGGGAGATATGGATGTCGCCGGTTCCCGGAGGCATATCAATCAACAGGTAATCCAGCTCGCCCCAGCGCACCTGCTGGATCATCTGCTTGAGAGCCGTGCAGGCCAGCGGACCGCGCCAGATCAGTGCCTGTTCGGGCTTGGCAAAGTAGCCGATAGACATCCACTTGACGCCGTATTTGCGTACCGGAACAAAGATCTCCTTGCAGTCGGGGGTGTACTCTTCGCCTTTGGGCAGCGGGGAGCCGTCCGGACGGAAAAGTTCAATTTCGGGCATCACGCCCTCGGTGCCGGTCATCTTGGGAATGGAGGGGCCGTAGACGTCGGCGTCGGCCAGACCCACGCGCCACCCCTGACGGGCCAGGGTGATGGCCAGGTTCACGGCCACGGTGGACTTGCCCACGCCACCCTTGCCGGAGGCAATGCAGATGATACTCTTGACATCCTTGAGCAGGTCGTTGTCCAGGTTCAGGACCGGGGCCTGCTTCTTGGGTTTCGGACCGTTGGGATTGTACGGCCCTTTAATCTGAAAATCGTTCATATCCGTTTAGTTACGTTTATTTTCGTATAATTTCGTTTACTAGTCAAGCTTATAACTCTTTCTGTGATACGGCGTTATGCCGTAGTGACGAATCGCTTCGCGGTGCTCCGCGGTGGGGTAGGCCATGTTGCGGTCCCAGCCGTATTGCGGGTATTCGGCGGCGAGAAGGCGCATATATTCGTCGCGGTGCGTTTTGGCCAGCACCGATGCGGCTGCGATGGCCGCCGAGCTGGCGTCGCCGTGAATCACGCAGTGCGCCGGAATCCGTCCGCCGTCCGGTGCCGTATAGGGCTGGAACCGGTTGCCGTCCACCAGAATCAAGTCGGGCCGCAGCGAGAGTCCGTCCAGTGCGCGCTGCATTCCGGTGATGGAGGCGTTGAGGATATTGATACGGTCGATTTC
>DBXZ01000040.1:2879-3010 GCA_002309795.1 Bacteroidales bacterium UBA1199
TCTACTGCCACCACCTTCCATGCAAGCGCCTCGCGTTCAATCACTTCGCGCAGTTCGTTCCGTTCGCGTTCGTTCATCTGTTTGCTGTCGTTCAGCAGCGGATGGTAGAATCCTTCCGGCAGGATGACCGC
>DBXZ01000040.1:3086-5933 GCA_002309795.1 Bacteroidales bacterium UBA1199
CCTGGTAGCATTTGCTGGGGTTGGGCTCCACCTCCTGCAGTGTATAAATATCTGATATTCCGGCTTTTCGCCAAACTTTCCAGGGAACGGTATTGCGGCCGCAGACCACGAAAAGCGGTTTGCGGTGCTGCCGGCAGAGCCGCGCAATCCCGTCTATCAATTTGCCGCTTAGGCTCTGCGCATCGAACCGGCCTTCGCCCGTGATCACCGCATCGGCTGCAGCGATCTGCGCCTCCAGGTCCATCCATTCCCCGAAAAGTTGCCAGCCGGGGATCAGCTGCGCACCGTAGATGGCTTGCAGGGTGGCTCCCACGCCGCCGGCCGCCCCGCCGCCCGGTAGCAGCGGATCCAGTCCGATTCGCGAGGCAAGGGCCTCCATCCGCCGTTCCAGCCGCTCGAGCATGGCGGCATCGGCCCCCTTCTGCGGGCCGAAGACCATCGTGGCGCCGTCAATCCCCAGCAGCGGGTTGCGCACGTCGCAAGCAACCTGAACCTCAACCTTTCCGCAGATATGGTCGCGTACCCAGGCCAGGTCCGCACCGGTCACGTCGCGCCCCGGTTCCAGGCAGAGCATNNCCGCCGTCGTTGGTGGCGCTTCCGCCGATTCCCAGCAGGATGCGCCGGACGCCCAGTTCCACGGCTTTGCGAATCAGCACGCCCAGGCCGAAGGTGGTGGTCTGCTCGGGGTTGCGTAACGCCGGTTCGATCTGGGCCAGTCCGCAGACCTGCGCCATCTCAATGAAAGCCGTTCCGTCGCACAGCAGAATCGGTGCGCGCAGCGGTCGCATCAGCGCATCAAAGGTCTCGACCTCAATGCGTTCCGGGTTGGCTCCACGCGCAGTAAGCGCCCGTTCTAGAACCGCCAGGGAGCCGTCGCCCCCGTCGGCCAGCGGCAGCTTTACGATCTCCAGATGGTCCGCCTCGCGCTGCACGCAATTGCGCAGCAAAGCGGTCTCCAGAGCGTCGGCAACCTGCAGGGAAGTAGCCGTTCCCTTGAACTTGTCCGGGGCTATGAGGATGCGCCGTTTCATCACTACAAAGTTACAAGGAAATCCCGTTTGCGAAAAACAATTAAAAAGCATATTTTTGCAGACTCTACAACATTGGATAAAAAGTAAATATTAACATAACCAGTATGAAGAATTACACCACTGACAAAATTCGCAACATCGTCCTGCTTGGCGGCACACGTTCCGGCAAGACCACCCTTGCCGAAACCATCCTCTTCGAGGGCAAAGTGATTGACCGTCGCGGTACGATCGAAGCGAAGACCACCGTCTCCGACAACACCGAAGTCGAGCAGATCTACCAGCGTTCCATCTATGCAACTCCGTTCTACGCAGAGTTCCAGGATCACAAATTCAACTTCATCGATGCTCCGGGTGCTGATGATTACATCGGCGGCGTCATCTCGGCCTTCAAGGTCTGCGATGCCGGCGTGATGATTGTCAACGCACAGCAGGGTGTCGAGGTCGGTACGGAGATCCACGGCCGTTACGCAGAGCAGTACAAGATGCCGCTCGCAATCGGCGTCAACCAGCTGGATGCCGAGAAGGCAAACTGGGACACCACCATCGACTCGCTGCACCAGGCATTCGGCAAGAAGCCGGTCGTGCTGCAGTATCCGGTCAACCCGGGTCTGGCGTTCGATGCGTTCATCGACGTCACCACGATGAAGATGTACAAGTTCAAAGACGAGAACGGCACCCGCGAGGAGATGGCCATTCCCGCCGGCGAACAGGCTAAGGCTGAAGAGATGCACGCAGCACTCGTCGAAATGGCCGCTGAGGCTGACGAGGAGCTGATGGAGAAATTCTTCGACGCTGGCGACCTCAGCACCGAGGATATGCACAAGGGTCTCAAGATCGGCTTCGCAGCCGGTGAGATCTATCCGGTGTTCTGCCTCTCCGCAAAGAAAGACATCGGCGTGAAGCGCCTGATGGAGTTCCTGATCGAGGTGGCTCCGGCTCCGAAGGAAGACCCGAAGGGCCCGACCTCTCTCTTCGTTTACAAGACCGCTGTCGAGCAGCACCTGGGCGACGTTTCCTACTTCAAGGTAGTCTCCGGTAAGCTCGTGGAAGGCCAGGATGTCGTGAATATGGACAACGGTTCCAAGGAGCGCATCACCGCCCTCTACGCAGTGGCAGGCAAGAAGAAAGAGAAGGTTACCGAACTCGTGGCAGGCGACATGGGTTGCACCGTGAAGCTCAAAGCCGTCAAGTCCGACCAGACCCTCAACCAGCCGGGTTACGAAAAGACCGTCGATCCGATCGTCTTCCCGCAGGCCAAGTACCGCGCAGCTGTCAAGGCTGTGGACGAGAAGGACGAGGAGAAGTTGGGCGAAGCGCTCAACCGCCTCGCAGCAGAAGACCCGACCCTCCGTATCGAGTACTCCAAGGAGCTGAAGCAGACCATCATCAACTGCCAGGGCGAACAGCACATCAACGTCCTCAAGTGGCGTGTGAACAACGACTACAAGATCGCCATCGAGTTCCTCGCTCCGAAGATTCCGTATCGCGAGACCATCACCAAGGTGGCCAACTCCACCTACCGTCACAAGAAACAGTCCGGCGGTGCCGGCCAGTTCGGTGAGGTGACCATGCTGATCGAACCGATCGTCGAGGGTGTCGAAACCACCGGCAAGTTCAAGATCGACGGCAAGGAGCAGGTGATGAACATCAAATCCAAGGAAGAGTTCGAACTGCCTTGGGGTGGCAAGTGGGAGTTCTACAACTGCGTCGTCGGCGGTGCCATCGACGCCAGCTTCATGCCGGCCATCAAGAAGGGTATCACCCAGAAGATGGAAGAGGGTCCGCTCACGGGTTCCTATGCCCGCGACATCCGCGT
>DBXZ01000061.1:0-5229 GCA_002309795.1 Bacteroidales bacterium UBA1199
ATTTGTTTCAAAGATACGAAAAACAGCGCAGTTTTGAGGACACCGGCGACCGCAAAACCTTCTCCATTTTTCCCGGAACGGAGATGATCTCATTTTGTACACCAAAAGCCTTTCTGGTGTACAAAAGGCAGTTAGATTGAGCCGTTGTACACCAAAGGCGCCTTTGGTGTACGGCAAGGGTGGGAAACTTTTCATTTTGCGCAAAGAGGGAACAAGGCATCGATTTCGTACTGCGACAATCCGAGTGTCCGTCGGATTTGGCCGTTGGACGAGCGATAATCATAGTGCAACTTACGGGCAATATCTTGCTTCTGGGCTTTGCTTAATTCATGGATTCCGGCAAGTTTGTAGCGTTCGCGTACAATGTAAGTCACCTTGGTAAACAACTCGGCATCTGTCAGGAACTCACTGTCATCGTCCACTTCGATGGCTATCTCTCCATAAGACTCAACCTGCCGGCTGATAGCGTTGAAATAATGGTGGGCATCCCGGAACATCGCCATCCCAAACCGAATTGCGCAGAACGCTGCCGGGGAAATATAACCATCTCGTATCGCCCATTCTTCCGGAAGTTCGGGCGCTCGCCCCTTGAACATGATCCTGCGCGGCCCGAGATAGAGATCTGCATATCGTTTCATCACTGGCCAGTTGAAATAGTAGTCGCTGCCCGTTCCCCAGGGGTAGGAGAACGGCGTATGGTTCTCGTTGGCCACATAGCCATTGCGGTGGGTATAGACAATATTGTTCCTTAGCGATCTGAGATCAATTATCTGCTTGAGAATCAACTCTACATTTCTAATGGCAGGAATGGCCCTTGAGAGTCTCCGGCGAATATATGCAAAGAAGTCAAGAAAACTCTTTCGCGTCCCGGCTCCCACAAAATGAAAATGATTGTTCATCACTTCAAACGCGATAATGAGCACCCCTGCCGTCAAGCTGCCGTCTGGGGCATAAACCGGTTTGAACATATGAGTGGCCTGTGCGATCACATTCATCGCAAAAGTCAGGTCGTCATCGGAAACAAACAGAATCGGGGTATCTTTCCCCGAAGTATAAGCATGCCAATACGGGCCGCAACTCCGGAACGCAGCTTCGCATTCCCTCTCTTTCACTGAATAATTCTTCATACTAATTGTTCTGATCGTTAAAAAAAAAGCGAGTCAGGTGCGATCTAACCTAACTCGCTTTGCGGACTCGAGGTGCCGCGGCATTCAATCTTGTTGTCAACCAATCTTCCACCGCTTCAGTTGAGGAAAGAACATCTTCATCTGGGCGATGTATTGTTCCCGGGTGATGGGTTGGGGGATGTTTTTGTTTACCTCGTCTACGAACTGGCTGCAGAATTCGATCATCTCGTCCATGGTGCAGTCCTTGGTAAACTGCCCGTCCTTATAGCAGTAGATGCAGTAATCCTGGTTCTTGCTGCCATCGGCATTCGTCCCCAGCAACTTATCTGTGAGCGGCATTCCGCAACTTTGGCAAAACTTCATTTCCATGATCTTTCGTGGTTGTTTTCAGTTATCCTTCGCCTACTTCCGGGAGTTGATGTCACGATAATCATCTCCTGGGCACCGGCAGCACTAAGCAGAGCAAATATAGTCATTATTTCGTACACCTGAAGGGCTCTGCATGTACGACCTGTCTATTTGAGTCCCATTTGTACACCAGAGGCCCCTCTGGTGTACAAAAAACAAAAAAGCGAGTCAGGAAGCATATCCCGACTCGCTTTATGAAGATTCAACAATCTTTAGTATTCTTCCTCGTTAAAGAAGAAGTCGTCTTTGGTCGGGTAGTCCGGCCAGATGTCTTCAATGGCTTCGTAGATTTCGCCGTCGTCGTCGAGGTCTTCGAGATTCTCGACCACCTCGAGAGGTGCGCCGGAACGGGTCGCGTAATCAATCAGCTCTTCCTTGGTTGCAGGCCAGGGAGCGTCTTCCAGCTTGGATGCGAGCTCAAGTGTCCAGTACATAATCGAAAGTGTTAAAAATTATTGTTTTAACTATCAAATGGGCCGCAAAGATATAAAAAAATCTTATTCGCAAAACTATTATTTCTCAGGTATCCACCGGTCCTCTCCGGCAGCCGGATTCCCGCTCAAAAATCGAGCCAACGTGAAGAGATAATCGGAAAGCCGGTTCAGATATCGGATGCCGGTTTTGTCGGCTTCCGTGAGGGATTCCATGGCCCAGGCAGTCCGTTCGGTCCGACGGCAGACGGTGCGGGCCACATGACACTCCGCACTGATACGCGGAGAGCCGGGAATTACGAAGGAGGTGAGCGGCGGCAACTGGGCGTCCATCCGGTCGATGGCCGCCTCCAGGAAAGAGATGCGTGCCTCGTCCAGCACCGGCAGTTTGGGAATATCGCGGCCGGCGGCAAAATGGGCGGAAACCAGCATCAGGTCGTCCTGAATGGTGCGCAACTCGCTGTCTAGGGCGGAAAGATTGGCATCGAGCACTCCGGCGCGGAGAATGCCCAGCCAGGAGATCAGTTCATCGGCATCGCCGTAAGCGCAGACCCGGGGGCTGCATTTTGCCACGCGTTCTCCTCCTACGAGGGAGGTCTGTCCGGCATCGCCGGTCTTGGTATAGATCTTCATATTGTCAAGCAATGATTGGATTCTTATTGATTGTGTCCGATTCGATTCGCCCGTCGCGCAGGCGGATAATCCGGCGGGCATGGCGCGCGATATCGTCTTCGTGCGTCACCAGCACCACCGTATTGCCGGCCGCATGCACGGCTCCGAAGAGGCGCATGATCTCGATGGAAGTGGCCGTATCCAGGTTGCCGGTGGGTTCGTCCGCCAGGATCAGTGACGGACGGGTGACCAGCGCACGGGCCACCGCCACGCGCTGCCGCTGGCCGCCGGAGAGTTCCCCGGGACGGTGGTTGATCCGCTCACCCAGCCCGACCTGCTCCAGGGCAGCCTGGGCGCGGGCACGCCGTTCGCTTTTGCCTACACCGGCATAGCGCAGCGGAAGCGCCACGTTTTCAAGGGCATCGTATCGCGGTAGGAGATTGAACGACTGGAAGACAAATCCGATTTTCCGGTTGCGGACGGCAGCCAGTTCATCGTCGGTAAGGCCGTCCACGGCCACCCCGTCCAGCCGGTAGCGGCCGGAGGTGGGAACGTCCAAACACCCGAGAATGTTCATCATCGTAGATTTGCCCGACCCCGAAGGGCCCATTATGGCGACATACTCGCCCTGTTCAATCGAAAGGGAGATCTCTTCGAGCGCCGTGACCGACAGGGCGCCGGTCCGATAAACCTTGGAGAGCGCCTCCATTTCAATCACTTTGCCCATCGCCGCCTCCCTTCCCTGATTGCCAAGATAGCAATTTTTGACCGATTAGAAATATAATTCTTACTTTTGTCATTTCAAGACAGACTGAGACATTATGTCAGATTTCGATAAAATCAATTTCGACGAGACCCGTACCCGTGAACTGGCGCGCCACTATAAGGAGATCCTCCGCCTGCTGGGTGAAGACGCCGACCGCGAAGGACTGTTGAAAACCCCGGAACGGGTGGCCAAGTCCATGCAGTTCCTGACCAAAGGATATCAGGAAGACGGCGCCGCCATCCTGCGCGCCGCGATGTTCAAGGAGGATTACCGCCATATGGTGCTGGTCAAGGACATCGAGGTCTATTCGATGTGCGAGCACCACATGCTTCCCTTCTACGGCAAGGCCCATGTGGCTTATATTCCGAACGGTTACATCACCGGCCTGAGCAAGATTGCCCGCGTGGTGGAGACCTTCGCCCGCCGCCTGCAGGTCCAGGAGCGGCTCACCGTCCAGATTCGCGACTGTATCCAGGAAACCCTCAATCCGCTCGGCGTGGCCGTGGTGATCGAGGCCGCCCACATGTGTATGCAGATCCGTGGTGTCCAGAAACAGAATTCCATCACCACGACCTCCGCTTTTACGGGCGGATTCCTCACCGACAGCCGGACCCGCAGCGAATTCCTCACCCTGATCGGTGCCAAACTGCAATAAAGAACCCACGCTATGAAAATTGTTATCGCAGGAGCCGGAGAGGTCGGATGTCACCTGGCCAAGATGCTGAGTGAAGACTATCACGACCTGACCATCATCGACAACGACGAGACCCGTCTGGCCACCGTCAGCGAGACGATGGATGTACTCACCAAACTCGGGGAGCCCACCTCGATCGAGGTGCTCCGCAGTGCCGGTGTGGCCGAAGCCGACCTGTTCGTGGCGGTCAATCCCGCCAAGTATCAGGACGTCAACCTGATCTCCGCCGTCATTGCCAAGGAGATCGGCGCCAAGAAGGTTACGGCGCGTATCAATAACGCCGAGTACCTCTCTCCCGAAAACAAGATCATTTTCAAGGACCTGGGCATCGACCTGCTCTTCTATCCGGAGCGGATTGCAGCCACCGAGATCGTGGACCTGCTCCGCCAGAGCGAAATGTCCGAATTCATGAACTTTGCGCACGGCCGCCTGCAGCTGGTTTCCTTCCGCCTCTATGAAGGTTCCGGCCTGATTGACAAACGGATGTGCGACTTCGACTACCCGAAGGACAACCTCCCCTTCCGCGCCGTGGCCATCACGCGCGGCGACGAGACCATCATCCCGCAGAGCGACACGATCCTCAAGGCGCACGACCTGCTCTTTGCGATTGCCCGCCGCGAATCGGTCAGCGAGCTGATGTCCTATTCGGGCAAGGAGGATATCAACATCCGACGCATCGCCATCCTGGGCGGCGGCCGGATCGGCGAAATGGTGGCCCGCGACTTCGAAAAGAGCGCCGAGTTCGTCAAGATTATCGAGATCAACAAGCAGCGCTGCGAATACCTCTCCGAGACCCTCCAGAAGACCATGGTCATCAACGGGGACGGCCGGAATTCCGACTTCCTCTACGAAGAGGACGTCCGCACCTGCGACGCCTTTATCGCCGTCACCTCGAGCTCCGAAACCAACGTCCTGGCCTGCGTGGCCGCCAAGAAGATGGGCGTTTCCAAGACCATCGCCGAGGTGGAAAACCTCGAATACATCTCGCTGGCGGAGGAGATGGGTATCGACTCGGTCATCAACAAGAAGCTGATCACCGCGGGCCGTATCTTCCGCTTCACCCTCTCCGACAAGGTGCGTACGATCAAATGCCTCAACGGTTCCGATGCGGACGTGATTGAATACATCGTCAATCCGGAGAGCCCCATCACCAAGGCGCCCATCAAGGATCTCCACTTCCCGGAGAACGCC
>DBXZ01000061.1:5425-9077 GCA_002309795.1 Bacteroidales bacterium UBA1199
TGCGAGAGCGGGTCGCGCTGCATCAGGTCTACGGCATGCTGCAGGCGATAGGCGTTGACGTAGCGCATGAAACTCAGCCGGTAGTAGGTGAGTGCACGCGTGATATAGGTGCGGTTGACCCCCGTCGCGCGGGCGAACTGGCTTTCCGAGAGTGCATATTGCAGATAGAGCCTTTGGCTCGCCATCGTCTGTTCCATCATCAGGAAGACCGTTTCCGGCCGGCGCGCGGTACCGGCATTGGAAGGTGGAGCTCCGCCCAGCAGACAGACCCACCTGCGCAAGATGCGGAGGCACCATAACCTAAGATTTCTTGATTGCACTCCTTCTGTAGTTCTTGCACCACTCAGCCGGCGTGTAGCCCGTATTCCGGCCGAAAGCCGTCGTGAAGGTGGTCAGCGAATTGAATCCGACCAGCTGGCCCAGTTGCACGATGGAGAGATTCGGATTGCCGCTGAAGAGCCGCATCGCCTCCCGGATCCGATAGGAATGCACCAATTGGCAGAAGTTCTTTCCGGTCTTGATGCGGATCACTTTCGAAAGATGCGTCTTGTTGGTAAGCAGCCGCTCCGCCACCTCAGTGATGCGGATATCCGGACGCAGGTAGAGTTTCTCCCCTTCGAAGAGGAAGAGCAGCCTCTCTTTCAGTTCCTCATCTTCATCCGTCGGGGAATCATCGCGCAGGAGCTGCTGCTGTTTCGGGGTGATGGCATAACCGCTCGTCAACATATGCGGAGGCTGGGGAGCGGGCGGCCGGGGCATCCGTTTCCGCAACAGCAGCACGGTCAGGACGACAATCACGACCGTCATGAGAGTAAAACCCGATGCAATAAGAATACTATTGACCATTTCTATGTTGTTTTGATGCCTCGAAACTAATCAATGGGAATGTTTTAGGAAAAAAATTGAACTAATAGGGACCTCATACCCCCGTTTTTTTAAAAATGTGTAGCTTTGCAAAAAGGACTGAAAAAATTCAAAAAATGAAAAAAATCCTGCTTCTGGCCGTGCTCGCAATGGCTCTCTTCTCCTGCTCCAATCAACCGAAGTCTACGGAATATCCGATGTTCTGGACCTGGATGGAAAACCGGGCCGGGCTCGATTTGGACTCGCTGTTCGTCCATCTGGATGAAGCGGGCATCGACGGACTGATGCTGTACCTGCCGGATACGGAAGGGTATGAGAAGGCTGTGACACTGGCCAAAGAGCACGGAATCACCCTCTACGCCTGGATCTGGACGCTCAATCCGCGGGGAGACCGTCAGCGGCTGCTGGAAGAGCATCCGGAGTGGTTCGATTGCAACCGGGACGGCTATTCGCTGAAAGATTACAAGGCGTATGTCAATTCCTATAAGTTCCTGAGCGCCGCGCTGCCCGAAGTGCGGGAGTATGTCAGGGAGAATGTGCGCCGCATGTGCGAAATGGACGGCATCTCCGGCATTTGCCTGGACTACTGCCGCATCGTGGACTGCGTGCTGCCGATCAGCCTGAGCTACAACTACAAGATCACCCAGGATACGGAGGTTTATCCGCAGTGGGATTTCGGTTACCATCCCGCCGCACTGGAGCGTTTCATGAAAGAGTACGGATATGACCCGCGCACGCTGGCCGATCCTTCCCGTGATGAAAACTGGTGCCGCTTCCGCGAGAACCTCATCAGCGAGATAGCCAATCTGGCGGCTGAAACTGCGCACAGCTACGGCAAGGCTGTCGCCGCATCACCCTTCGGCACGGTGAAACTCGCCTCCTTCATGGTGGCCCAGAACTTCCACGACTGGGACCTGGACCTCGTCTTCCCGATGGTCTATTCCGATTTTTACACCATGGAATCCGGCTATGTCTACGACGCTGTGCGCCAGAACGACCGTGACCGCAATTCCAAGACTCAACTCTACTGCGGACTGGGCGCCGAACTCGGACAGGGTGAGACGGACGGCGACCTGCCGCGCCTGATGGCCGATATGGACGCCGCTTTTGCCGGCGGTGCGCAGGGCATCAGTCTCTACACGGTGGCGGGCCTCAACACGCCAGAGAAGCGCCGGGCCTTCAAGGCCTATGCCGACAGCATGCGCGCCGTGCGCAAGGCGAACGGGGGCGTGATTCCGCCCGCAAATGACCAGGACTTTTCGCTGGAACCCTTTGACCATCCGGAACTGATGCAGGTCATCCAGCGCAACATGCAGCGTCTGGTGGCCGGTGAGGCCATCCATCAGAAGAGTATCAACGGCATGACCCCGGACGACCGGACGAAGGTCTATCCGCCGCTCGATCTCGGCGAGTGGGAACTGGCCTTCCAGAACGACCGGCTCACGGTTTACGAAGTACCCGACATGGCCAGCAAAACCAATTTCCAGGTACTGATCATCACCTACGGAGGATTGATCTCCGGCTGGGATGTGAGAAAGATCTAAAAAAAGGGCTGCCCGAACGGCAGCCCTTTTCATTATTTGGCGGTCTCGCGTTTCAACCGCTCCGTGAGCAGCGGAACGACTTTGCCCAGATCGCAGACAATGCCGAGGTCAGCCACGCTGAAGATCGGTGCGAATTTGTCTTTGTTGACGGCGATGATGGTCTCGGATTCCTCCATGCCGGCCAGGTGCTGGATGGCGCCGGAGATACCGAGTGCAAAATAGACGGAAGGACGCACGGTCTTGCCCGTCTGGCCGACCTGACGGTCGTGCGGCATGATGCCGGCGTCGACCATTGCGCGCGACGAAGAAACCTCTCCGCCGAGCACGTCAGCCAGATTCTGAAGCATGTCGAATCCCTCCTTGCAGCCGACGCCGCGGCCGCCGGAAACCAGGACCTTGGCCTCGGTGATATCGACGGAGGCTTTCTGCTCCTTCACGTTCTTCACCAGTTTGACGATAAACTTACTCTCGTCGAAGACCGGCTTGAAGGGAACCGTCTCCCCTTTCCGGCCGAAATCCGGTTCTGCCTTGGGCATCACGCCGGGGCGGACGGTGGACATCTGCGGACGGTGCTCCGGGCACTTGATGGTAGCCATCAGGTTGCCGCCGAACGCCGGACGGGTCATTTCGAATTCGTGCGTTTCCTCGTTGATGGTCAACTTGGTGCAGTCAGCGGTCAGGCCGGTGCCCAGACGGGCAGCGATACGCGGCGCGAGGTCGCGGCCGATGGTCGTTGCACCGAACATCAGGATCGAGGGCTTGAACGCGTTGATGGCCTGGAAAACGGCTTGCGTGTACTGCTCCGTGACATAATCCTTGAGCAGCGGCTCGTCGATGACCACCACCACATCGGCGCCGTAAGCCACGAGGGTCTTGGCCTCTTTGGCAATACCGCATCCGGCCAGGATGGCCACCACTTTTTCATTCGTTACTTTCGCCAACTCACGGGCTTTGCCGATCAGCTCCAGAGCTACCGGCTGAATCTCACCGTCCCGCTGTTCTGCGAATACATAGATATCTTTATATTCAGAAAAATCCATAGCGTTAGTTTTTAGACGGTTAGATAATGTGTTTTTCCTTGAGTCTGGCCACGATCAGCTCAACTGCCTGCTCAGCGTCCACTTCGTGGATCTGACCGGGCACCTTGAGCTCTTTGGTGAACGATTTGACGACTTTGGTGGGCGAACCCTTGAGGCCGAGTTCTTCGTCGGGCAGGCCGAGACGGTCTGCGCCCCATACCTCAA
>DBXZ01000061.1:9136-9496 GCA_002309795.1 Bacteroidales bacterium UBA1199
CAGGGCTTTGCCCTGGAATTCCAAAACCTGGTAGCCGTCTTCGGTTTCGCGGGTCACCGTGTAGACCTGGGTCTTGGGGTTGTATTCCAGACCTGCCACGTAGGTAATCTGCGGGATGCCCAGGTGCTCGGAGATCTCCGGACCCACCTGTGCGGTGTCGCCGTCGATAGCCTGGCGGCCGGCGATGATCAGATCCCATTCCAGTTGGCGGGCAACGCCTGCAATCTGCTTGGAGGTAGCAAGCGTATCGGCACCGCCGAGTTTGCGGTCGGTCAGCAGGATAGCGCGGTCGGCACCCATTGCGAAGGCCTCGCGGAGAATGATTTCAGCGGCGGGAATACCCATCGTGACGACGGTAAC
>DBXZ01000061.1:9536-11058 GCA_002309795.1 Bacteroidales bacterium UBA1199
TCGTCCGGATTCATGATGGCGGGAACGCCTTCACGGACCAGGGTCTTGGTTACCGGATCAATCTTGATCTCGGTCGTATCGGGAACTTGTTTGATACAGACTAAAATTTTCATCTTACGCTCCTCCTACTTGATTTTACCGAACAGTTTGCCTGCAATGACCATCCGCTGCACTTCGGAAGTACCTTCGTAGATCTCGGTGATCTTCGCGTCGCGCATCATGCGCTCCACCGGGTACTCACGGGTATAACCGTAACCGCCGTGGAACTGTACGCACTTGGTGGTGACTTCCATCGCCACCTCGGCAGCGTAGAGCTTGGCCATGGCTGCATCGGCAGAGAAGTTGACCTTGGGATTGGCCACGTGCTCGTCTTCGCGGAAAGCCGCGCTGCGGACCAGCAGACGAGCCGCCTCGATCTTGGTCTTGAGGTCGGCCATCTGGAACTGGGTGTTCTGGAACTTGGCGATCGCCTTGCCGAACTGCTTGCGCTCCTTGGTGTATTTGACGGTCTCGTCGAGCGCGCCCTGGGCGATACCCAGCGCCTGCGAAGCGATACCGATACGGCCGCCGTCGAGCGTCATCATGGCAATCTTGAAACCTTCGCCCACGTTGCCCAGCAGATTAGCCTTGGGAATGCGGACATTGGTGAAGATGAGCTCGGCCGTGGCGCTGCCGCGGATACCCATCTTGAGTTCCTTCTTGCCGATCGAGAATCCGGGGGTCGTGGCCTCCACGATGAACGCGGAAATACCCTTGGTTCCCTGGGACTTGTCGGTCATCGCAATCACGATGTAAACGTTGGCATGGCCGGCGTTGGTGATGAAAATCTTGTTGCCGTTGATCACCCACTCGTCCCCGTCCAGCACGGCCGTGGTCTGCTGACCGGCGGCATCGGTGCCGGCGTTGGGCTCGGTCAGACCGAAAGCGCCGATCCATTCGCCCGAAGCCAGCTTGGGAACATATTTCATCTTCTGCTCTTCCGTGCCGAACTGCAGGATCGGAGAGACGCAGAGCGAAGTGTGGGCCGAAACGACCACACCGGTCGTCGCGCAGCAGCGGGAGAGTTCCTCCACCGCGATGGAGTACATCAGGTTGTCGCCGCCGGCGCCGCCGTACTTTTTAGGGACGGGAATACCGAAGAGGCCCAGCTTGGCCATCTTTTCCACCGTCTCCTGCGGGAAGCGTTCCTGCTCGTCGATTTCGGCCGCGAGGGGTTTCACCTCTTTTTCGGCGAACTCGCGGATCATCTGCCGGAACAGTTCCTGGGTTTTATTGAGATTGAAATTCATATCCGTGTACGGTTCTGTTAATACTTATAGAATCCTTCTCCGGTCTTGCGGCCGAGCAGGCCTGCGCGGACCATCTTGCGGAGCAGCGGGTGCGGGCGGTACTTGGGATCGCCGAACTCCTTGTAGAGCACTTCCATGATGGCCAGGTTGACATCGTTGCCAATCAGGTCGGCCAGTGCCAGCGGGCCCATCGGGTGGTTGGCACCGAGCATCATGCATTTGTCGATATCTTC
>DBXZ01000061.1:11129-11748 GCA_002309795.1 Bacteroidales bacterium UBA1199
TCCTTCACCTCGACGGGCTGCTTGCCGATCGAAGTTGCCAGGTCGATCACGCACTTGCAAACGTCGTCGCCGGTCAGCTGGCCGCGGATCACCTCGACGAGTGCCATACGGTCTGCCGGGTTGAAGAAGTGCATGCCGATAAACTGGGCGGGACGCTTGGTGCAAGCGGCGATCTCCGTGATACTCAGCGAGCTGCTGTTGGTGGCGAAGATCGTTTCGGGTTTGCAGATGCCGTCCAGCTCCGTGAAGATGTCCTTCTTGAGCTGCATCTCCTCGACTGCGGCCTCAATCACGAGGTCTGCATCGGCGAAGGTAGCATAGTCCGTGGTGGTGGTGATGTTCTTCAGCAGGGCGTCAACAGCCTCCTGAGTCATCTTGCCTTTTTCGACCAGTTTGCCGTAGCCTTTGGCGATAGAAGCCATGGCTTTGTCCAGGCTGGCCTGGGTACGGCTTTTCATGACGATCGGCATCTGGGCTGCAAAGGCTTTCACAATGCCCTTGGCCATGGTGCCGGTTCCAATAACGCAGATTTTCATAAGCTTACTATATTAATAATTGATTATTTCCGTTTAAAGTCGGCTTTCCGCTTGTTCAGGAAAGCGTCCATACCCTCTTTCTG
>DBXZ01000061.1:11879-12265 GCA_002309795.1 Bacteroidales bacterium UBA1199
TCCTCCGGTTCCACGACCGAATTGACCAGGCCGATGCGCAGGGCCTCGGCGGCGTCGATCATCTTGCCGGTATAGATCAGTTCCTTGGCCATCCCCTGCCCGACCAGCTTCGGGAGCCGGTAGGTGCCGGAGAAACCCGGAATGATGCCCAGACCGACTTCAGGCTGTCCGAATTTGGCCTTTGTCGAGGCGATCCGGATGTCGCAGGCCATGGCCAGCTCGCAGCCGCCGCCCAGCGCAAAGCCGTTGATGGCGGCGATCACCGGGAACGGGAGATCTTCAATCTTCTTGAAGACCGCTGCGCCGCGCCGGCCGAAGTCGAGTCCTTCAGCCTCGGAGAGATGCGCCATCTCGGAGATGTCTGCACCGGCCACGAACGCTTTGCC
>DBXZ01000013.1:0-8188 GCA_002309795.1 Bacteroidales bacterium UBA1199
CGCGGACGTCGTCGGCGCCGTAGCAGTTGACCTTGGCGCGGGGACCGTTGGAATAGGATTTCGTACGGACCACCTTCAGTTCATTGGTGAAGTAGTTGAATTCGGTCTGAACGTAGGTGAAGCCGTTGATGCGGGAGATGATCATCGCCGCATCTTTGCCCAGGCCGTTCAGGATGACGCGCAGGGGTTTCTTGCGCACCTTGTTGGCCATTTCGGCAATCTTGATGGCGCCTTCTGCGGCAGCGAACGATTCGTGGCCGGCCAGGAAAGCGAAGCAGTCGGTCTCCTCGCGGAGCAGGCGGGCGGCCAGGTTGCCGTGGCCGAGGCCCACCTTGCGGTTATCCGCCACGGAACCGTCGATGCAGAAGGCCTGAAGACCTTCTCCGATCGCCTCAGCAGCGTCAGCTGCATTCTTGCAGCCCTTCTTGAGCGCGATGGCGGCGCCCACTACGTAGGCCCACTTGGCGTTCTCGAAGCAGATGTTCTGCGTCTGCTCGCACTCGAGGTAGGGATCGATGCCGTAGCTGTCGCAAATCTTGTTCGCCTCCTCGATGGAAGCGATTCCATAGGAGTTCAACACCTTCAGGATGTTCGCCATGCGGCGGTCCTGGGATTCGAATTTGACTTCTCTGATCATAGCGGTTCCTCCTTTTATTCGATTCGCGGGTCAATAAACTTGACAGCCCCCTGCTCCGCGGTGAAGCGGCCGTAGGTGGCGGTACTCTGGCGGAGCGCCTCGTTGGCGTCGACGCCCTTCTTGATCTTGTCCATCATCACGCCCAGGCGGACGAATTCGTAACCGCAGACCTCGCCGTCTTCGTCGAGCGCGATCTTGGTGACGTAACCTTCTGCCATTTCCAGGTAGCGGACGCCTTTGGCCTTGGTGGCGAACATCGTGGCGATCTGGGAGCGGAGTCCCTTGCCCAGGTCTTCCAGGCCGGCGCCGATTACGAGGCCGCCTTCGGAGAAGGCAGACTGGGTGCGGCCGTAAACGATCTGCAGGAACAGCTCGCGCATCGCCGTGTTGATGGCGTCGCAGACCAGGTCGGTATTGAGGGCTTCGAGCAGTGTCTTGCCGGTCAGGATTTCTGCGGCCATGGCAGCGGAGTGGGTCATGCCCGAGCATCCGATGGTCTCAATGAGCGCCTCTTCAATAATCCCCTCTTTTACATTGAGGGTGAGCTTGCAGGCTCCCTGCTGGGGAGCGCACCAGCCGATGCCGTGGGTCAGTCCGGAGATATCCTTGATCTCCTTGGCCTTCACCCACTTTCCCTCTTCCGGAATGGGAGCGGGACCGTGGTTGGGGCCCTTCTTGACCACGCACATTCTTTCAACATCTTTGGAATAAATCATGTCTGAATATGTTATTTGTCTTGATTTTCAGTGAATTGTTTCTGCGGGAAACGCTTGGCGAAGGCCTGGTCCACCATCATCTGAGCCACGTCCCGGCTGATGTAGTGGTAGGCCATGCCCAGCAGGATGGCCGACACAAGCGGGAAGACGGCGGCGATCGTAAAGGTATAAACCGCCTTGAGCTTGAAGAACCAGTAGGCGATGAAGGCCTGGAAAAAGAGCAACAGGATCAAGGTTACGAGGCAGAGCTTGCCCTCCACATACCCCTTCTTCCAGAAGACCAGCGTGAAGACATGCATGAAGAGGATCAGCGCGGCGATCAGCGTGAGGGTCAGATTGTCTGTAAAGTGGATTGTAACCTCCTCGCAGCGGCACATCGGGCAGCAGAGCATCGCAAAGACGAGCACTGCGGAGAGCGCGATATAGAGGGTCTGTATTCGTTTCCAGGTCATGGCTGCAGGAATATAACCCACAAAAATAGTCATTTTCCCGGAAAACCGAGAAAGAATCTACCGCCGAGATTTGCGCCACTCCTGGGGCGTCTGGCCGGTGAGGGCCTTGAAGCTGCGGAAGAAGGTGGTGCGGGAGGAAAAGCCGGAGGATTCTGCCACTTCGTCGAGCAGCATATCAGGGTGTTCGCGCAGAAGCTTCTGTGCATACTGCACCCGATAGCGCGTGATCATCGTGGTGAAGCTCTCGCCGGAGAGGTTGTTCAGCAGGACGCTGACGTAGGTCTTGTTGGTGGCCAGCTCGGAGGCGACGTCGGTGATGCGCAGATTCTTGCGGCGATAGAGTTCCTTCTCCTCGATCAGGGTAGACATTTGCCCCATCAGGTTGAGTCGGCTCTCTTCCGCTTCAGTGGGCTTTTCAGCGGCGCGGCGCCGGCGAACCAGCACGATAGCCAGTACAACTCCGCCACATGCCAGGACAATGATCATCAGAATTGCCCAGAGGGGCATACCCGCTTTTTCAGGGGCAACCGTATGGAAAATATAGACCGAAGAGTAGGCCTTGAAGTTGTCCTCCATGACGGGGAACGTCCCCTCTTTCCAGCCTCTTCCACCGGCGAGAATGAATCGGCCGCCAGGCAATAGCCGGGCACAGCAGCTGGGATAGCCACCGGGCTGGCTGGCATAATAAAGCGCCAGCGAGGCCTTTCCGCCATCGAAGGTGGCATCATAACCGATGCGGGCGATACAGAGGGTACCTGCCGTGGAACTGATACCCTGCAACCAGGCAAGACGGGCGGGACGGTCCACCTGCAGCAGGTGCCACTGGATGGGATTCCCGTCGGGATCCGTTGCCGGAAGCGGCGACTCCGTCTCCAGAAGAGAGAAGCTTCCGGAGGCCACCTTGAGGATGGCAGATTCCGCCGTAGAACGATTCACAACAGGGACAAGATAGGTGTAATCGGCTATCTGCAAATCCTCGGGGAACACATAGTAGTTCTCCACCGGCGCCCACTCCTCCAGCAGCGAGACCTCTTCAGTCGTTCCGCCCAGATGGTCCACACGTCCACCCACGGAGCCGCCATAAGGATCCCAAGGGCCAAAGACGAGGATGTCGTCCTCTCCTGCTGGGAAGATAAAAGGTTCCGCCCATCCGGGTGAAAGCGGTCCGCCCGAGACGAAACCCTTTTCGGGCGACCAGGTCTCCCAACTGTCTGCCGCACGCCAGTTGCCCAGAATGACAACGCTGCCGTCCGGCCGCGCCAAAGCGGCAGACATCGCGCGTTTTACCGAAAGGATACCGGCCGCATGGAAGGAATGTGTCTCCGGGTCATAAAGCTCTGCGCCCCAGCTCTGACCGATGCCGAAAGCCTCCGCACTGCCACCGCCCAGCAAGATCCGACCATCCGGAAGCGGCGCAGCAAACCCGTTGTCGTGGGGATAGAGCATCGGGATGGTGTGCCAGGCGCCATTCGCGTAATACTCCGAAGTCTCTAGCAGCTTGAACCCGTCGGTCTGGCCGCCCAGCAGCACAATCTCGTCACCGACCACAACCGTCCGATGACTGCCCCGCGGCGCGTTCAGATCCGGCAGCCGCTCCACTGTCAAGGGGTGCCACTGGGTACCGTCAGACGCAGTGACAGCGTGCCCTCCGGTATGGACCGGAGAACATGCTGCGATAAGTGTCATACATGCAGTTATGAGTACGGTTGTCACTCTCATCTGCACAAAGATACTGAATTACCTGCTAATAGTCGCAGACCAAGCGCATGGCAACTTGATTGTAATAGTAATAGTTTCTACTATCGCAGTTCGAATAGGAGAAACCAGGGCTTGTGCTTGAAGCACCGATCATTGCCCATTTTTGGACGACGTGGGGATAAGAGCCGGTATATTCGTATGTATCGCTTGTATAGAAAAACACCGTGCTGCCAATCTCATATGTCCAGTCCCCAGAACCATCATTCTGCCTTGCCCTTCCACCGGCGCCCATCGCCACATAATTGCCATTGCAATTGAATTTAATGCCATTATACTCGCCGGTTATCCATTGACGGTTGCTTGCATAGAAAAGCTCCTGAACTTCGGCATTGGAAGGCTTGCGCCAACCGGCCCATTCAGCTGGAATCTCACACTGGTTGGTGCTCCCCGCCCATGCTCCGGAAATCAGGTTGTCAAAATTCCGGTCATATGAATACTCGCCTCCACTCCCGTGTCCTACATTGAACTTGGCCCACTTGACACTCAATCCAAGATTCTTCCAGTCCTGATCAGAGAGAGTACCCTCCGCGTCAGAGTTCATCATCGCGTCGCTCAAAGTGTATGCCTTGCCATAAACCATACCTGCTGTATAATCTGCTTCTTCCTTTGCAGAGACCAGTCGGGAGTACCTGCCTCCGTCTTCATCCTCGGCATGTGCCAGAAGCGTAGAAGTGGTCTTGTCATATACTGCGAAATAACCGGCATAGCAGCCTGCCCCGTCATCAGAAGCGGCAACGGAGAAGGTTCCCGTAGAGGGGTTGCTCCCGGAAACAGTGCCGTTCGCGGCAATCGTCACGGTTTGGTTGATGCCGCCGGTCGAACTCATACCGACAGAGGTAACCGCCTTTGCGGAAGCGTTGAACCGGAAACGGAGATAACTGAGGATGTGGGTAGTGAGCCCCGTGATGGATGCGCTCGCCTGGTCGTCAGTCAGGACCAGCGAGTCTCCCTTGAGGATGTCGTGCTTCAGCGCATCGGCCAGCGTACCGCCGCCGGGAGTACTCAGATCCAGGGTAATGACGCCGGTGGCGATGCTCACAAATCCGTTCGAAAGAGAACTTGCGCTCACCGCATAAGGAATATAAGTACCTGCTACGACGGGGTCGGTCGAGGTAAAGGAGCCGGTTGACGTGCCGATTCCATCCGCAATTGTCAGCGTAATGGTCGTTCCGTCACTCTTGACAAGGAAGATCTTGTCGCCGGCTTCCCAGGTAGCGTCAGTGGAACCATAAGAGATTCTGGTCCCGGCCTCATCCGAGATTTTAGGGTTTTTGGTGACCGCCGATACGGTCAGCGTAATCTTGTCCCCCTTGTTCGCGGGGTCCGTAGGTTCTTGAATATCGGCGCATCCAGCAGACAGGGCTGCGAAAAGAACAAAGGATGCGAAATAAAGAATCTTTTTCATAGCGCTACCAAATACTACTTCCGTTATCATCCGCTCCGCTTTCATTGACGCCGGAACCGGACAGGCCGACTCCGCCGCTAAGGCTCAGGATTCCCTGGCACAACCGCACCTCGACCGTCTTTGTCGAGGGCGCGACATACATTTGTCTTTCAGTGTTTTTCATATGTATCGTGATTATTTTGAGTCTCTGAATTTCGAATTGTCGACAAAAATAGCCTCCCACACGCAGGAGGGGGTTCCATCGTCAATAAAGCGGAATACCAAAACAAACGAAATAATGACATGCCCACCCTTGAGGCCCGATTTAGCCTTGGCGGCCAAGTGCCTCAGCATGAGGTAATAATGCAAAGCACTGATACTCAAAACAGGTACCAGTGCTTTGCGTTATTCGCTGTAGCACAGCGAATTGGCCGCCAAGGTCGCGCTATTCGGCGGGCTCGGCGAGAATCTCCTGGGCGCGGGATTCGTCCTCTTCCAGCACCATCACACAGACGGGGTCGATGACGTTCAGGCAGGGATAGGAGGATTGTCCTCCGACGACGGTGGCGCCGATGCCGGCGGCAATCAGGCGCTGGGCCACGATGTGAGCGGTCATCAGGTCGGTGTATTCAGCGACGGTGACCATCTTTTCCTGGTTCTCTTTCTGGGTTTCCATGGCATTCGATTTTCTACAAAGATACACAGAATCGGCGAATAATTGCTATATTTGAAACTCAAACCAAAGATGAAAAGCCATGAGCGAAAGAATTCCTGAATCCGAACTGATTATCAACCCGGACGGAACTGTGTTCCACCTGCACCTGCACCCGGAAGAACTGGCCGACACGGTCGTTCTGGTCGGAGACCCGGGCCGCGTCCGGATGGTCGCCTCCTTCTTTGACAAGGATTCCATTGAATTTGAGCGCGAATCGCGCGAACTGCATACCATTACCGGCCGTTACCACGGCAAACGCGTCACTGTGCTCTCCACGGGCATGGGCACCGACAACATCGATATCGTGATGACCGAGCTGGACGCCCTGGCCAACATCGATTTCGAGACCCGCCTGCCCAAGAAGGAGCATCGCACGCTGACCCTCCTGCGAATCGGCACCAGCGGCGCCATCCGCCCGGAGATTCCGCTGGGCAGCTACGTCTTCTCCCGGATGTCGGTCGGTTTCGACGGCGTGCTCAACTGGTATGCCGACGGCGAAAAGGTCCGTGAGAACGATATCGAACAGGCCTTCGTCAAATACATGGACTGGCCGGAGCGTTTCGCCACCCCTTACTTCGTCAAATCGAGCGACAAGGTGGCCGAACGGTTCAAAGACTTCACCATCAGCGGCGTAACGATGTCCGCACCGGGTTTCTACGGGCCGCAGGGGCGCTCCGTGCGCATGAAACTCACCGTTCCCGACCTGATCTACAAGATGGAAGGATTCTCGTTCGGCGAGTGGAAAATCACCAACATCGAGATGGAATCCTCCGCCCTGGCCGGCATGGCCGCCGTTCTGGGCCACGAAGCCGGTACCGTCTGCCTGATCATTGCCAACCGCTACGCCAAGGAGAGCAATCCGGACTACAAGGCGCTGATGGCAGAGATGGTCGAAAAATCCCTCGACGCCCTCACGCGCGACTGACGGATGGCTTCGCGCAGCGAACTCCAGGACCTGGTTTCCCTTTTCGACGATTCCGACGAGACGGTGGCCGCCTGTGTGGACCGCCGCCTGCTGGAAATGGGGCGTGAAGTCCTTCCCGCCCTGGAAGAGTTGCGTCGCGCCGAACGTAACCCGCAACGCGCCCGGCTGATTGCCGAGCGGCAGCGCCGTTTTAACGAAGAATTCCGGCTGGAAGACCTCAAACGGCTTGCCCGCAGCTGCGGAACCGCCGGATTTTCGCTCTTCGAAGCGGGCTTCCTGATCTCTTCGCTCTGCGACTACAGCCTGAGGCGCGAAGTCTTTACGCAGGCCGTGGAAGCCTGCGCGTCGGCCTACCGCAACGAGGCCTCCGACCAGCGGACCGCCCTCGAAAACGCCAAGATATTCAGCCACCTCTTCTTTCACCGGCTGGGCTTCACCATCCGCGACGAAGCGATGACCGATCCCCTTTGCGCCCGCCTCCCGAACGTACTGGAACAGCGCAAAGGCAATCCCATCGCCATCGCGTACCTCTATTTTCTGCTGGCCGAGGAGAACGGCCTTCCCCTCTACCCGCTCTGCTTTCCGGGCGGATTCGTACCGGCATGGCTCGAAGAGGGCAAAGAACTGTTCTACATCAATTTGCAGGCGGAGGGCGATATCCTGATGCTCCGCGACCTGCGTGCGGCCGACGTGAACCACGCCGCGCTGCGCAGCGTCTCCGTGCTGCCCGTGATGCTGCTCGAATCGCTGCAGTACCAGGCGGTGGCCACCCACGATGCAACGCGCTCGTCCCTGCTGGAACGAGCGCTCGACAAATTCGGAACGGAACGCTTCCTGACCGTGGACGACGATCCGGAAGCACCTTCTCTTTAACGTACGATCAACCGCTGACCGGGCCGGATCAGCGACTTCGAAGAGATCTTGTTCAGCTTGCAGATGGCCGAGACCGTCGTGCCGTACTTGGCGGCGATACGGCCCAGGTTGTCGCCCTTGCGCACCACATAGATGATGCGGCCCGAAGCGGCCTTCGACTCTTCGTCGGTCATTCCGTAGTGGGAATAAACGTTGAAATAGTGGCGCTTGAGGGTGATGAGCGAATCGCGGATGGTGCCGTGGCGGAAATCCACCACGCGCTCCGGATCGAACGCCTTGCCCATGTAGCGGGTTTCGAAATGGAGGTGTGGGCCGGTGCTGCGGCCGGTACTGCCGCCCAGGCCCAGGGCTTCGCCCGACTTGATCATATCGCCTGAGAAGACAAACCGTTTGGAAAGATGGGCATAATAGGTCTCCAGTCCGTTGTCATGCCGGATAATCACCAGACCGCCGTAGCCGCCCGTCTCCCGGCCCTTTCCGGAATAACGGACCACACCGTCGAAAGCAGCCCGGACCGTGTCGCCCGTATGAAGCGGAAGGTCCACGCCCTTGTGCGGCCTGCGGCCCCGGAAACGGAAACTGGAGCGGACCGATCCCGGAACAGGCACACAGAAAGAATGGGTCGAATCCAACAGCCGCAGATCAATCTCAGCGGGCAGAGAATCCACCGGAACATCCTTGAAAGCGTGAATCTTTTCAGGGTCCCATCCTTCGTAGAAACCGGCCGT
>DBXZ01000013.1:8232-11242 GCA_002309795.1 Bacteroidales bacterium UBA1199
TACTTGTCTTCCGTGTCGAGGGTATCGATTGCCTCCGCCGGCGTCAGCAGCTGGGTCTCGACGGTATCGGGCTCGGCAGTGACTTCGGCATTTTTCACAGCGTTGACATTATTTTGCGCGCGCAGCGGGAGCAGCGGCAGCATCAACAGGGTCAGGATCAGGAAATATCTTTGCATAGTGATGGATTATCGGGAACCAAGAAACAGGAGCACCATACCGGCGAGCAACAGAAGCAGCACCCACCCTTTGGCGAGAAGATTCTTCTCTTTGAAGAGAATTGCACCGCCCAGGAAGGTGACGACCACCGAGCTGCGGCGCAGCATGGATACCACTGCCAGCAGCGAGCCTTCGCAGCTGAGCGAGTAGAAATAGAGGATATCGGATATGGTAATGAATACGGCAATCAGCAGCAGCGACCAGTCCCAGCGGAACGGCACGATGCCCGGAACGGAATCCGGGCGCAACGGAACTCTTCCCCCCGTTTGTTCCGCGAAGCCGGATTCCGTTCCGGCAGCGCCGGCACCTTGCCGGGATGGCATCCCGACTACGGGTGCCGCTTTCTTGCGGAGGAGAGTCCGGTTGACGGCGACGCAGATGGCGATCAGGATGGTGACGTAGAGGTCACACCAGGCCAGGGTGAAGACCGGGGGCAGTTTTAGGTTGGAGACAATCTGCTTGTCGAACAGGGCGCTGACCACTCCGAAGAGGACGGAAAGGCCCATGCACCACACCCAGCGGTCGCGATGGAAGAAGATTCCCTCGTTGCGGGACGAGAGTCCGAGCAGCGTGAGGGCGAGGATGGCCACGACGATACCGGCCCACTGCATCAGGTTCAGCACCTCGCCGAAGAGCAGCAGACAACCCAGCAATACGAAGACGGGCCGGGTGGCCTTGATGATACCCACCGTGGTGAGCGGCAGGTGTTTAAGACCGATAATACCGCAAATCCAGGAGCCGGCCACCAGCAGAGACTTGATAAGAAGCAGTAGATGCATCTGCAGGGTTGCCGGATGCGGGCCGATCAGCACCGGGAAAAGGAACAGCGTAGAGAGTCCGGTGGCAATCAGCAGAACTTCCAGGACGCCGTTCCGCTTCAGGGACTGCTTCTTGGCTATGTCGTAGCAGCCCAAAAGCAGCGCGGAAAGCACCGATGTCCAGAGCCAGATCATAGATTTTCCTCCTGTTTACAGTATTTCTTGATGACGCTGTAGGCGTCTGCGATGCCCAGTTCACCGGCCACGCTCAGGTCTATGCAGCCCTTCTCGCGGTCTTTCAGGTAGATCTGGACCAGACCGCGGTTGTAGTAGGCTTCACCGATCTTCGGTGCCAGTTCGATGGCCTTGGTATACTGCGAGATAGACTCCGGAAGGTCGTTGGAGAGACAGTAGAGGTTGCCCAGGTTGTAGTGGATGTAGGGCGAATCGGGCAGCAACTCTTCCGCCCGGGTCATGTCGTGAAGGGCGGGCGTATAATCGTAACTGCGCGTCACCTGGTCCTGGACGCGGGTTCTCACGGTCTTGGTATTGTCGAGCGTCAGCACTTGAACATTGTTTTCAATCGATGAGATGAAATCGATCATCTCGGCCTGCAGCGCACCGCGGTTGATGTAGAACCAGGCGTTGTCGGGTTCCAGGGCGATGGCCGCATCGTAGCAGAGCATGGCGTTGTTGAACTGCTTGTTGTCCGCCTCGAGCAGCGCCTTGGCAAAGAGGTTGGCCGGGGTACGGCCCGCGGCCACCTGGCGGTCAATCTCAGCACGGCGCCGGTCTCCCGTGGCCAGGGAAGCCTCCTTGGCCGCTGCAAAGCGCACGGGGACGGGCGAAGCCTTGAGGAAGGCCTCCAGCGCATCGTCTTCGAACCGGCGGTTCAGGTAGTTGATCTGGACCTCTTCATCCACGGCGGAGAATTTGAAAAGCGGCTTGAGACGGATGTCCACGTCGCGGTACTGCAACAGTTCGTTGTCGAAATCCTTCTTGGCGAAGTCGGCGTCGAGCGCCAGCAGCGCATCGAACTTCCGGCTGGTGTCCGCAAAGGCGGAATGGACGGTGGAGTCGGTGCTGCGCGCCTTGTACTCCGCAATCTTCTTCTGCGCAATCTCGTAGTCCTTCTTGGAGGAGTTGTACTGCCCGAGCATATTCTTGGCGTAAGCCCGGTTCATATAGGCCTGTGCGAAGTCGGGATAGAGGTTGATGGCCTTGGAATAGTCGTCCATCGCATCCCGCCAGCGGCCGAGTTCCATGAAGACGGACGCCCGGTTGAAGTAGGCCAGCACGTTGTTCGGATTGATATTCAGCACGCGGTCATAATCGTCCAGCGCGGCGGTATAGTCGCCCACCTGCGACAGAATCAGCGCGCGGTTGTAGAGCGTCAGGGCGTTGCCCGGTTCCTCCTTGAGCACGCGGTTCAGGTCGTCCAGCGCGGCGCGGACCTCCTTGCGGTTGTACTGCAGCAGCGCCCGGTTGAAAAAGGCGTAGGTATTGGTGGAGTCGAGAGCGATCGCCCGGTTGAGATCGGCGATGGCCGCGTCATAGTTCTCCTGCATGCCGTAGACGCGGGAGCGGCGGATATACCCTTCGGGGTCGTAACGGTTCAGCGAGATTGCCTTGTTGTAGTCGGCCATGGCCTGGGTGGTGTCGCCCAGGAAAAGGTAGCAGGCGCCCCGGTTGAGGTAGGCGTCGCCCTCACGCGGCTCACGGCGGATAAAGCGGTTGAAATCCTGGATGGCCAGGTCGAACTGCTGCGAAAGGAAGTAGGTCACGCCGCGGCTGAAATAGAGCCCCGTGTAGCTGGGACGCAGGTCCACCGCCTCTTCCAGGTCCTTGAGGGCCAGGTCGTATTTGCCGATCCGGCTCAGCGTGATGGCGCGGTAGTGATAGGCGGGCGTGTAGATGGGATTGAAGTGCAGCGTGCGGTCGAAATCCTTCTGCGCGCCGGCGAAATCGCCCAGATTGTACTTGGCGATGCCACGGAAGAAATAGGCCTCGAAACTGGCGGTATCGAGCCGGGAGAG
>DBXZ01000047.1 GCA_002309795.1 Bacteroidales bacterium UBA1199
CCTTCACCACCACCCATCGGGTGATCCACAGGGTTCATGACGACACCACGGTTGTGCGGGCGGCGTCCGAGCCAGCGGCGGCGACCAGCCTTACCATGAGACTCGAGGTTGTGGTCGGTGTTCGACACGACACCGACGGTTGCGCGGCAGCTGACGAGCACCATGCGGGTTTCACCCGAAGGGAGGCGAAGAACGGCGTGGTTGCCTTCGCGAGCCGTAAGCTGTGCGTATGCGCCGGCGCTGCGTGCCATCACGGCACCTGCACCCGGACGCAGTTCGATGTTGTGAACGAGGGTACCGAGCGGAATTTCTGCAAGAGGAAGCGCGTTGCCCACTTCGGGAGCGACGCCGCTGCCGGAAGCGATCACCTGACCGACCTTAAGGCCGTTCGGGGCGATGATATAACGCTTCTCACCGTCAGCGTAAACAACGAGAGCGATGCGTGCGCTGCGGTTCGGGTCGTATTCGATCGTCTTGACCACGGCGGTGTACTGATCCTTGTCGCGGAGGAAGTCGATCACACGGTACATCTTCTTGTGGCCGCCGCCGATGTAGCGGACGGTCATCTTGCCCTGGTTGTTGCGTCCACCGCTGCGGCGGCGGGGTTCGAGCAACGACTTCTCAGGGGTGGTGCAGGTAATCTCTTCAAAGGTGCTGATGACCTTATTGCGGGAACCGGGAGTTACCGGTTTGAATTTACGTACTGCCATAGTCCTTAGATGTTGCTATAGAAATCAATCTTATCATCACCGGCCAGCGTCACGAACGCCTTCTTGTAGTTGTTCGTGCGGCCTGTCAACATACCGGCTTTCGTGTAGCGGCTTTTGCGCTTGCCGTGGTAGTTTACGGTATTGACGTCCTGGACGGACACACCGTACATCTGCTCGACTGCCTTCTTGATCTCGATCTTGTTGGCGTTTTTGTCGACGATGAAACCGTAACGGTTCAACTTATCGCCTTGAACCGTCATTTTCTCAGTTACGATTGGCTTAATTAAAATTCCCATTGCGGTGCGTGTTATTTGCGTCTGTCAGCAAGAATGTCCTGGACACCGTCGACCATCACCAGGTGGTTTGCGTGGAGCAAAACGTAGGTGTTGATCTCGTCAACGGTAATCACCTTGGCTTCCGGCAGGTTGCGAGACGATAAGTAAATATTCTTGGAATTTGCGGGAAGGATGACGAGGGTCTTGCGGCCGTTGACCTTGAGTGCGTCGAGGATCTTGATGAAATCCTTGGTGCAAGGCTTCTCCATGGAGAAGGGCTCTACCATCGTGATGGCGCCGTCTTTTGCCTTATAGGTAAGGGCGGAGAAGCGGGCCAGCTGTTTCACCTTCTTGTTGAGTTTGAAGTCGTAATCGCGCGGGCGCGGACCGTGTGCGGTACCGCCGCCTACATAGATATTGGACTTGATGGAACCGTGGCGTGCGCCGCCGCCGCCTTTCTGGCGACCCATCTTCTTGGTGGAGTAAGCGACTTCGCTGCGGTCTTTGGTCTTGTGGGTTCCCTGACGCTGAGCAGCAAGATACTGCTTCACATCCAGGTAGATAGCGTTGTCATTCGGTTCGATGGCAAAGATGTCATCTGCGAGCTCGGCCTGCTTGCCGGCTGCGGTACCGTCGATTTTGTAAACGTCGAGTTTCATAACGCTTAGTCCTCCACAATTACATAAGAACCTTTGGCTCCGGGGATGGAACCCTTGACAATAACGAGATTGTTTTCAGGGATGACCTTGATGACCTGCAGGTTGAAAACCTTGACGCGGTCGCCGCCCATGTGGCCGGCCATACGCATACCCTTGAAAACGCGGGAAGGCCAGGAGGATGCGCCCATGGAACCGGGGTGACGAAGTCTGTCGTCCTGACCGTGGGTCTGTCCGCCTACACCCTGGAATCCGTGGCGCTTCACGACGCCCTGGAAACCTTTACCCTTGGAAATTCCGGTGACATCGACCCACTGCACACCTTCGGAAAGGTCTGCGAGGGTGATCACCTGGCCGACTTTCAGCTCTGCAGGGAAATCATTCTTGAATTCCACGAGCTTACGCTTCGGCGTGGTTTCTGCCTTTTTGAAGTGGCCCTGAAGGGGCTTGCTGGCGTGTTTTTCCTTGATATCGTCATAGGCAAGCTGTACAGCGGCATAACCATCTTTCTCAACTGTACGGATTTGCGTAACAACACACGGACCAGCCTCAATAACGGTGCACGGAAGATTTTTTCCGGCGGCATCGAAAACGGAAGTCATTCCGATTTTTTTTCCAATTAATCCAGGCATTGGGTTGTTAATTTGGTATAAATAAATTAGTTAACTATACCCCGCACTTTTTGCGGGGCTGCAAAGATACGCTTTAATTTCCAACTGGCCAAATATTTCCGCGATTCTTAAGGAATGATTACATCGTTCCCTTTTCGCCAAACTCACGCATGCCGAAATGTCCTGTAACGCCCAGCATCGCCGGTGACCGTGCTCGACTGCCCCAAATCGGACTCTCGAGCAACCCGATATGCCCTACAGAGCCCCAGAACGCGGGTGAGCGTGCGTGACTTTGGCGAAACCCCGTCTGGCGAAATACAGTTTACTGAAATCCGGCGGGAAGTGGCCACTAATTCAGGCCGCGGTCGCGCTTGATGGTTTCGTAGGCTTCCTGGATCTGGCGGAATTTGTCGGCGGCGGCTTTCTGGACGTCGGGGCCCAGGGAAGCGACTTTGTCTGGATGGTTCTTCATGGCCATCCGGCGGTAGGCGGCCTTGACCTCGGCGTCGGAGGCGTCAGGACTGATTTCCAGGACGTCATAGGCGGAGCGGGTGTCCTTGTAGAACATTGCGATCACGGAATTCATGTCCTCCGCCGAAATACCGATGGAAACCGCAATCGACTCGAGCACCGCCTTTTCCGAGGCGCTGAACTCTCCGTCCGCCGCCGCCAGCTGCGCCAGATAGTGGAAGAGCTGCAGCCGCTGGGAGTAGTTCATGTTCCCGGCAATCTGCGCGCCCACCGACCGGATATCGACCTCCTTTCGGTTGAGCTCCTCCATGATGCGCATGGCCTCGTCCACCGCGTTGGCGCCGAAGTTCTGCAGCACGAACCCACGTACGTAGTCCAGTTCGGAGCGCAGCGTCTTTCCGTCGGCGCGGATAACGGCCGAGGAAAGCACGAGCAGGCTCACCAGGAAGCTGTTGCGCTGCTCCTGGGCGGAATATCCCCGCCCGGCAGAAGCCGACCCGGCACCCGTACCGGTGTAACCCCGCCCCGTCGAATCCGAATCTGCACCCCTTGCTTCGTCGATATTTTCAAACGTGGCGCCCAGAAAGTATCCAATCAATCCCCCGATGGGCCCGCCCAGGGCCCATCCCAGCACCCCGAAAAGCCATTTTCGCGATCCCATAGCCGTCGGTTCAGCGTTTTACTCTTCCACCTCCGGCAGCGGATCCACCTCCGGCAACGGGGCCTTTTTGGGATTGAGCTTGAGGTTGCCGAGACGTTCCACCTCGCGGGCGGCGCGGATGATGCTCTGGCCACCCTCCTGAAGCTTGCGCGTGCCGGCCTCGTGGGCTTCCAGCGCGTCGTGCAGCCGTTTGCCCACCTCGGTGTGGGCGGCAAAGTAATCCTGCACGCGCTCCACCATCTGCGAAGCCGCCTTGACAATCTTTTCCTGGTTGCGGATCTGGTCCACGTTCACCCAGGCGGTGTGCAGGACCCGGAGGAAGGGCATGATGGTCTCCTCCGTGGTAATCAGCACGTTCTGGCGGAAGGCGTCGTTCACGATGTTCGGTTCCAGGGTGCGGGCCAGCGCCAGCGCGCCGTAGTTGGCCACGTACATGATCACGTAATTCAACGTCTTGTGGCCGTCCTGGACGTACTCCGAATAGCGTTTGCCGGCGAGCGACGCTACCTGCGCCCGGACGGCGGCCAGGTTGCGTTTCGCAAACTCGGTGCGGTCTGCCTCGTTGTCGGCGTTATACCAGTCCACGAAGGCGTCCAGGTTCATTTTTGCGTCGATCAGGATATCGGTATTGTCCGGGAAGTGCAGCACGTAGTCGGGGCGCATCTTCCGCCCGGAATCCTCGTTGCGCAGAATCTCGCCGCCTTCATCGCGCAGATAGACTTCGCGGTGGTAGTCGCGGCCCTCCACGAGGCCTTCCTGCACGAAGATATTGTTCAGTTTCTGTTCGCCCCAGTTGCCCTGCATCTTGTTGTCGCCCCGCAGCGCGCTGGCCAGATGCTCGGCGGTGTCGCCCAGCGACCGGCTCTGCTCCGCGAAGTTCTTCACGGCCTCGTCCACCTTGGTTTTGAGGGCCGCGGATTCTTCCGTGTGCTGCTTTTTCTGGGCCTCGAAGGCCTCGGTCATTGTGGTGATGCGCTGGGCCAGGCCGCCGGTGATGCCCTCCATCATCTCGCTGGCCGTCTTCCTGAGGTTCTCTTCCCGCTCGCGAAGCGCCTTCTCGCTGGCGAGCGCCAACTCTTTTTTCGTGGCCTCGAGGGCCTGTGCCTGCGTCTCTTTCAGCTCCGCCAGCGACCGTTCGTAGTCCTTCCGCGCATCTTCCAGCCGCTCCGCGGCGACGGCGGATTCATTGGCGCGCAGGGCCTTTTCGGTCTCGAGCGCAGCACGGGCGGCGGTCAGCTCCCGGTCATACCGGGCCCGCAGCGCGAGCCGCGTCAGCAGCCACGCCAACAGCCCCGCCACCGCAGCGGTGGCAATGATGATAACTATCTGCACCATTGATCGATCCAGCCAAAGAACTCGCGGTGCCAGTGCACGGAGTTCTGCGGTTTCAGAATCCAGTGGTTCTCATCCGGGAAGAGCACCATCTTGGAGGGGACGCCCATCATCTGGGCGGTATTGAAGGCTGCCATGCCCTGGTCCACCGGCACGCGGTAGTCCAGTTCGCCGTGCATCACGAGAATCGGGGTGTTCCAGTTCTTCGCGAGCTTGTGGGCGGAGTTGGCGTAGTGGCGGACGGCTGCGGGAGTCTTGCTCCACGGCGAGCCGGCCATATAGGTCTTCGGATCCTTGCATCCGCCGTTGTCCCAGTTGGGGAACCACATCTCCTCGGTCTCCATGAACATGTGTTCCTGGTTGTAGATGCCCGCATGGGCGATCAGGGCCGAGAAGCGGTTCTGGTGGATGCCGGCCAGGTAATAGACGGAATAGCCGCCGTAGCTGGCACCCGCCGCGCACATCTTGCCTACGTAAGGCTCGGCGAGCAGGGCGTCGGCTGCAGCCAGGTAATCCTTCATGTTCTGGCCGATATAGTCACCGGAAATCTGTTCGCACCAATCCTGACCGAACGCGGTGGTTCCGCGACGGTTCGGCAGGACCACGATATAGCCCTGCGATGCCATCAGACGGTAGTTCCAGCGGGTGGACCAGCCCTGCGTGATGGCGCCCTGCGGACCGCCCAGGCAGATCAGGACGGACGGATAGACTTTGGCCGGGTCGAACTGCGGCGGATAGACCACCCAGGTCAGCATCTTCTTACCGTCGGTGGTGCGGATCCAGCGCTGCTCCATCGTAACGGGAGCGAGCTGCTCGAGAATCCAGTCGTTTTCGTGCGTCAGCGGCGCCCAGCTGCCGTCTGCCAGCGAGACCCTGACGATCTCCGCGGGACGCAGCATCGAGCAGTTGGTGGCCAGCAGCGTACCCTCTTCGAAGAGGCTGATGCTGTTGAAATCCACCCAGTCGCCGCGCGTCACCTTGGTGCAGTTTCCGGCAGCGAGGTCTGCGAAGCAGATCTCCTTGAGGCCTTCCATTTCCGAGGTGAACCAGAGGCCGGTGGATTCGGCATTCCAGAGCAGGCCGCCGGCATTGTACTTGAAGGCTGCCGTCAGCTCGCGCTTGCCGCTGCCGTCGGCGTTCATCACGAAGAGGCGCACCTTGTCGGCCTCATAGCCGTCGCGCTCCATGCTCAGCCAGGCAATCTTGCTGCCGTCGGGCGAGAAGAGCGGATCGGTGTCGTAGCCCATCATTCCCTCGGTCAGGTTGCGGCATTCGCCGGTGGCAATCTCGTAGAGGAAGATGTCGGTATTGGTGGAGAAGGCGTATTCGCGGCCCGTCAGCTTGCGGCACGAATAGGCGATATAGCGGCCGTCCGGGCTGAAATCGAGCTGTTCGATCCCGCTGAACGGTTCGGTGGGCAGTTCAAAGGGCTCGCCGCCGAGCAGGTCCTTCCCCTCGCCCAGCTTGTTGCCGTCGAAGGAGGCCAGCCAGGTATGCTGGATGTTCTCCACGAAATGGTCCCAGTGGCGGTACATCATCCCCGTGATGGTGCGGGCCGTGGACTTCGGGATGTCCGGATAGATGTCGGCAGCTTTGGGCGCAACCTTGAAGTCGCTCACATAGAGCACGCTCTTCTCGTCAGGCGAGAGCTTGAATTCGCCGATTCCGTCGGGAACGTCGCTCACCTGGCGCGCACCGCGGCCCTCGGCGTCGGCAACCCAGATCTGGCCTTTATGCAGGTAGGCGATCTTCTTGCCGCCGTCTATCCAGCGGGCGTTGGACTTGCTGCCTGCGGAACGGGTAATCTGGTGGTTGTCTGTGCCGTCCGCATTCATCACGAAGAGTTCGCGGTTGCCCTTGTTCTCTTCGATGGAGGTGTAGGTTACTCCGTAGAGAATCTTGCCGGTTGCTTCGCAGTACTGCGGGTCACCCACCTTGCCCAGCTGGTGCATGATTTCCGGGGTGAACTGACCGTCCACCACGGGAATGTCGTGTTTCTCAATCAAAACGGGAGTTTCGGCTTTCGGGGCGCAGGAAAAAGTTGCTGCCATAGCCATAAAAAATGCTGCTATTCTTTTCATAATGATTCGTTATCGTCAAATCCAAAACCGTAATCGATACCCTTGTGGGTTGCGGGCACGCCGCGGGACATCCAGACGGGCATCGGGGCGCCCTTCAGGAAGTGGTCGAAGAACTGCTGCAGGCGGACGCTGAGGTCCTTGCGGTTGCGGCGTTCCTTGAGGTTGTGGGCCTCGTCGTTGTACTGGAGCATCCACGCCTGCTTGCCGCAGCGGCGCAGCGCGTTGAAGAATTCGATACCCTGCCACCACGGCACCGCGCCGTCCTGGTCGTTGTGCATGATCAGCACCGGGGTGGTGACGTTCGGCACGAAGAAGAGCGGGGAGTTCTCCACATAGAGGTCGAAGCCCTCCCAGAGGTCCTTGCCGATCCGGCTCTGTCCCTTTTCGTACTGTGCCGTGCGGGCCATGCCGCTCTCCCAGCGGATGCCGCCGTAAGCGGAGGTCATGTTGCTGACCGGTGCGCCGGCGCCCGCCGCTGCGAAACGGTTCGTCTGGGTAATCAGGTAAGCGGTCTGGTAGCCGCCCCAGCTCTGGCCCTGGATGCCGATATGGTCGCCGTCCACCCACGGGTACTCGCAGAGCATGTCCACGCCCGGCATCAGGAAGTTCATACAGCTCTTGCCCGGATGGCCGTCCTTGTAGCGCAGATCCGGCACGAATACGATGTAGCCGTTGCTCACGAAGAACGGAATATTGACCGTGGAGGCCGACGGAGACGGGATACGGGGAGAGTAAAGCGTCTCGGAGTAGCGTTCGTAGAAGTAGCAGATCACCGGGTATTTCTTTGCGGGATTGAAATCCTCCGGCTTGTAGAGCAGGCCTTCCGCCGGGGTGCCGTCCCAGGCCGTCCATTTGACCAGCTCCACGGTGCCCCAGTTATAGGCTTTCAGCTGCTCGCCGGTATTGGTGAGCTTCTCCTGTTTCTTGAAGTTGTCGCGGGCAATCCAGATGTCGCTGCCCTCCTCGAAGTTGCCGCGGATGAACACTGCCGCCGGCTTGCGGCCGGTGCTGACAGCCAGGGACTGGTAGACGTAGGGGCCTTTGGCGAGGTTCTCCACCTTGGCCTTGCGGCGGGTAATATCGAGCCGGGCGATGCCGTTCTCCTTGGTCACTTCGTCGAAGGTGGTGAACCAGACCGGACGGTCGGTGAAGATCATGCCGCCGCGCGGCACGCGGATGTCGGTGCGGTTGTAGGGCATGGTCACGCTGTAGGTGAGACGGTTCTCGCGGCCGAAGGTCTTGCGGACGGGAGCGGCGGCTCCGGTCGGGTCGATCTGCCACCAGTCGTACCGGTCGCGGATCCAGAAATACTTGCTGTCTTCGCTCCAGACGGCGCCTGCGTAAGCCCCCGGGAATGCCGGATGGTCATCCTCTTCATCGTAGAAAGCGTTGCCGATCGTGGAAGAGACTTCGCGGATCGTTCCCGCAGCGATATCGATCACATACCAGTTGCCGTCCTTTTCGTTGAAGCTGGCGGCATAGGCTCCGTCGGGAGATTCCTGGGCATAGGAGAGCGGAGATTCCTTCTCAATCAGCGTGCGTTTGCCGTTGCGCAGGTCAATCTGGTAAATATCGGAGCAGGCAGAATAATCCCACTGCCGCTGGATGCGGTACGGTTTGTCGTCGGCCACCATCACATAGTCGCCCTTGTATCCTTCGGGAATTTCCACGCTCTGCATTATCTCGTCTGCGAGCTGCACGAAGCTTTTGCCGTCATAACCGATCTTGGCCAGGTAGGTGCGGCCCTTTTCGTGGGAGAGGCGGTTGTTCTGGATGGTCTGGATATAATCCTCGTTCCAGACCCAGATGTCGAGTTTCGCCTGCTCGAAGTCCACCAGCGTGGTGTCTTTCTCGGGCGGAACCGGACGTGTGCCGAGCGTCAGATAGCCGTCGTAGAAGCGGATGTCCGCACTCTGACCCAGTTCCCAGCCCCGGGCAAGGACGGATGCCTTGTGGGTCAGCAGCAAGGTGGGCTCGCCCCCGTTGTAGAGGTAGAGATCCTGCTGCTTGGCGGCATCTTTGGCGGTGTCGAGCGAAGCGTAGAACGCAATCCGGCCGCCCTCTTTTTCAAAGAAGAAATTGCCGAAGGAGGCCTTCTTCTCACCGGTCAGCACCGGGGTGGAGGTCCTGGTGGCGGGATCGTACACGAAGAGGCCGCGCACGGTCACGGAATCCTTCTTGTCCGGTTTGGTGACGTACGCCAGGCGGTTGCCGGCGTGGTCGAACTTGAACGAATCCACACTCTTCAGCGTATCGATCACCATCGTCCTGATGTTGAGGACATAGAGGTTGTTCTTTACGGAAGGCTTCTCGGGTTTCTTGTCCCCGTTTTCGGGTTTTTCACCTTTCTCGGGCTTCTCGCCGTTCTTCCCCGGCTTAGCGGGAGCGGCTTTCACCTCTTCTTCCTTGAAGGCGATCCATTCGCCCAGATTCTCACCGCTCTTGAAGTTGGTGACGTTGGCGAACTCCCTGGCCTCACCGGTCTTGAGGTCCATCACGGCAATCGAGCCTTTGGGACGCTCGTCAGGTTTCTTCTTGTCGATCTTGGCCTGGCGGGTCTCCTTGAAAGGCGGGGTGATGCGGTACACGGCCTTGGTTCCGTCGGCGCTGATCATGGCGCGGGAGGCGCGCTCAGCCGTGAAGGTCTTGCCGGTCTTTACATTATAAAGATACAGCATGCCGTCGCCCTCCTGGGGAGAGACGGCATAGACTGCCCATTCGCTGCCCTCCTGGATCACGGGGCGGTTGACGGATTTCCAACCGTCGTAGACGGAGTGGTCCAGTGCGGGCTTCTGGGCCCACAGAACCGCCGTGCTCAGCAGCAGCGTCAGGCAAAGGAGAAAGGAACGTTTCATAGGAAAAGGGTGCTTGTTTTTCATTTTTAAGCGTGGTGGTGCAGGCGGGTCTTGCGTTTCCGGAAATACCAGGTGACGAGGATCATGCCCAGCACGATGGCGATGGCCACCTTGATGGCGGTGTACCAGGCCGTGAGAGCCGGGTGCAGCTGTTCGGTGAGCGTGTAGTAGGTGCTCCAGAAGATGCCGCCACCCGGAATCAGCGGGAAATTGCCGCAGACCAGGAAGATAGTGCTCGGGCACTTCAGCCGGATGGCCAGCACGATCGAGAGCAGCGCCACGACGAAAGCCCCGAAGAAGGTGGCTGCGCCGACTCCCAGCTGCGCATAGCGGTAGATCACCAGGTACGTGATCCAACCCAGCATACCCACGACGCCGGCACTCAGGTAGTAGCGGCGCGGTACGCTGAAAAGGATGGCGAAGGCCACCGTGCCCATCAGGGCGGCAAGTGCCTGCAGGGGCAGGCCGGACGTCTGTGCGGAGGCGAAGGTGCCGTTCAACTGGATGATGCCGCCAATGAAGTAACTGTGTATCACAAAGGCCAGGCAGGTGCCCAGCGCAATGCAGAAGAACATCATCAGCGCATCCAGCAGCCGGGTGACGCCGGAGAGGTAATCCTCGTTGGCGAGGTCCCGGATGCCGTTGGTGAAGGCAACTCCCGGCACCAGCAGGATCAGGGTGCCGGCAATCATGTTGCCCAGATGCTCCCCGAATCCGAGATGGTGGAAGATGGCGCACAGTCCCGTCCCGACCAGACCGCCGAATATATTGCCCAGCATCTTCGAGAGATACGGCACGCTGACCGTCAGTACGAAGGTCCAGAGCAGGATGCCGGCCACGACGGCGGCCGCGCAGTCGAAGAGGCTTCCGCCGAAAACCGCGCAGAATCCGCCGGTGCCCAGTGCCGCGCCGATCAGCTGTTCCCAGACGGGTTTGCCGGGCAGCTTGCGGATATCGGCGACGCGTTTGCGTGCGTCGTCGAAGGTGCAGCCGGCGTTCTGGATGTCCCAGGAGAGCTGGTTGACGGCTATGATTTTGTCGAACCGCGCTCCCTTGATGGGCACGTACTTCACCCCGGCGTAGGAGTCGCCGGTGGTGATGATGCCGTTGCCCATCGTGAAGAAATTCTCTGAATTCTCGCCGTAGTTGGCGGCGATGCGCTTCATCGTTTCATCCACACGGGAGATCTCGGAGCCGTTTTCCAACAGGATGTGGCCGGCTTCCGAGGCGAGTTCCAGCACCTGGCTGGAGCGGGTAGGATCGGAGGTTTCCATTGAGGAATAGTTTCTCTGCTACAAAGTTCGCAATAATTCTGAGCTTTCCTTCTTTTTGTGGAAAAATCATACATAGAATTATGTATTGTCCGCCCTTGTCGGAGGAGGTAACTTTGCACAGCTGAAAAAATGCTTTGCAAATACCTAATTCTTAATGTATATGGAAAACAAAAAAGACTATGCAGCACCGATGATCAAACTGTTCGAGGTGCGGCCGCAACAGGTACTCTGCCTTTCCGCTCCGGACTTCAGAGACGGTGGTGATATCCCTTACAACGACTAGGAGGAAAAGACCATGAAGAAAACCATTATCCTTTTGGCGGCCGTCGCCGCCCTTGCGCTTGTTTCCTGCCAGCCGAAAGAGCAATTCGGAGGTACCGGTTCTGAAAATCCCCAGGGCGTCCTGATGAGCCTCACGGCCAGCCTGGGTGACGCTACCCGTACGAATTATGAACTGGAAGGCAATGTCCTCAAATGCACCTGGACCCTCGGCGACAGCGTCTCCGTCGTGTCGTTCAACGCAAACAGCAGCACGGCGACCGTTCGCAGCATCGACAACTTCGCCCTCAAGTCCGGTGACGGCTCCGCGAGCGGTGTGTTCGAAGGCTACTTCACCGGTGGGGATGCTGAACGTATCCTCGTGTTCTACCCGGTTCTCCAGCCGGTGGAAATGGATCCGGACCTGGATATCCCGAATCCGGACGGTTACTGGGCATCCCGTCCCTTCAACGGTCGTACCGACCGCATCGACGTGGCCCGCGCCATCTATGGCGTCAAGAAAGGAACGGAGTATGTCCATTTTGACAATCAGCGTTATCCGTATGTAACCAGTAGCGGCGACCTGACTCCGGTCCGCGAGCGCAACGTCATCTTCGGAAACGCTCAGATTGTTGAGGTGAATGCGTACACGCATACCCTCAATGCCACGATGCAGAACCTTTATTCGGTCATCAAGCTGACGGCAGTCCTTCCTTCCGGCCTCACCGCTTCCGACGTGATCCAGAGAATTCGTCTGGAAACTTCTGCCGGCCTTTCTTTCGGTCCGAACGGCAACTGGGGATACCTGGCCGATCCTACGATGGTCCTCACCAAAAACACCGATTATCTGGATGTTTACTTCGGCAATATGAATCCGAGCGAGGGAACCTCCACCGGCATAAACCTTCCGGTCGACCGCACGCTGGTCTGCTATATGGTCGCTTCCATCAAGGACCAGCCCGCTTCCACTACCTGGACGGTGACCGCTTATCATGAGAACGGCGATAAATATACGAAGACCATCACCCTGCCGTCGCTCACCTCTTTCGAGGCCGGCAAGATGTACCGCCTGACGGTCAACCTCGAGGGTACGGCTTCCCCCACGCCGCCCGCAGCTACCAACCTGAGCCCGATGAACCATACGGCCAACTGCTACGTGGTGGCTTCCGACACGCCGGGCATCTACAAGATCAAGAACTGCAAGGGAACCGATTTCAATTATCTGAACTCTACCGCCGTTTCAGCGGAGGTGCTCTGGGAGTCCCGGGCCAACGGCATGAATGTTCCTTCGGTTGGTGACATCATCGACGTTTCCGACCCGGCCATCACGAACGGCATCGGCATCTACGACGACGGCTACGTCTATTTCAAGACCACCGGCGCCCGGGGCAATGCCCTGATCGCCGTCAAGGACGGCTCCGGGAACATCCTCTGGAGCTGGCATATCTGGTGCACGGGCGCTTCGTTCGACCCGACGACGGATTACCACGATGCAGACACCTACTACTTGATGAAAGTAAACCTCGGCGGCTTCAGCTACGATTACATGACCGGCGACAGCAACGGAGTGGGCAGCACGGAAACCGCAGGCCTGCTCTACCAGTTCGGCCGCAAGGATCCGTTCCGCGGCGTCAAGAACCTCTATGCGGACAACGATCCGGTTCAGATTTACACCACCAATTCCGGCAACTGGAATTATGTCGAGAGCACCGTCGCGACCGGCACCGTGGCTTACGCGCACGCTCACCCGATGACCTACATCAAACCGAACCGCAACGGCGGCTATGGCAACATGGACTGGGTCTATACGGAAGGGGAAGAGCTGCAAGCCCGTGACCGCTGGAGCAGCAGCAATGACGATCCCTGCCCGTATGGATGGACCGTGATGGGCAGCTACAACGATATCCTTGGATGGGAAAAATCGGACTATATCCTGAATACCGACAAATATGCCGGCGTCAATTTCTTCCATGCAGATTTTCCTCACGGCAATGTTGACGCGTACTTCCCGTATGCCGGTTATATTGATGAGGATGGGAACGGTATTGTTCAGCAGTATTACGACTATCGTGGATATGGATACTACGATTACTTCCGTTACGCGGGCTTCTATTGGACCACGAGCGGCGGAACCACCAAGTATCGCCAGTTTATGCGCATCCAGGACAGAAAGGCATACGACAACCCCTCCACGATGAACGAAGCAGATGACAACAAAGCTCCTATCGTCGAAATTATGCACACATACAATAGCGTCGATTGGGGTGTCTATATATGGGGACCGCAGATTGGTTGTGGCAATGCCATGTCGGTACGCTGCATGAAGATCAACAACTAATGCACTCCGCAGACAACAGGAAGGGCGACCGCAAGGCCGCCCTTCTTTTTTGCTTCACGCAATAAAACTAAAGGGTGATGAGTTCCTTCTTGATGGCGTAGAGCACCAGCTCCACCGTGTTGTTGATGCCGAGCTTGCGGAAGATATTGTTCTTGATGGTGACCACCGTCAGGTACTTGATGCCCAGCTGGCCGGCGATTTCCTTGTATTGCAGGCCCTTGCAGCTGAGGCGGATGACATCCAGCTCCCGCGGTGTGAAAAGGCTGTCGGAGGCCTTCTTGGCAAAACTGATGCGCTCGATGAGCCGGGCGATGTCGGTGCCGAAAAATTCATAGCCGGCGGCGACGCTGCGGATGGCGGATAGCATCGTCTGCTTGTCGCTGCCTTTGGAGAGAAAACCGTCGATGCCGATATTCAGCAGTGGCTCCAGCGTGGCCAGCGAAGTGTCGCTCGAAAGTACCAGAAGCGACACATCGGGCATCTCGGCCCGCATCCGCCGCGCCAGTTCGATACCGTCCATGCCGGGCATCATAATGTCGAGCAGCATGACATTCGGAAGGGGGTTCATGGAAGCGAGCATGGCGAGCGCCTTGGCTCCGTCCGCCGCCGTCCCGACGATCTCGATGTCGGTCTGCCCTTCCAGCATGGCCCGGATACCCATCAGCATCAGCGGATGGTCGTCAACCAATAGGATGCGGATCGGATCAGCCATTTTCAGGAGTGTTGACAATCAAGATGGTAAAGACGCTGCCGCTGCCCTCTCCGCTCTCCACGAGAAGTTTGCCGCCGCTCTCCTCAATCAGGTCGCGGCTGACCGCCAGCCCGAGTCCGTTGCTGGGCTCGCCGTCGGTGCCGGCGCGGCGCCAGGGGGAGTCTGAACTGAAGATCTGGGGCAATTTGTCCTGCGGAATCCCGACGCCGTGATCAACCACTGAAACGGCGGCGCCCTCCGCGTTCGGCTCAATCCGAACCAGGACGTCACCGCCTCGATAGGAGAACTTGACGGCATTCGAAAGCAGGTTGCGCAGTACAAGCGCCAGATTATTGCGGTTGGTGCAGACGGAGACCTCTTTCGGGGATTCCAGCGAGAGGTGGATCTCCTTGAGTTCGGCTGCACCGGCATATTGCGTAAGGGTTTCGCGGACCAGTTCGGGGAGAGAGAAACGCACGGATTCGGTGGCCCCGTTGCCCACTTTGCGTTTGGCCCAGCGAAGAACGTTTTCAATCAGTTCCACTTCGGATTCCGCCTGCCGCTCCAGCTGTAGGAAAACCTCGTTCATCTGTTCGGGGGAGAGAGAGGCTACGCTTTCGCGGATCATCTGAATCCCGCGCAACTGCGCCACGGCCGGGGAGTGGATATCGTGGGAAATAACCTTCAGCAGGAAGTCTTTCTGGGCGTTGCTCTGTCGGAGACGCCGTTCGCTGCGGTGCTGCCTGACGGCGAAGATGACGGTGACGCAGGCGGCCGCAATCAGCAGCAGGAGAAGAATCAGAAGGATATCCCGTTGGAGCCGTTTTTGGGCGATATCTTCCTGCTGGGCGGCGATGGTTGCTTCCCTCCGGGCGGTTTCATACTCTACATTGAACAGTTCGAGCGCATTGTTGCGTTTGCTGTCCGCGATTTCTTCCTGAAGACGGGCCGCCTCTTCCAGATAACCATAGGCTTCCGCCGGATGGCTCTCGCGCAGCGAAGCGGCCAGGCGGCTGCAGATCTTTTGCAGCAGCGGCTGGTCATTTAACGCCCGCGCGATGGAAGCTGCTTCTTGCAAATATTTCTGTTCCAGTGTCTTGGAGCCACCTTTCCGCCCATATTCCTGGGCCAGCTGGAAACAGACGATGGCGAGGGATTGCCGGGCGTCATTGTCCCGGAAAACATCCTCGGAAAAGCGGAGGTCAGCGAGCGCCGCCTCGTGCCGGCCTAATGCACTGAGCGGATAGGCCCGCTGGCTCCTCCGGATAGCTTGTCCAAGACGGTTGTTCTGTTGCTGTGCAATCGCTACGGCCCGGTCTGCGAAGTGAAGCGCGGTGCTGTCCGCCCCAAGGGCATGATAGACGTCGCAGGCCTTTCCGTAGGCCATGGCCAGCTTGTCCGGGCGGTCCAGCAACTGCTCGTTGGCGATGGCCTCCAGGGCATAATCGAGCGCCAGTTCCGGCTCCCCGGCATAGACATACATCGATGCCAGGTTGATTAGCGAAGAGGTCAATCCCTTCTGCTCGCCCTGCGCCTTGTCGTAGCGGTAGCAGCGGATCATATACTCCGCCGCCTTGTCGAAAGCCCCGAGCCGCGCGTAGCAGCTGCCCAGAATGGACCAGAACTCCACGGCCTGCTCCTCCGTGATGCCGCTCTGCGAAGCCCCCTCCTGCGCCACGCGGATGGCCTCCGGGTAACGGTTCGCGTAATAGAGCTCTTCCGCCTCGGCATACCAATCCCGTGCGGTGCTGTTCAAAGCGCCGGCAAGAAACATCAGGGTTATGACGAGAAACTTTCGCATACCCTGCAAAAATACACAGAAAAACCCGGAAAGGCGATACATAATAATATGTATCCGCCTCCCCCGCCTATTTCACCACGGTTACCAGGTTGCGGTCGCCGAAGCCGTTGTCCACACGGGCGCAGGCCGGCCAGAACTTGTTCTCGCGAACCCAAGGCAGCGGGTAGGCAGCCTGTTCGCGGCCATACTTGTGGTTCCACTCGTCTGCGCAGACCTCCTCTGCCGGGTGGGGTGCCATCCGGACGGGGTTGTCCTCGGCGTCGAGTTTGCCGGCCTTGATGGCCTCGCACTCGGAGACGATGGTCTTCAGCGTGTCGACAAAGCGGTCCAGTTCGGCCAGCGGCTCGCTCTCGGTAGGCTCGATCATCAGGGTCTCGTGAACCGGGAAGGAGAGGGTCGGTGCGTGGAATCCGAAGTCCATCAGGCGCTTGGCAACGTCGGTTGCATCCACGCCGTATTCGGCTTTGAAGTGGCGCAGGTCAATGATGCACTCGTGTGCCACGTGGCCCTTGGCGCCGGTGTAGAGCGTCTTGAGCTCCGGCAGCAGCTTGGCCGACATATAGTTGGCGTTGAGGATGGCGATCTCGGTGACCTTGCGCAGGCCGTCGGCACCCAGCAGCTTGATGTAGGCGTGGGTGATGGGGAGAAGCAGCGGGCTGCCGTACGGAGCGGCGCCGACTGCATCCATGCCCTTGCCGCCGCACTCCGGAACATCCGGGTGACCCGGCAGGTACGGGGTGAGAGCTTTGGCCGTGCAGATAGGGCCTACGCCCGGACCGCCGCCGCCGTGAGGCATGGCGAAGGTCTTGTGGAGGTTGAGGTGGCAGACATCCGCACCGATGTAGCCCGGGTTGGTGAGGCCCACCTGGGCGTTCATGTTGGCGCCGTCCATGTAGAGGAGGCCGCCATGGCTGTGGATAATCTCTGCAATCTCGCGGATGCGGACTTCGAAGACGCCGTGGGTGGAAGGGTAGGTAATCATCATACCTGCCAGACGGTCGCCGGCCTCACCGGCCTTGGCGCGGAGTTCTTCCACGTCGATGTTGCCGTTGTCGTCGCATCCCACCAGGACGATATCGAATCCGGCCATCGCTGCGGAAGCCGGGTTGGTGCCGTGCGCGGAGGTCGGGATAATCATGATGTTGCGGTTTTCTCCGCCGTTGGCCTTCAGGTAGCGGCGGATGGTCATCAGGCCGGCATATTCGCCTGCCGCACCGCTCGTAGGCTGGAGCGAGCAGCCGTCGAATCCGGTGATGACTGCCAGGTCGTGCTCCAGTTCGCGGATTACTTGCAGGGTGCCTTCGCACTGGTCTGCCGGTGCGTAGGGATGCACGCCGCCGAATTCGCTCCAGGAGAGCGGCAGCATCTCCACGGCCGCATTGAGCTTCATGGTGCAGCTTCCCAGCGGAATCATCGAGTGAGTCAGGGAGATATCCTTGCGCTCGAGTTTCTTGATGTAGCGCATCATCTCGGTCTCGGAGTGGTAGCTGTTGAAGACGCTCTCCGTGAGAATCGGGGTCTCGCGGACCAGGTAGTCCGGTTCGCCCGGCTTGTTGGCGGGACAACCCTCCTTGCAGCCGAAGATCGCAGAAAGAGCCTGGATCTCAGCGCAGTTGGAGAGTTCGTCGAAGCTGATGCGGATGTGGCCGTCGGCGGTGTAGAAGAAGTTGTAGCCGGCGGCGAGGGCCTTCGTGCGGATGGCCTTCACGTCTGCGCCCACGATCTCGATCGTGTCGAAGAATTTCTCTTCAGCCAGCTTGTAGCCTGCTTCGCGGAGTTTGTTGGCGAATGCGTGTGCGCGATGATATGCGTTCAGTGCAATCTCACGGATTCCCTGCGGGCCGTGCCAGACGGCGAACATGCCGGTCATGGTGGCCATCAGGGCCGTTGCGGTGCAGATATTGGAGGTGGCCTTTTCGCGTTTGATGTGCTGTTCGCGGGTCTGCAGGGCCAGACGGAGACCCGGTTTGCCCAGACGGTCCACCGAGATACCGATGATTCGGCCCGGCAGGTTGCGCTTGTACTGGTCGGCGCAAGCCATATAACCGGCCACCGGACCGCCGAATCCCATCGGCAGGCCAAAGCGCTGTGCGGTACCGCAGGCGATGTCGGCACCCCAGGCTGCGGGTTCCTTCAGCACGGCCAGTGCCATCAGGTCGGCGTAAGCGGTGACCAGCACGCCGGCAGCGTGTGCCTTGGCGCAGAATTCCGCATAGTCGCGGACCGCACCGTTGGCAGCCGGATACTGGAGGAGCGCACCCACGCACTTCTCTTCGAATTCGTAGGTTGCGTAGTTGCCGAAGTGCAGTTCGATTCCCAGGCCGCCGGAACGCGTGTTGAGCACGGAGCGGACTGCGGGGAAGATGTTTTCGTCAACGAAGATCACGTTCTTGCCGGCCTTCACGGCGTCGCGGCTGCGAAGTTCGTACATCATGCGCATTGCCTCGGCAGCAGCCGTGGCGTCGTCGAGCATCGAGCAGTTGGAGAGGGTGAAACCGGTGAGCGAGGAGATCATCGTCTGGAAGTTGATGAGCGCCTCCAGGCGGCCCTGCGAAATCTCTGCCTGGTACGGGGTGTAGGAGGTGTACCAGCTCGGGTTCTCGAAGATGTTGCGGGAGATGACGGCCGGCGTGGCGGTGCCGTAGAAGCCCTGTCCGATCAGCGAACGGAACGGCTTGTTCTTGCCGGCGATCTTTTTCAGGCGGGCCAGGTATTCGTGCTCGGATACGGCCTCGTCCAATGCGAGGGGCTCTTTGAGCAGAATGTCTTCCGGAACGGTTTTCTTGATGAGTTCATCCAGCGTGGCGACTCCGAGTGCCTTGAGCATCAGCTGTTCGTCTGCCTGACGCGGACCATTGTGTCTGTCAACGAATTTGAGGGGCATATAGTGCAGTTTTTAATGATTGCTAAGAAAATCTTGCTATTAAAAATAATCTACAAATATAAGACTTTTGCCGACATCTTTTGCTAATTTTGCAGCCACAATCCTGCAAATGCCGGTAGTTGCCCGGAGAGAGTCTCCGCCGCAGCGAAACCGGGCGATTGCAGCGAATGGACATCGATGGCAAAAACGAAGACGATAGAGATCAAAAACCGCAGGGCCTCCTTCGAATACGAGTTTCTGGAGCGCTACACTGCCGGTATCGTGCTGAGCGGCTCGGAGATCAAAAGCATCCGCGCCGGCAAGGCGTCGCTCGTGGATGCCTGGTGTTATTTCACCCCCGCCGGCGAGCTCTTCGTCCGGGGGATGAATGTGGCCGAATACTGGTGGGCCTCCGCCTTCAGCCGCCACGATCCCGCCCGCGACCGCAAGCTGCTGCTCACCCGCCGCGAACTCCGCAAGCTCTCCCGCGCCGTCAAGGAGAAGGGTCTCACCGTGGTCGCCACCCGCCTGTTCATCTCCGAAGGCGGCTACGCCAAGCTCGACATCGCCCTCGCCCGCGGCAAGCGCGAATTCGACAAGCGCGAATCCATCAAAGAAAAAGACCTCCGCCGCGACCTCGCTGTGTAGACTGGGGCAGGCCCCAGACCCCCCGCTCCGCTCTTGCTATCGCGCAGGCTTCCCCTGCCCGTTCTCCGCTAGCGCCTGCTGGCGCTTTTCGCCGCTGTCGCGGCCTTCGCTCCGCAGGCGGAAGGGCAGCTCCGCGCTGGCGGAACTCCGCTCGTCCGCTCTCGCGGCCTTCGCTCCGCAGGCGGAAGGGCAGCTCCGCGCTGGCGGAACTCCGCTCGTCCGCTCTCGCGGCCTTCGCTCCGGCCCTTCCCAGCGTCTCCTGCGTTATTTGGCCTTGGAAAGCGAGCTTTCC
>DBXZ01000050.1 GCA_002309795.1 Bacteroidales bacterium UBA1199
GTCTCGAACGTGGTGCTGAACACCCTGTTCAAGTACACGCAGCTCCAGTCGAGCTTCTCCGTGAACAACATCGCCCTGGTGGACGGCCGTCCGCGCCTGCTGAACCTCAAGGATCTGATCCGCTGCTTCGTGGAGCACCGCCACCAGGTGGTCCTCCGCCGTACGAAGTTCGACCTGGACAAGGCCGAGAAGCGTGCGCACATCGTGGAAGGTCTGCTCAAGGCACTGGATATCATCGACCTGATTATCGAGCACATCCGCGCATCCAAGACGGTGACCGAGGCCCGCGACGGACTGGTAGAGAAATTCGGTTTCTCCGCCGAGCAGGCCGACGCCATCGTGGAGATGCGTCTCCGCCAGCTGACCGGTCTGGAGCGCAGCAAGCTGCAGGCTGAATACGACGAACTCGAGGGCCTAATCCACCACCTGCGCGAAGTGCTCGCCAACGTGGACCTGCAGATGGGCATCATCAAAGACGAACTCGCCGAGCTCAAGGATAAATACGGCGACGCCCGCCGCACGGAGATCGCTCCTTCCGCAGAAGAGTTCAATCCGGAAGACTTCTACCCGGACGAAGACGTGGTCATCACCATCTCCCACATGGGCTATATCAAGCGTACCGCCCTCACCGAATACCGCACGCAGCACCGCGGCGGCGTAGGTTCCAAGGGCAGCACCACGCGCGACGAAGACTTTATCGAGCACATCTACGTGGCCAACATGCACAGCACCCTGATGCTCTTCACGCAGATGGGCCGCTGCTACTGGCTCAAGGTCTATGAAATCCCCGAGGGAACCAAGGCTTCCAAGGGACGCGCCATCCAGAACATCCTCAGTATCGACCCGAACGACAAGGTCAAGGCCTATATCAACGTCCGCAAGCTCGAAGACGAAGAGTTCCGCAAGAACTATTACATCGTGATGGCCACCAAGCGCGGTGTGATCAAGAAGACCCTGGTGGACGCTTACTCCCGCCCGAGAGCCAACGGTATCATCGCCATCAACATCCGTGAAGACGACGAGCTGCTGGATGTGGCAATCACCGACGGCAGGAGCGACGTGCTGCTCGCCGGCCGCAACGGCAAGTGCTGCCGTTTCCACGAAGAGGACGCGCGCGCGATCGGCCGTAACTCCACCGGTGTGCGCGGCATCAACATCGAGGACGACGACGAGGTGGTCGGCATGGTCTGCCTCAATCCGGACTATGCACACGAGAATGGTCTCAGAATCCTGATTGTCAGCGAGAACGGCTACGGCAAACAGTCCGATCTGGACGAGTACCGTATCACCAAACGCGGCGGCAAGGGCGTCAAGACCATCAACATCACCGAGAAGACTGGCGCGCTTATTGCAATGAAGGCTGTAACGGAGGAAGACGACCTGATGATTATCAACAAGTCAGGCATCGCAATCCGGCTGGCGGCATCCACCATCCGCATTGCAGGCCGTGCAACCCAGGGCGTCAAACTCATCAACATCCGCGAGGGCGACAGCATCGCAGCCGTCTGTACCATAGCAAAGGGTGACGACGAAGAAGAAACTGAAAACGCAACTGAAGAAACGATAACCGAAGTAACTGAAAACTAGTAATAACCAATAACTCTATTATGAAAAAGATTATTCTTGCAATGTCGCTTATCTTCGCCGTAACGCTCGCCGGTGCGGCTGAACCCAAGACTCCCGCCGAGGCGCAGAAGCTCCTCGACAAGGCCCTCACCAAGGCCCGCGATGCGAAGAAGAGCCTCAAACCGGCTACCTGGATCGATCTCGGCGACGCATATCTCGGCGCTTACGACCAGCCGACGCGCAACATCCTGCTGAATACCCCGCGCATGGAGATCAAGCTGCTCATCAAGGACCAGAAGGTCCTCCAGACCACCGATGAGATCTGCAACGGTACTCCGTACGTGGCTGACCACTACGACAACAAGGTGCTCTATTACGGTCCCGCCGGCACGCTGGAGTTCTATATCGTGACCCAGCCGGCAGTCGAGGGCAACCTGCTCGTAGAGGCGGAGAACGCTTACCTGAAGGCTCACGAACTCGATGTCAAGGGTTCCAAGACCAAAGACCTGAACGAGAAGGTGAGAGGCATCCACGAGCGTATGGTCAACGAGGCGCTCAGCCACTACTTCATCCGTAACTACAAGTATTCGGCCGGTGTCTTCGAGGATGCGGTCCACTGCTCCGAGAGTGCGCTGATCGGTGAGATCGACTCGCTGAACTGCTACCACACCGCACTGGTTTCCGCCCTTGCCGGCGACCGTGAGAACGCCATCAAGTACTACACCCGTTGCGCAGACATGGGCTTCTATCAGGAAGGCAACGTCTTCTCGAACCTCTCCAATCTCTATATGGCAGAGGGCGACACCGCAAAGGGCAAGAAGGTGCTCGAAGACGGTTTCGCAAAATATCCGCAGAGCCAGAGCGTCCTGGTCGGCCTGATCAACCTCTACCGCGCTACCGACGAGGAGCCTCAGCGCCTGTTCGACCTGCTCCACGCAGCACAGGCCAACGAGCCGGACAACGCCAGCCTTTACTATGTGGAAGGTGACGTCTACAAGCAGCTGGGCGACCGCGAGAATGCTGAAAAACTCTACTACAAGTCGACTGAAGTCGATCCGACCTATGTGTTCGGTCCCCTCAGCGTAGGTATCATGTACTACGAATACGCCGTGGATCTCCAGACCCAGGCAAGCGAGGAACTCGACGACACCAAGTGGATGGCACTCAACAAGCAGTTCGAAGAGGTGCTTGAGAAAGCGCTCGAACCGTTCGAAAAGTCCTTCAACATGACCGAAGACAAGGAAATCAAGGTCGCTGTCGCAGAATACCTGAAGAACATCTACTTCCGCTTCCGCGACAAGAGTGAAGAGTACATGGCGGCTTACGAGAAGTACAACGCTTACGTGAAAGCAGCCAACTAAGGACTAGAATTTTCCTGAGTCCTTCAACCTTTGCAGGGCCTCGCCGAGAATCGCGCGGGGCCCTGCTATATTCATGCGCAGGTAACCGGCGCCTTCCGGTCCGAACTGGGTGCCGTCGTTGAAGGCGACCTTCGCCACGTGGAGCAGGTTGTGCATCAGTTCGGGTTGGGTATAGCCCAGCTTGGTGCAGTCCAGCCAGATGGTGGGGGATGCCTGCGGACGGACGCCGCGGATGTGAGGCAGGTTGGTGCGGATCCAGTTGTCCGCAAAGTCGATATTGCCCTCGATATAGCGCAGAACGGCTTCACGCCACTCTTTCCCTTTCGTATAGCAGGCCAGCGTGGCCTCGATGGCAAAGATGTTGGGCAGGTCGAACGAATTTTCGTCCAGCCAGGTGAAGAACCTTTCGCGCAGGGCGGGGTTGGAGATAATCACGTACGACGAGACGATTCCGGCAATGTTGAAGGTCTTTGAAGGTGCCATCATCGTGATGGAGTGGGCGGCAGCCTCCGGTGAAACCGAAGCGTAGGGGATATGTTTGCGGCCGTAGAAGACCGTCTCGGCGTTGATTTCGTCCGAAAGGACCAGCAGGTGGTGCCGCTCGGCGAACTGCGAGAGACGCAGCAGCGTGTCGCGGTCCCATGCCCGTCCGGAAGGGTTGTGGGGATTGCAGAGAATCAGCATCTTGACCTTGTCGTCCACAATCTTCTCCAGATGGTCGAAATCCATCTCGTAATGGTCCAGGAACCCGTCTTTGTCTTCGACCCGGATCAGCGGGTTGCTGACCGTCTGGAATCCGTTGGTGCGCGGAATCTGCGCAAAACGGTGGTAGACCGGCGGCTGGATGATGATCTTGTCGCCCTTGTTCAGGAAATAGTTCAGCACGAAGGCCTGCGCCTTGACCAGCCCCGGCATATAGCGGATATTCGCGGACGGTACCTTCCAGCCATGCAGCCATTCCAGCCATGCGGAGATGGTGGGGAAGAAGTTCTCGGGAATAACGGTGTAGCTCAGGATGGGGTGTTCCAGGCGCTTGCGGATGGCCTCGTACACGAAGTCGGGCGTTCTGAAATCCATGTCGGCGACCCAAAGGGGATAGTCGATGGCGTCGGTTCCGAACATCAGCTGAAGCTCAGCGTATTTCTCGGTTCCGGTCCCCCGGCGGTCTATCAATTCGTCGAAGTCGTACATGGGTACAAAAGTCGCAATTATTTATAAATTTGCAAAGAGAAAAACGCAAAAAATGAACGCCCGATATCCGCTTTACGACGGCGCCGGCAACCTCTTCCGGATGGTGGACGGCCGTCGCGGCGATCCGCTGCCGCAGGTTCCCGGCCTCTGCCTGTTTCCGGGCGGCCGGACGGACGGCCTGATCGTGCTCGGAGCGCCCCGAACGCCGGCGTGTGACTTTTCCATGCAGTACTTCAACGCCGACGGCTCGAGCGGCATGATGTGCGGCAACGGCGGACGCTGCATCGTGGCTTTCGCAGCGGACCTGGGCTTGACGGATTTCCGTTTCCTGGCGGCCGACGGGCCTCACGAAGCCGAAGTCCTGGAAGCGAAAGGCTCGGTCAAGACGGTCCGGTTGGCGATGAAGGATGTCACCGTCGTGGATCGGCTGGGCAAGAATGAATTCTTCCTGGATACGGGAACTCGGCATTTCGTCCGTTTTGTGGACAATCCGGATGCCCTTGACTTGCCCTCTGTCGCTCCGCCCATCCGTTACGATGCGCGGTTCGCTCCGGTCGGGACCAATGTCAATTTCGTCCGTTGGGATGGGAATGTGCTGCATGTCAGGACGTGGGAGAAGGGTGTCGAGGGAGAAACCCTGGCTTGCGGGACGGGTATTGTCGCTTCTGCTTTGGCCGCTTATTTGCAGGAAGGATTGTCTTGCCGGGAGATTCCGGTCCGCGCCCGCGGCGGCTCGCTCAGGGTGGCTTTCCGTCCTGAAGAGGGATATTTCCGGTCTGTTTTCCTGACCGGTCCTGCTGAATTTGTAGGGACGGTAGAGATTAGTTTGTAAGTTTTTATATATTTGTGCAGAAATACAGAATGGATATGAAACTGAAAACATGGATTTTGACTGCGCTGGTTCTTGGCGGGATGGCTGCTGCGTGCAACCCGTCCGGCACCAATTCTTCCAACTATACCGCAGTCTGTACCTTCGAATATTCGGATATCGACAATTA
>DBXZ01000057.1:0-839 GCA_002309795.1 Bacteroidales bacterium UBA1199
GCGGGCGCGGAACTCTTCTATATGGAGATGACCTGCCACACGGAGCTGGGCCACGTCCGTTCGATCGGCCGGATCGATGAGAACGACTTCGTCTGGATGGACCGCTTCACCGTGCGCAACCTGGAGATTTTCAACTCGTTGGGCGGACCGGACGGGACCTCGCTGCTGCAGGTGATCGACCGGTGCTGCTCGCCGATGGGCGCGCGACTGCTCCGCCAGTGGCTGGCCATGCCGCTCAAGGACCGCGCGAAGATCGAGGCGCGTTACGATGCTGTCTCCGCATTTCTGGCGCAGCCCGAAGTACTGGATGCCGTACGCGAGCGGATTGGAGAGATCGGCGACATGGAGCGTATCGTCTCCAAGGCCGCGGCCGGCCGGATCGCCCCGCGCGAAGCCCTGCAGCTGGCTCGCGGACTGAATGCGATCGGCGCGGTGAAACAGCAGCTGAACGACACGCCGCTGCGCGCGCAGACCGGACAGCTGGATGCGTGCGACGATCTTTATCAGTTGATTACCAACACCATCCTGCCCGAAGCCGCCGCCCAGGTGGGCAAGGGCGAGGTGATTGCCGCGGGGGTTTCGGCAGAACTGGACGAACTGCGCCGCATCCGCACCGACGGCAAGGATATCCTGCTGCAGATCCAGGAGGCGGAGAAAGAGCGCACCGGGATCGCGTCGCTCCGCATTGGATTCAACAATGTGTTCGGATATTACCTGGAGGTGCGCAACACCTTCAAGGACCGCGTGCCGGCGGAGTGGATCCGCAAGCAGACTCTGGTCGGCGCGGAACGCTATATCACTGAGGAACTTAAACAGTACGAAGAGAAAATCACCGGCGC
>DBXZ01000057.1:893-2383 GCA_002309795.1 Bacteroidales bacterium UBA1199
CCGATGCTGCAGGAAGATGCGGCCGTGATTGCGCGACTCGACTGCCTCTCCTCATTTGCCGACCTGGCGCGGACCAATAACTACTGCCGGCCCGAGGTCAACGATTCGCTGGCGCTGGAGATTACCGACGGCCGCCACCCGGTGATCGAGACCCTGATGCCGCCGGGCGAAGCGTATATTGCCAACAACCTCTATCTCAACAACGAAGACAGGCAGATCATCATCCTCACCGGTCCGAACATGTCAGGTAAGTCGGCCTTCCTGCGACAGAGCGCGCTGATTGTGCTGCTCGCGCAGATCGGCAGTTTCGTGCCGGCCAAAGCCGCCCGGATCGGATTGGTCGACAAGATTTTCACGCGCGTGGGTGCGTCCGACAACATCTCGCGCGGAGAGTCTACCTTCATGGTGGAGATGCTCGAGACGGCCACCATCCTGAACAACCTCTCGCCGCGCTCGCTGATCCTGCTCGACGAGATTGGCCGCGGCACCAGCACCTTCGACGGCATGTCAATCGCCTGGGGAATCGTGGAATACCTCCATGGCGACAACCGGCCGACCGACCAGCGTCCCAAGACGCTCTTCGCAACTCACTATCATGAACTTAACGAACTCGAGAACCTGTACAAGCGGGTTCATAACTTCCATATCTCGGTCAAGGAGATCGACGGCAAGGTGATCTTCCTCCGCAAACTTTGCGAAGGGGGCGTCTCCCACAGTTTCGGTATCCACGTGGCCCGGCTCGCGGGTATGCCCCAGGCGGTCGTGGCTGCGGCGGAGCGCAAACTGAAGGAGCTCGAAAATGCGGCGGAAGCCCAGAACGGGACCCCGCAAACAACCCGCAAACACCCTGCTGCCAAGCCGATGCAACTCTCCCTGTACCAGCTCGACGATCCGTTGCTGCTGGATATCAAGAAAGAACTCAAAGAGGCGGACCTCAACGCCATGTCGCCGCTGGACGCCTTTGACCTGATCAGAGAACTCAAGAAAAGAATCGGACTGCAGTAGTAAGAAATGAAGGGATTGAGGAATTGGGCCGGCGCTCTCGCAAGGAGTGTCGGCGAAAGCGTCGCGCTGGCTGCCGGACAGTTTCGCAGCGACCGCTTCCGGACCGGCCTGACACTGGCCGGAATCGCGATAGGCATCTTCTCCACCGTTGGGGCGCTGACTCTGGTGGATTCCGTACAACGGTGCATTAACGAGGGGTTTGCAGACTTCGGCGGAGATGTGGTTCTGGTGGAACAGGTTCCGCTGGAACCGGATTTCGACGAGGAGGGATCGCTGCGCTGGTGGGACTATCTGAGCCGGCCCCAAGTGACGCGCGAAGAGTATCTTTTTCTCGCGGAAAACTGCCGCTCGGCTGAAGAGTTGTGTTATTCACAATTCTTTAACAAAGATGTTATAATTTGCGTTACAGGCGATTGGCGGCTATCTGTCCACAATCCAATTGCGGAAGGTCGCGCCTTTTCCGCGGCAGAAATGACTGGCGGAAG
>DBXZ01000057.1:2546-4834 GCA_002309795.1 Bacteroidales bacterium UBA1199
AAAAGCGGCGTCAGCGCCGGGGCGCTCGATGCGGAATTGCGCACACTGATGCGGCAGGTCCGCCACCTGGATCCGACGGCGCCGGACAACTTCGCTCTCAACCGCTTTTCATTTATCGTCCGGGAGCTGGCGGATCTCTTTTCGCTGATTGATACGATCGGCTGGATCGTGGGTCTCTTTTCGCTGCTGATCGGCGGATTCGGAATTGCCAATATTCTCTTTGTGGCGGTCAAGGAACGGACGCGGGAAATTGGCGTCCAAAAGGCGCTGGGCGCCAGACGGAGCGAGATCTGCCTGCAGTTTCTGACAGAGGCGGCAACACTCTCGCTCTCCGGGGGTGGCGCCGGGCTGGCGGGGGTCTGGCTGCTGACGCAACTGCTTCACCGGAGTCCCGTACCGATTGTACTCACACCCGGCCATCTCGCCGCAGGAATCGCCACGGCCCTTATAATAGGAATTGCGGCCGGAATGGCTCCCGCCATCTCGGCCGCAAAGATGCTTCCTGCCAGGGCTGTTGCCAGCCCGGAAGGGGTTTCCTAGAAGAACCGTGCCCGGTAGTCCTTGATCTGGGCCTCTTCAGAGATAGCCCGGTCAACGACCTGTACCGTGTAATCAGCTCTCTGATTGCCGTACGTAGCAACGTCCGCATCCGTGAAGTAAGAACCTTCGTTCTTGGCCATCAGCTGGAAGACGGTTACGCCGTACTCGGTCGTAACGGGACCGACCAGTTTGCCGGGCTCCGCATTTACGATTGCGCCCATCAGTTTGCCGTTTGCCTGATACTGGGAGCTGAATGAGAGTGCCGTGCCGTGGCTGACCGTAACGTTGTACTTGTTGGCCACATCCTGCAGCGAAGCGCAGTCTTTGATCTCCTCAGCCACTTTGGCGCGGAGGTTTTCCAGACTCTTCTCTGCACGGATTGCATACATGAACTGGTCGGCGACATCTTTCAGTTCCGTCGTACCCTCCTTGCGGACCTCGGTAACGGCCGCAACGAAGTAGTACTTGTTGTCTACGATGATTACATCGGAGACGGAGTTTTTCCGGGTCTTCCTGTCGAACACCCAGCGAACCAGTTCGCGCGCATTGTCGCAGACGCCGATACGGCGGGTGCTTTCGAGCACGTTCTGAACCGGTATCACCGGAAGGTTCTCATTCTGGCAGACTTCAGCGAACTTCGCATACTTGCCGGCAGACTTGTCGGCAACTTCGGTCGCCTTCATCAGGAAATCGCGGTAGGTCTCTTCGGAGGGAAGGATGTTGCCCACCAGGGTGGCGAGCTGAACCTTCTCGACCGGGCGGGTGCGCTCAGTCACATAGAGCACGATGAAAGCCTGAGCGTTGATGCTGCGCACCTTGAACACCTTACCGGAAGCCGGCAGGAACACGGCGTCAAGGTCGGTAAGACCGTTGGCGGCAGTGATTTCCTGCGTCAGCCAACCCATTTCTCCGAAGGTGTCCGGAACGTTCTTGGCCTTCCTGGCTTCATTGACAAGCGCGTCTGCGGCAGCTTCCTCGTTGAGGGGGAACATCGCATAATAGACGTGTGCCGAATCGGAGACCATACCCCGGGCGAAGACCCGTGCGGCGGAGAAGGCGTCACCTTCCTCGCGGATGATGCTCACCTTGGCGCCGCGGCCGAAGGCGACAGCCTGGAACTCAGGCATACCTTCGAGCTGTGCTTTGCTGTACCAGAAGTTGTCCCACTTTGCATCAGAGTGGAGGGCAATATAGTTCTTCAGGTTGTCGGCTGTCTTGAAGCCCTCGTAGAGTTCTTCAAACTCAGCGCGCTTCGCGTCGATATCGGCCTGCGAAGGAACTACTTCGAACATGACATATTCAATGTCGCGGTTCGCGGGCTGACGCAGGTTGTCTTTGCGGGCGTTGTAATAAGCCTTGATCTCGGACTGGCTCACCGTAACGGTGTTATCCTCTTCAAAACCAAGGGGAATCATTACATAGTCAGCGTCGTACGTGGTGTTGTTCCCGGCGATGAGCTCTGCCTTCTCCACGTTGTTCAGGAGAGAGGAGGCGCGAACCAGGGCGGCGTATTTGCCATAGAGGCGTGCGTCATAGATGCTCTTCTCAAGGAAGTTCCAGAACATGGCCGACTGTCCGCTCGCATCGTTGTCGATCGACTGGACAAAGTTCAGGAGTGCTGCGCGGCTGAAGTTGCCGTTCTCGTCGGCGAAGAGGCGCTGCTGGAGCAGCACCGGGGAGATGTTGTCGCCCTGCGTGAGGTCGAACATCTCTTCTTTGCCAACATAGAGGCCGGCCTTTTCAGCCTT
>DBXZ01000029.1 GCA_002309795.1 Bacteroidales bacterium UBA1199
GTGGAGATGAAGGTGTAGGAGCGGCTCCCGACATCCTGGATGTCATAGACCATGATGTCGATGCCCTCCAGCATCTTGCGGGTGGGCTGGCGGGTGTCGCCGTAGAGTGAGTGAACGGGCAGGCCGGTGCGGTCGTCTTTGCCGGACTCGACCTTGCCGCCGGCGTAGATGTCGCCACGCACGCCATGTTCCGGGGCATAGAGGGCCACGAGCTTGACGTTGGGTGCCTCGTGGAGGATCTCGATCGTGGATTTCAGCTGGCTGTCCACCCCGGAGGGGTTGGTCACCAGCCCTACGCGTTTGCCTTCCAGGCCTGCGAAATTGCGTTCCCGCAGGACTTCGATGCCGGGCTTGACCCGGGCGGACGCGGACAGGCCTACGACGAGCAGCGCCGCCGCGCAAAGAATGTGACGAATACCGTTGCCAGACAACATACCATTACGATTATAAAGAATCCGACATAGCCGAGCCGCTCCTGCATCCAGCCGGCGAACAGGCCCGGGATCATCATCGACAGGGCCATGAAGGCCGTGCAGATGGCGTAGTGCGAGGTCTTGAACTCTCCTTCGGAGAATTGCATCATGTACAGCATGTAGGCGGTGAAGCCGAAGCCGTAGCCGAACTGGTCCACCGCTACGCATAAGTAGATGCTCCACAGTTGGGAAGGTTGCACGAGGGCGAGGAACAGATACACCGCGCAGGGCAGCGCCAGGGCCATGGACATCGGCCACATCGCGCGCTTCAGGCCCACGCGGGCGGCGTACAGGCCGCCCAGGATCCCGCCGACGGTGAGCGCGATCACGCCCACGGTGCCGTAGACCAGGCCGGACTGCGCCGTGCTGAGGCCCAGCCCGCCGGCCTCGGCCGGGTCGAGCAGGAAGGGCGTGAGCATCTTGACTGAGAACGCCTCCGGCAGGCGGTACAGCAGCATGAACACGATAGCCAGCCAGACCCCCGGTTTCTCGAAAAACGTCACCCAGGCCCGTCCGAACTCCTTGAAGATCCGTCGGAACTGCCCTTCGTCATTCCGGGCTTGATCCGGAATCTCCTCCGCTTTCGGCAGGAAACGCCAGTGCCAGAGGGTGATGAGGCCGAAGAGGACTGCTGAGGCGATGAGCGTGATGCTCCAGGCCCGGGGGATGGCTCCAAGTCGCTCCTCAAGCACGCCGGCCAGCACCACGATGACGCCCTGGCCGAACACCGAAGCGATGCGGTAAAAGGTGCTGCGGATGCCCACGAACACCGACTGCTGCTTCTGGTTCAAGGCAAGCATGTAGAAGCCGTCCGCCGCAATGTCATGCGTGGCGGAGGCAAAGGCGATGACGTAGAAGATGACCAGCAGAAGCCCGAAAGCGTTAGGGCTGACGCTGAGGGCGAGGGCGGCGAAACCGGCGGTGCAAAGCAGCTGCATCAGCAGGATCCACCAGCGCTTGGTGCGGATCACGTCCACGAAGGGGCTCCACAGGGGCTTGATCACCCAGGGCAGGTAGAGCAGGGAGGTGTACATGGCCAGGTCGCCGTTGGACATGCCCAGGCGCTTGAACATCGTCACCGAGATCACGTTGACGATGAAGTAGGGGATGCCCTCGGCGAAATAGAGCGTGGGCACCCAGAACCAGGGGGAGTTATTCGATCGTTGCACCGGGATAGTAGTGTTGGAGGATTTGACGGTAGTCGAAGCCGCGGGCGGCCATCACGGCGGCGCCGATCTGGCAGAGGCCGACGCCGTGGCCCCAGCCGCGGCCGCGCAGGACCCAGGCGCCCGCCGGGTCGCGCTCCACCTCGAAGGCGGAGCTCTTGAGGTGCGAGCTGCTGAGCGCGCGGCGGATCTTGAGCTCCTTGCCGATGACCTCGCTGCGCTTGCTGCCGCGGATGCGCAGGTATTTGATGCGGCCGGACGGGCCGCGGTCCAGAGGTTCCAGCGCGAGGATCTTCCCGAAGTCGATTCCGGTGCGCTCCCGCACCAGTGCGGAGATTTCCTCTGCGCCGTAACGGACCGTCCAGTCGTGGAAGTCCCGGGTGGTCTGGTCGTAGTCGTTGAGGACCTGGGAGAGGATCGCATCGTTCTCGCAGTCGCACCACGGGTCCTCGACGCTCTGCAGATAGGGGTAGTCGATTTCCTCCCAGCAGGTGCTGAACAACTCAGTCCTGCCGCCGCAGCACTTGGAGTAGCGCGTGTCGCAGAGCGCTCCGTCATAACGGAGGACTTGCCCCCAGGTCTCGTCGATAGCCGTGCGGACCTTGTCGCCCACGGCCATGGTCAGCCCCTGGTATCGTTGACAGTGATCATCCGCACAAACGTTGAAATTGTCATGGGCCGAATGATCGTGTATCCGGGCGAGGAGCCAGGAGCGGGAGATGACGGCATGGGCCTTGAGCAGGTCGGGGGCGGCGCTGGATTTCATCTCGGAAGAGATGACGCTCAGGAGGTAGTCCTCCATGCCGACGAGGTTGACCGCGCGGATCTTGTCTCCCTCCACGATGAACTTCAGCCCGCCGGCGAACTTCAGGGCGCGCTTCTGCTCCCAGTGGAAATCGATGCCGATCACCACGTCGTGGAGGATGAAAGAAGGCTCCGCGAACAGCGTGGAGCGGGTGATGGAGTCGAAGTAGAGTTCGTCGTAGAGCGTGCCGTTGTAGTCGATGCGGCCGTCGCACCAGCGTACGAGCTGCGGGCCGGCACCGTCGGAGATGATCTCGAATCGGATCTGTTCCGCCGCCAGGATGCCTACGGATACGCGCGGCTGCGTGCGGGTGAGCCGCCACTCGATCATTTCCTGCTCATGCTGCGGGATGGTGACCTCGTCCAGGATAGCTTCCAGTTGAGCCGCGGTGACTTTGTCGAAGTCCTCGCGGTACGGGGCAATGAATACACCGGCCATATCGGCGGCGCCGGGGCTGATGGTGAGGTGGTCGGCGCCCGCCGCGTCGTAGTGGTGCGAACGCTTGGCAGAGCGCATGATCACGAAAGCGCGCAGCTCCGAACCCTTCTGATAAGCATAGAGGTTAAATTTAGGCTCCGTCTCTCCGGGCAGGCGGTCCGTGCAGTCGAGCAACTGGTAGAAGAGCTTGGTCAGCGACTTGGAGGTCGTGGACTTGAGCGCGAAAACGCCGCGGCAGAACCCGCGGTAGGCGTAGAGCGTGGCATCCTTGACGGAGGACAGCGGCGTGCCGGGATCGTCCAGAAAGGCGTCGACGGCTTCTTCCAGCGGTAGCATGTGCCGCGGGACGGCCTGGAAATGCAGGTGGTCCGGAGCGGAGGCGCCGCTCTCGGGGCCGTTGTAGAAGACGGTCCAGTCGGGGTATTTCGCGGCGAAGTCCAGCATGTCCGGCAGGTGGTGCCAGATGGCCTGCGGAAGGTGCTCGTCCCGGACGATCACCAGGTGGTCGCGGAAGATGGGGAAGGGGTTGACCTGGACGTTGTAGCCGCGACCCTTGCGGCCTTCGAACTTGATGTGGTGCTGCTCCGGCGGGCGGTTCTCCACGCACAGGAAGCAGGGCCGCGCCGCGATGGCTTCCGGCGAGGTGTCGGCGGTCGAGGACCCGGCGCGTTCCGGGTTGAACTGCACGTGGCAGGGGAGCCCGGACACAGGCAGGTCCTTGGTCCTGACGGTCTTGAGTGCCCGGAAATTGGCCGAAGCCAGGGGCCAGACGGACAGTTGGTCCTTGATGAATTTTCGCAGTTCTTGCATTATAGCAGGGCTTGCAGCGTTTCTTTGATACGGGCGTATTCGCCTTCGAAATTCGGGGTGAGGATGCCCTTGCCGTAGGCCTGGTCGATCTCCTCCGGGGTCCAGAATCTGCCGCCGGCCAGCTCGTCCGGATCCGGACGGATCACGTACTCGCCCACGGCGGCGAACACGCTGACGAGCTCGCGCTCGCTGTCCGATTCGTAGACGTAGTTGAGGAGCCCGACGGGCTGGAAATCATGCAGCCCCAACTCCTCGGCGGACTCGCGGTAGAGGGCTTCGAGGATGAATTCCCCGTAGGAGACGTGTCCGCCTACGGCGGTGTCCCAGTACAGCGGGAGCAGGTCTTTGTGCGCCCCGCGCTGCTGGAGGTAGATGTTGCCGCAGCGGTTGATGATGTGCAGGTGGACGACCGGGTGGAGCGGCTTGTCCGGATTGTGGTGAAAGCGCGAACGGGGTGCCTGGGCGATGACGTTGCCGTATTCGTCGATGACCGGCAACATCTCTGCGGCCTTGGCGCGCTTGGCTCCTTTGAGCAGCGGCGCCGGGAACGAAGGGTAGATCAGTTCAAGCAAGGCCTCAGTATTTTATGATCCGAAGTTCTTCGGGAGTGTACAGGATGGAATCGATGAAATCCGGGGCCACGCGGGCCAGGATCATGAAGACGGCCAGCGCCAGCACGGCCGTGCCGGCTACCGCCACCACCGGTATCCACCAGCGGCGCATCTTCCGGCCGGACGGCAGCGGCCTTTCCTCCGCTATCGGAGCCACGCTTCGCTCCTCCGCCCTTTCCTGGGCAAACGCTGTGGAAAGGCCCTGCCGCTCCGGATCGCTTACGGTTTCTGCAGGTGCGGGTTTTTCTTCTAAGACCGGAATCGGGACGTTGATGACCACCGGGTCATCCGGCATCACATGACTCTTGAGGGAGACGGGTCGCAGCCCGATCCCGCCGGGGAAGATGTCCAGACCCTCCTCCGGGACGAAGAAGATGGCATTCTCGCGCGTGGCGCGCAGGCGGCCGAGTCCCGGGAGGGTGATGCTCTTGCGCTCCTCCAGTACGGCCCGCATCTCCGCCAGGAACTGCGTGATGTAGGTGGCGGCCGTCTCGCGGGGGATGGGATTCGTCGAGGCGTAGAAATCGATCAGCAGCTTATCCTCCAGGCACTTGGGCCTGAATGAGAGCCGCCGGTAGGGAGGGTTGATTGTGAAACCCTTGTCGGAGAAAGACGCCGGGACCATCTCGGCTACGAAAGTGCCGACCCCGGGCAGTCCCACCTGGTCGTGGTTGACGATCAGTTCGCCCACCATCCGTGACAGAAGATCGATATCCATAATCATACAAAGATAAACAATCTTGCCCGAACTGGCAAGTCCACCCGCCCGGATCCCCCTTTCATTCCCTCTTCTCTTCCACCTCTCTGCACGCTGTATCCCCTCTCACCGGGTCGGGGTGCGCCTAATGTCCCATGTTTTAGGACATTGAGCGCAAAAACAGGCCGAAAACGCGACGAATGTCCATTCTCGCGGGACATTGGCAGCAGTTTACCTGGTTTCTTCCTCTGAACACCCCGCTGACCCAATAATAGAAAATAGAATACTGAGAGATGCAGGACGATATGTGAAATGGCGCCGAAAAGTAAATTATATTTGCAAATATGTATAATATACTTTACTTTTGTGGTGTCAAACTTTACATCATATGGAACCAGACAAGAAATTGTATCTTCTCCCTCACCGCTTCCAGCTGGTGGGATGGATCGTGGCGGCGGCTGCCGCTTTGTGCGTGGCAAGTGCCTTGCTGCTGACCAAGACCCCTTTCCTGGAGAGTCTCCCGGCCATTCTGGGGACGGTCTTCCTGGTAATAGGGCTGTTCGTGGTCGGATTCTCCCGTGAGAAAACCGAAGATGAATTCACCCTGCACCTGCGGGTCAGTTCCGCGGTGACCTCGCTGCTTGTCGTTTTCGGTTTTTGGATCCTCAAGACGGTCGCAAGCGTGTTCCTCGTCCGACTTCTGCCCTTGGAGGTTTTCGGACCGATCCAGACAGCACTGAACTGCCTGACCGGTTTCGTGGCCATCTTCGTCCTTTACCTGGCGCTGTTCAAGATCCGACTGGCAATCTTCAACAAAGAGAGCGCGTATGAAGAATAGCATCCGGGTCGAGCGGGCTGTGAAACGCATCTCCCAGCAGCAACTGGCCGAAGCTGTCGGCGTGTCCCGCCAGACCATCTACGCCATCGAGAACGGCAAGTTCATCCCATCCACCGAGTTAGCCCTCAAGCTTTCGGCCTATTTCGGCAAGACGGTCAACGAGATATTCTCGCTGGACTGAAAAAAACGTAAAAAATATTTGCGCTTTCGAGATTTTGCCGTATATTTGCAATCCCAAAACGTGAGTGGCGGGAATCATTCCTCTTTAGCTCAGTTGGTTAG
>DBXZ01000022.1:0-2253 GCA_002309795.1 Bacteroidales bacterium UBA1199
CCTTCGCGCACGAAGATGCCGCGCGTAAGCTTGCGGTCGGCCCCCATCGACTCCAGAATCTGCACATCCGACTGCTTTTCAATCACCAGCATCGAGAGCGAACCGAAGATGTTGCACGAGATGATCAGCACGATGAAGAGCAGGATGATGTAGATGGCAGCCTTCTCGTAGGAGAGCAGTTTATAGATGGTATCGTTCTGCTGGTGACGGTTTTTGACGGTGAAATCTCCGCCCAGCGCGGCGGTAATCTGTTTCTGCTGCGAAGCGGATACCAGCCCGCGGTGCGTCAGCGCTTCCGGGGCGAAGTAGACCTCGAGCGCCGAAACGTTCTGCGGCTCTTCGAGCAGCGCGCGCAGGGTGGCCAGCGGCACGAAGATGTATTTCTTGTCGAACCCCTGCTCCAGCGAGACGATTCCCCGCGGCTCCAGCACTTCGCGGTGCAGGGCGGAGAAGGGGTCGAGCAACGAGATTTCCGCGGTGCGCGAAGGGAACCAGACCTCCAGCGGCGTGAGGAAAACCGGGCGCAGACCCAGTTCCAGCGCGAGCGTCCGGCCAATCACCGCACCGGGCCGGCCGGTGCTGTCCATCAGCGTGAAACTGCCCTCGGTCAGATAGTCTTGCAAGCCTGTAACCTGCTGATAATCCGTATCAACGCCCTTGGCCGTGGCCACGCACTGACGCTCGCCGTAGCGCAGGTACACCTTTTCTTCCAGCGTGCCGCAGACGGTGCGGACGCCTGCCTCCGTGTGCAATGCTGCGAAAGAGGCCGCATCCGGATCGAACCGACGCCCGTCAGCCGACTGAATCAGCAGGTCGGGGGTATGGCTGTCGCTGAGCGAACGGATGATCGAATCGAATCCGTTGTAGATGGAAAGGATGATGATGAGCGCCGCGCAACCGGTCGCGATGCCGGCTGCCGAAATGCCGGAGACAATGTTGATGACATTGTGCGACTTCCGGGCAAAGAGATACCGCCTGGCTATGAAACCCGGCAGGTTCATCACTTCTTGAGCAGTTCGTCGATATGCTCGACGTAATCCAGGGAGTCGTCGAGAAAGAATTCCAGTTCCGGCACGATCCGGAGCTGTTTGGCCACCATCCGGCCGAGTTCGCCGCGGAGTGCGCGGTTCTCGTTCTCCAGTTTCCCCATCACATCTTTCTGCTTGGCAGAAGGGAAAATGCTCACATAGACGCGGGCCTGCGCCAGATCGGAGCTGATCTTGACGCCGCTGACCGTTACCATTGCACCTTCATAGGCCGCCATGCCGCGGCTGCGGATGATTTCTGCCAGGTCGCGCTGGATTTCACGGGCTACTTTGAGCTGACGGGTGGACTGGGGAGCTTCCATTATTTCACAATTAAAATGTAATAATCTTTCTTGCCCTTCTGGACCAGAATGTATTTGCCGTCGATGATGTCGGCTTCGGTCAGGTTGCCGTTCGGGTCGGTGAACTTCTCTTTGTTGACGGAGAAGCCGTTGCCCTGGATCATCTTGCGGGCTTCGCCCTTGGAGGGGAAGACCTGCGTGCGGACCGCCAGCGCTTCAAGAATGTTGAGCGGCAGGTCGGTGCGGCTGATCTCGAAGGTCGGCACGCCGTCGAACACGGCCAGGAAAGTTTTCTCGTCCAGACTGCGGAGATCGTCGGCCGTGGCTTTGCCGAAGAGCATCTGCGATGCCTTGACGGCGTTGTCGTATTCGGTTTCGCCGTGGACCATGATGGTCACCTCGCGGGCCAGCAGTTTCTGCAGCTCGCGGCGCTCCGGGCACTGACGGTGCGCTTCGATGGCAGACTCTACGGTTTCGCGGTCGAGCATCGTGAAGATCTTGATATAGCGTTCAGCGTCTACATCGCTGACATTCAGCCAGAACTGATAGAACTGGTACGGGCTGGTGCGTTCCGGATCGAGCCAGATGTTGCCCTTTTCCGTCTTGCCGAACTTGCCGCCGTCCGCCTTGGTGATGAGCGGGCAGGTCAGGGCGTGCGCCTCCTTGCCGAGCACGCGGCGGATCAGTTCCGCACCGGTGGTGATGTTGCCCCACTGGTCGGCGCCGCCGAGCTGCAGATGGACGTCGCGGTGCTGGTAGAGCCAGAGGAAGTCATAGCCCTGCAGCAGCTGGTAGGTGAATTCGGTGAAGCTCATACCCTCGCTCGAATCGCGGCTGAGGCGCTTCTTCACGGAATCCTTGCTCATCATGTAGTTGACCGTGATGAGTTTACCGATATCGCGGGTGAAGTTGATGAAGGTGTAGTC
>DBXZ01000022.1:2372-3643 GCA_002309795.1 Bacteroidales bacterium UBA1199
GGGTCGCCGATCATTCCGGTGGCACCGCCCACCAGCGCGAACGGCTTGTTGCCGCACGCCTGGAAGTGCTTCAGGATCATGATGCTCACCAGGTGACCGATATGCAGGCTGTCGCCCGTGGGGTCGATACCCACATAGGCCGACATGGGACCTTTCGCAAGTTCCTCTTCCGTTCCCGGGGTGATGTCGTGGATCATTCCCCGCCACTTGAGCTCCTCAACAAAATTCTTCATCGCTTGGGATCTGTTAGCCGACAACCCACACCATGACGTGGTTGTCAAAGGTCATGTATTCCAGTTCAAATTCCTCTTCCGTGCCATCCTTGTAGTAGAAGGTGGCCTCGATCTCGCCCTCGTCGTGCGGGTTGAACCGCTCGATCTCGATCTGCTCGGCGAAGTCTACGCCGTTGATGGACATTCTCTTGTAGATGGCCTCCTTGGCGCACCAGTAGATGGCCAGCTGCAGGGAGCGGTGACGCTCGGAGAGGTCGTCCAGCTCCTCCTCGGAGAGGGCCTTCTTCTCCACTGCGGAGAAGTCGCGGTCCAGCCGCTCGATATCGATGCCGAGCGCCTCGTCGGGATGGAGGATGATGGCCACATAGTCGTTGGTATGCGAAATGCTGATCTCGGTGGCGAGGTTTTGGAGATAGGGCTTGCCGTTGTCGTGGTGGCCCAGATAGACCCGCTCGTCTTCAAAGATGGTATTGAGCAGGGCCCGCTCCGCCAGTTTCTCCTTCCGGCGGGCTTCGCTTTTGAGGAACGTCAGCTCTTCGAGTTCATCGTCCGGAATGGCCGTGTTCTCCCTGAGTTCCTGTTCGGACTCCGTAATGTGCCAAACATAGATTTTGGCGTCATTGTCAAGTTCTTTTGTAAGATATAGTGCCATAAATGGTTATAAATGTGCTATATAATGGCGCGGCGACCGCCCTTTCCGAGGGTGGCTGCGTTGCATCTGTTCGGGTGAAAACGCTGCACGGAGCATCGTAACGGCCCGTCGGGGCTGTCACTGATCAGCTGGGTATTGCAACTCGGAGGTTCCAAAATTTGTGCAGTTTAGTTAGTATGTTGAGATACCAGGATTCGAACCTGGACTGGGAGAACCAAAATCTCTAGTGCTACCATTACACCATATCTCAGTAAAAGGCAAAGGTACAAACTTTTTGTTATCTTTGCAGACCCAATGGCAGGAAAGAATCAAATCCTTGAAGACTTCACCCGCAGCGAATACAAGCAGGGTTTCGAGACGGACATCGATCAGGAGTTCGTCCCGAA
>DBXZ01000022.1:3700-18048 GCA_002309795.1 Bacteroidales bacterium UBA1199
TGGACGCCTTCCACAAGTGGCAGAAAATGACGCTCCCCACCTGGGGCCACCTGACCATTCCGCCGATTGATTTCCAGGACATTATTTATTACGCGGCGCCCAAGAAGCGCAAGGCGGTCACGGAGATCGATCCGGAGCTGGAAAAGACCTTCGACAAGCTCGGCATTCCTTTGAACGAACGCGCCGCCCTCAGCGGCATGGCGGTCGACGCCGTCTTCGATTCGGTTTCGGTCAAGACCACCTTCAAGGAGACGCTGGCTGAAAAAGGCATCATCTTCTGCTCCTTCTCCGAGGCGGTCCGGGACTATCCGGATCTGGTGCGCAAGTACCTGGCGACCGTGGTGCCGTCGGGCGACAACTTCTATGCGGCGCTCAACGCGGCGGTCTTCAGCGACGGCTCGTTCTGCTANNATCCCCAAGGGGGTGCGCTGTCCCATGGAACTCTCCAGCTATTTCCGCATCAACGCACGCGGCACCGGCCAGTTCGAGCGCACGCTCATCGTGGCCGACGAAGGCTCGTACGTGAGCTACCTGGAGGGCTGCACCGCGCCGATGCGCGACGAATCGCAGCTGCACGCGGCCGTGGTCGAGATTATCGTAGAGAAAGATGCCGAGGTCAAGTACTCCACCGTGCAGAACTGGTATCCCGGTGACGAGCAGGGCCGCGGCGGCATTTATAATTTTGTAACCAAGCGCGGCATCTGCAAGGGCGACAACAGCCGCCTCTTCTGGACCCAGGTCGAGACGGGCAGCGCCATCACCTGGAAATATCCGAGCACCATCCTCAAGGGCGACAACACCGTCTCCGAGTTCTATTCGGTGGCTGTGACCAACCATTTCCAGCAGGCCGACACCGGCACCAAGATGATCCACATGGGCCGCAACACGCGCAGCCGCATCATCAGCAAGGGTATCTCCGCCGGCCGCAGCCAGAACAGCTACCGCGGCCTGGTCCGCGTGCTGCCGGGGGCCGAGAACGCGCGCAACTATTCGCAGTGCGACTCGCTGCTGCTGGGTGACAAGTGCGGCGCGCACACCTTCCCGGTGGTCCGCAGCGACAACCCCACCGCGGAGTTAGAGCACGAGGCCACCACCTCCAAAATCAACGAAGACCAACTCTTCTACTGCCGCCAACGCGGTGTTACGGAGGAAGATGCCGTGGGTCTGATTATCAACGGCTACGCCAAAGAGGTCCTCAACAAGCTCCCGATGGAGTTTGCTGTGGAGGCGCAGCGGCTGCTCAAAGTTTCACTTGAAGGAAGTGTAGGATAATCTATGTTCAGTACCGATTTCATACTCTTTTCGCTGGGCGGTATCGGCGTCAGCCTCATCGAGCTGCTCTCGGTGATGGTGGGTCTGACCTGCGTCTTTCTGGCCGGCCGCGCCCGGGTGGCGAACTTCTGGTTCGGGTATCTCTACAACATCCTGCTCTTTGTGATGTTCGCGCAGAAGCACCTCTACTTCAGTATGGCGCTGCAGCCCGTGTCGCTGGTCATCAACTTCTTCGGGCATTATCGCTGGACCCATCCGCAGGAGGGCGAAGCGAATCGCAATAATCAGTTGAAAATCACACATCTGGAGAAGCCGCTCCGCGTGCGCTATCTGCTGATCGTTCTGCTTTTCGCGCTGATTCTGGGCTGGTCGCTGCAGCAGGCCGGGGTCGCCTGGCCGGACGCTTTCCCGCCCGCCGAGCGCCCGTATATCGATGCGCTCGTGACCATGACCATCCTGCTGGCACAGTACCTCTCGGCGCGCAAGAAACTGGAGTGCTGGTATGCCTGGATGGTGGCCAATACCACCAATATCATTCTGTATATTCTCGCCGGACTGGTCTTCATGCCCATCGTCTGCGCCTGCTACCTGGTGCTGGCGTTCTTCGGCTTCTCGTCCTGGCGTAAAACAATGAAGGAACAATAGTTATGCTGACAGTCAAAAATCTTCACGCTTCCGTCGGAGAGAAGGAGATTCTCCGGGGCATCAACCTTGAAGTCCATCCGGGCGAGGTGCACGCCATCATGGGCCCCAACGGTTCGGGCAAGAGCACGCTGGCCTCGGTGCTGGCGGGTCGCGGCACCTTTACCGTGACCGAGGGCGAGATTCTCTACAAGGGCCGCGATATCCGCGACCTGACGCCGGAAGAGCGCTCCTGGGCCGGCATTTTCCTGGGCTTCCAGTATCCGATCGAGATTCCCGGTGTCAGCAACGTGAACTTCATCAAAGCCGCTGTGACCGAGCACCGCAAGCAGAAAGGGCTCCCTGAGCTGACCGCCGCCCAGTTCCTGAAGATGATGAAAGAGAAGATGGCCATCGTGGAGATGGATTCGAGCTTCTCCGGCCGCGCCGTGAACGTGGGTTTCTCCGGCGGCGAGAAAAAGCGCAACGAGATTTTCCAGATGGCGATGCTGGAACCGGACCTGGCGCTCCTGGACGAGACCGACTCCGGTCTGGACGTAGATGCCCTGCGCATCGTGGCCACCGGCGTGAACCGGATGCGCCGCCCGGACAACGCGACCATCGTCATCACCCACTACCAACGCCTGCTGGACTACATTGTTCCCGACTTCATTCACGTCCTCTATAAAGGACAGATTATCCATACCGCCGGCAAGGAGCTCGCCCTCGAAATCGAGGAGAAGGGCTACGACTGGCTCATCAACCGCTAAGAGGAGGCTCTCGACGTGTCGGATATCCGTAACTATACGTTTAAAAACGGCTCTGCAGTGGCCACCGGCGCCGCTCCGGAGGTTTTGCAGCTGGGCTTCGGCGAGGATTTGCCGGCGCGCGGCCGGAACTTCCAAGCTCCCGCAATTCCTGCAACCGGCCGGTTTGTGCTGACACTCGAAGCGGGCGCTGCCGCTACGGTTTACGTTCTGCAAGATGAGGTCGCGCGAGATGCGTGCGGGAAGTCTGCCGGGACGGTGCTGGATGCCGACTTCGAGGTCGCGCTGGCCGAAGGGGCTTCGCTGCAGATGATCTTCATCGCGCTGGGCGGCAAGCAGGTTTCCAACCGGATGCGGATCCGGCTTAGTGGTCGCCACGCAGAATGCCGGTTGGGCGGACTCTACCTGCCCGGCGGCGACCAGCAGATGAACTTTGACATCCGCCTCTCGCACGATGTTCCGGAGTGCTACAGCTCCCAACTTTTCAAGGGCATCCTCCGCGACCGCGCCCAGGCCCGTTTCGACGGCCTGATCTATGTGGCGCCCGACGCCCAGAAGACCGAGGCTTACCAGGCCAACCACAACCTGCTGCTCTCCACGGAGGCCCGCGCCACGGCCATGCCCCAGCTCGAGATCTATGCAGATGACGTGAAGTGCAGCCACGGCGCCACCGTCGGCCGCCTCAACGAAGACGAACTCTTCTACATGCGCTCCCGCGGCATCACCGCAGAAGAGGCTGCACGCCTCCAGCAGATGGCCTTCGTGGGCGAAGTCCTGGAGATGATCCCGGACCCCGCCCTCCGCGACACCCTCTCCGCCCGCGTCCTCGCTCGCCTCTAATCCGACTCGCCTCTGGCTTTTCGTCCGTGGCGGCTAAGTGTCAGTAAATCAATGAGATCGTTATTTTAAGTTCGTGTATTTCGCTAACTTAAAATCAGGATTTCGCTGGTAATCAACCACTTGACGGGCACGGTGTTCTCCACTCGTGACTGACACGAGAGGTACTGGAGAACGCCGAGATTCCTTTCGTGGCAAGAATCCAGCAGGTCTCGTCCAAAACTTAGCCACGAAAGGAATATAGCCGCTGCCACAGCCCTTTCATGGCTGTCAGGTAACAGGAGGTCCTGCCCGTGGCGGCTAATGAAGCGTGGCGGCAAAGTACCTATAGCTCAGATAAATACTGAAAATCGGTCACCGGAATCCGGATACCGATTTTTGCGTTCTCATTGAGTGTCAGATAGTTATCCGCCACGGCAATCCTCTATTCGGCCACACATGGAATTCCCGTTTTTTATCTGTATCTTTGGATATGTTTTACAACGATTTCCAAGGATTAAAGCTCTCGGCGCTGGGATTTGGCGCCATGCGGCTTCCGTTGCTCCCAGACGGCAAAACGGTGGACAGTGAACATACGGCCAAGATGATTGATGCAGCCATCCGCAGCGGCGTCAACTATTTCGACACGGCGGTGCCCTATCACAACGGCACCTCCGAAACCGTGATCGGCGAGATTCTCAACCGCTATCCCCGCGAAAGCTGGTACCTGGCCGACAAATACCCCGGCCACCAGCACTATCCCACCTTCAATCCGGCGGAGACCTTCGAGCGTCAGTTGAAGCGCTGCGGGGTGGATTACTTCGACTTCTATCTCTTCCACAATATCTGCGAGAACGATATCGACGACTACATGAACCCGCGCTGGGGCATCCTGGAATACTTTGTGGAACAGCGCAAGGCGGGCCGCATCCGCCACCTGGGCATGTCGTCGCACGCTTCCGTGCCGCTCTTCCGCGAGCTGCTCGACGGTCCTTACGGAAAAGCCATCGAGTTCTGCCAGATCCAGCTCAACTATCTGGACTGGACCCTGCAGGATGCACGCGAAAAGGTCCGCCTGCTGAACGAGCACAACATCCCCATCTGGGTGATGGAACCCCTGCGCGGCGGCAAGCTGGCTACCGTCCCGGAAGTCCCGATCGACGAGGCGTTCCGCTGGGTGAGCAATGTCCCCGGCGTCACGGTCACGCTGAGCGGAATGTCCGCGCTGGAGCACGTGGAGGGCAACCTTCAGACCTTTGCCGAGCGGCGTCCGCTGACGGCAGAAGAGGAGCAGCGCATCCTGGCTGTGGCTGAGACGCTGAAGAAAGGTGTGCCCTGCACCGCCTGCCGCTACTGCTGCGACGGCTGCCCCGTGGGACTCGACATCCCAGCTCTGCTTGCCTCATACAATGATATGGCCATGGGCACCGCGTTCGGTCCGGTGATGTATGTGGAATCGTTGCCGGAAGAACTGCGCCCTTCCGCCTGCGTCGGTTGCGGCCAATGCGCCAGCGTCTGCCCGCAGGGTATTGACATTCCTGCCGCTCTCTCCGACTTCGCAGACCGCTTCGCCGCCGCACCCAAGTGGGCCGACATCTGCCGCGAACGCCAGGCCGCCGAAGCTGCCGCAGAGCGCTAGAACAATCCGTAGAGGCGGGCGTCGATTTTGTCGGTGATGGAGGCGAAGTCGGCGGGATTGTTTTCGAAATCCAATCCGCCCTTGTCGATGGTCAGGACCTCGCCCTTGTACTGGGCGATGAACTCTTCGTAACGGTCGTTGAGGCCGCGGAGGTAATCCAGGCTCATGGTCTGCTCGTAGTCGCGTCCGCGCTTCTGGATCTGGGAGACCAGGTGAGGAATGTCGCACTTGAGATAGATCAGCAGATCGGGCAGTTTGACGGACTGCATCACCACATTGAAGAGATCCATATAGGCATCGAAATCGCGTTTGGAGAGGTTTCCCTGGGCATAGTTGTTGGCCACGAAGACATAGACGCCTTCGAAAATCGTACGGTCCTGGATAATCACCTCCTTGCTCTTGGAGATGTTCATCACGTCTTTCAGGCGCTGCGTCAGGAAATAGACCTCCAGGTTGAACGACCAGCGGGGAATATCCTTGTAATAATCTTCCAGATAGGGATTATAGGTGACCGCCTCAAACTTGGGCGTCCAGCCGTAATGCTGCGCCAGCATCCTGGTGAGCGTGGTTTTTCCGCTGCCGATATTCCCGGCGATTCCGATATGCATAGTTGAAAGGATTAACGACTACAAACTTACGAAAAAACAGCGAAGAATGTGATTCGCAATCCAGTTGTTTTTGCCGTGGCGGGTAACTATCTGACACTCAATGAGAACGTAAAAATCGGTCACCGAAATCCGGTGACCGATTTTCAGCATTTATCTGATTTATAACCACTTAGCCGCCACGCACGGGGCGGCCTATTACCTGACAGACATGAAAGGTCTGTGGCGGTGTCTATATTCCTTTCGTGGCCACGTTTCAGGCGTGATCGGCTGGATTCTTGCCACGAAAGGAATCTTGGCGTTCTCCAGTACCTCTCGTGTCAGTCACGAGTGATACCGTGCCCGTCATGTGGCTGATTACCAGCGAAATCTAGATTTTAAGTTAGCGAAATACACGAACTTAAAAAAACGATCTCATTGATTTACTGACACTTAGCCGCCACGCTTCCTACCGGAATAGTAAACCGTGCATAGTGGTCCAAAGGCTGGACCACTATGCACACTTAAGGGGCTCGGCGTCGTCCAGAGAGACTTACTCGGCGTCGGATTCGGAGACCCCGGTGAATGCCTGCGAGCGGATGGGGATTTCGGCGCCTTCGGGGGTGACCATCACCGCGCCGACCTCAGGCTGCGCCAGGTGGCCGATGATATCGTAGTCCTGGAAGTCGTGGCGGAAAGTCTCGGCCTGCGCAATCGGCACCGTGAAGAGGAACTGATAGTCGTCGCCGCCGTTCATGGCCGCCGTCACCGGATCCATATCCAGTTCTTCGGCCATATCGAAAGTCTCCTGCGAAAGCGGAATCTTTTCCAGATAAATCTTGGCACCGAAGCCCGTAGAAGCCGCCAGCCGCAGCACAGCGTCGCCCAGACCGCGCGTCACAAAGGACCCTGTTGAAGGGAAAACCTTGGAATCCACGAACCGCGACACGGTATTCGGCTTGACCTCGGGACTGAGGTAGGAGGCCAGGATGTGGCGGTACTTGCTCAGGTCGGGCTGCTTGCCGTCGCGGTTGAAGGAGGCCTTCTCGCGCTCGAGCACGTGCATGCCCATATAGGCTGCGCCGACCCGGCCCGACAGGCAGATCAGGTCCATGTTGGCGGCCGCAGGCAGCTTGGCCAGCACGGTCGGCTTCTGCGTGCCGGACGCGGAAACGCTGATGCACAGGCCGTTGAGGCTGGGATTCAAATCCAGCGCGAGCTGCGCCACCCCGTGTTCGCGGGCGCCGGCCAGTACGCCTTGCCAAAGTTCCTGCACGTCTTCAAAGCAGAACCGGCTGGAGAGTCCCAGGTTGAAAGAGACGGCCACGGGCGTGCGGAATGCGGCGTAAAGATCGCCCAAAGCAAAGAGCAGCGCCTTGTAACCCAGATGCTTGAGCGGCGTATAGACCAGGTCGAAGTCCACCCCTTCGAGCAGAATCTTGTGTGCTGCGGCCACTGCGCCCAGCGGCTTTTCGTCCAGGCGGATGATCGCGTTGTTGGTGAAACCGGAATTCTCAAAGAGGCGGCGGAGCACCTCTTCCTTGCCGAGGGTGGAAATTTCTGTGCGCATAAGCTTTCGGGTTACGGGGACAAAAGTACCAAAATTTGCGGAAACACCGGACAGTTCTTATCTTAGCAGAATGAAACGTCTGTATGATACGGCAGTGCGATTCGTGGTACGGACCGGCTGCCTGGCCCTGGTCCTGCTCCTGGCGGGATGTTCCCAGAACGGGCGCACGCCCAAGACGGCGATTGTCGCGCACCGCGGTTTCTGGAATTGCGAAGAGGCTGCTTTCAGCGAAAACTCCATCGCTTCCTTGCGGATGGCGCAGGAGAAGCACTTCTGGGGTGCGGAATTCGACCTGCAGCTTTCGGCCGACGACACGGTGATGGTGAACCACAACGCCCGTATCCGCGGAATGAAGATCGCAGACCATCCCTACAGCGATTTCATCGAGTGCTATCTGCCAAACGGCGAGCGCCGTCCCACCTTGAACGAATACCTGGACCAGGGCGCCAAATGCAAGACCACCATGCTGGTGATCGAGTTCAAGCCGCAGGATACGGAAGAGCGCGAAGACCGTCTGATCGACCTCACGCTTGAATCCGTCAAGGCCCACAACCTGTACGATCCCGCCCGCGTGATGTTCATCTCCTTCAGCCTGCACGCCTGCCAGCGGATTGCGGAACTGGCGCCGGAGTTCGGCAACCAGTACCTGAACGGGGATCTCTATCCGGAAGACCTCGTGGCCATGGGCATCAAGGGATGGAGCTATCACCACCGCATAGTGGAGGAGCACCGCGACTGGGTGTCGCGTTCCCACGAACTGGGCCTCACGACCAACGTCTGGACGGTCAACAAGCCCGACCCCGCGCGCGGCTTCATCGAGATGGGCGTGCAGGCCATCACGACCAACGAGCCGCTGATGGTCCGCCAGCTCCTGGGCCGCCGCGAAAAGAGACGCTAATCAGTTAAAAGAGAGCGAAAATGGCGCTGCCGCTTCCGGAGAGGGAGGCGTAGCGGGCGCCGCGTGCGTAGAGGTCCGCCTTGATGCGGGCCAGCTCCGGGTGTGCGGCAAAGACGGAAGGTTCGAAATCGTTGACCAGCACCGCGCGCCACTCGTCCACGGGACGGGAGAGCGCTTCGCGGAGGGACAGGCCGGGGAATACCGGACTGCCGGCATGAGGGGTGCCTGCCGGGACACGGCCCTCACGCGGCGTAACGCCGGCATAGGCTTCGCGGGTGGAAACATGCACCGGAGGTGTGACGACTTCAATGCGGAAATTCGTCACATCAACCTCATAGGGAACTAATACCTCCCCCCGCCCGGAGGCCACCATGGGCCGATTGTAGATGAAAAACGCGCAATCACTGCCCAGCCGGGCCGCCAGGGAAGCGAGCGTTTCGTCACTTAGTCCCAGGCCGAACACTTCCGAGAGCATCCGCAGGGTGAAAGCCGCATCGGCACTGCCGCCGCCCAGGCCGGCCCCCGCGGGAATTCCTTTCCAAAGATGGATGGCTACCGGCGGAATGCCGTAGCATTCGTGCAGCAGCTGCCAGGCGCGCATGCAGAGGTTGTCGCCGCCGTCGCCGCCTTCTCCCAGATCCAGTCCGTAGAGATGCATATCCGGCGCTGCCGCCGGCACAATTTCCAACACGTCGTGCAGCCCGTGCCACGGGATAAAGAGGCTCTCCAGATCGTGGTAGCCGTCGTCCCGCTTCCGCAGGATATGCAGACCCAGGTTCAGTTTCGGGTTGGGAAAGGTGATCATCGCTTCTCCTTGAAAAATGTGGTCATCAGTGCGGCGCACGCTTCGGCCAGCACGCCGGAGCGGACCTCGGTGCGCGGATGCAGCAGGCTCGGCGAGAAGAGCGAATAACCGCGGCGCGGGTCGGCGCAACCGTACACCAGGCGTGGCAGCTGCGACCAGTTCAGCGCGGCAGCGCACATCGGACAGGGTTCCACCGTCACATAGAGCGTGCAGTCGCTCAGGTACTTGCCGCCCAGGTATTCGGTGGCGATCGTGATGGCCTGCATCTCGGCGTGGGCGGTGCTGTCGTGGAGCATCTCGGTCAGGTTGTGGGCGCGGGCAATGATGCGGCCCTTGCAGACCACCACGGCCCCGATGGGCACCTCGCCGGCCACCCGCGCAGCCTCGGCTTCGCGCAGCGCCTCGCGCATCATCTGCACGTCTTTATCCTGAACGTTATTCTCCGTCGTCTCCATATTCGTAATCGTATCTATCCGTTTCTAAACGTAAACTTCCGTAAGTATCCGTAAGCAAACGTTTCGTTACGGTTATCAATGTCTATTTTTCCAACCGCCGCAAAACCTCCTCCAGCGGCGCATCTTTGCAAATCACCCGTTTCCCGCCATCCAGCAGATAGAGCGAGGGAATTGCGCGCAGCAGGTAGATGCTGTCGCTGCGGATCACGCCGCCGGCATCGAACGCGTTGATCCACGTCTTGGGATAGTGCGACATATAGGCAAACCATTCGCCCAGGTCTTCGTCCGGATAGACGTTCAGCACCTTGAGCGACCCGTCTGCAATCTGCGCCTGCACCTGCGGCGAACTGCTCAGCGCCTCGATAATCTCTTTGCAGTTGTGGCATCCGGGATTGCTGAAGAACATCAGAATCCGCTCAGCCTGAATGTCGTGCAGCCGCCCGGTCCGCCCGTTGCGCAGGGTATAGGTGAAATCGGCCGCCACCGTGCCCAGTCTGTTCAGCGAGAACATCGGGTATTCGCGCTGCGTGCGGAGGCGCACCTCTTCATGGCTGGCGGCCCAGGCACCTTCGGCAGGCAGCGAGAGGATGTGCCGCATCACCGGCAGGAAAAACTCCTCGTTGCGGTAGGGTGAGTTGACGTCGTACAGATACTTCTCTTCGAGGGCCAGAATCCGTCCGAGCATCCGGCCGGAAGAATCCCGGCACGCCTCCGAGCGTTCCGCGCGCGTCAGGAGCGTATCCTGCGCGCGTTCCATCACGGAAAGCGGCACCATGGGCAACAGCGTGACGTAGTTTACGAAGGCCTGCTCGGTCAGCTCGGCACTGTAGCGCTGCGGCGCCTCGAAATACTTGTTCCACCAGCGCAGAACGGCATATTCGGCCCTCTGCGAAGCGTCCGTCACCATGGCCGGCAACTCCGGATAGGGAAAACTCGTGGCCATGGGCAGCGCTTGGGGCGTACGGCCGCCGCACGCGGAAATTGTCAGCGCGAGGCAGAGCAGCAGGGGCAGCGCGGGAAACTTTTTCAGAATCATTATGCCAAAATGTCAGTCGGCCGCCACTGGCACTCAATTTGCCTTGCATAGGGCCGTAAAACGAAACAAAATTACCAAAAATATTACGATTATGATAAAACCATTGGCAGACAGAGTTCTGATTGAAGCCAAAGAGGCTGAGACCAAGACCGCAAGCGGACTGATTATTCCGGACACCGCAAAAGAGAAACCCCAGCAGGGTACCGTCATCGCCGTCGGAAACGGCAAGAAGGATGAACCGATGGAGCTCTCCGTCGGCGACGAAGTCCTGTACGGCAAGTACGCCGGCACGGAAATCACCGTGGACGGCAAGAAGTATCTGATCATGCGCCAGTCCGACGTGGTCGCAATCGTCAAATAATCTAAAGTTAAAGCACTATGGCAAAGGAAATCAAATTCAATATCGATGCGCGCGACCTGATGAAACAGGGTGCTGACGCGCTGGCAAACGCAGTGAAGGTGACCCTCGGTCCGAAGGGTCGCAATGTCGTGATCGACAAGAAGTTCGGTGCACCGCAGGTCACCAAGGACGGTGTGACGGTCGCCAAGGAAATCGAACTGGAAGACCGCTTCCAGAATATGGGTGCGCAGATGGTCCGCGAGGTCGCTTCCAAGACCAACGACCAGGCTGGCGACGGTACCACCACGGCAACCGTGCTGGCACAGTCCATCATCAACGTAGGTCTGAAGAACGTGGCCGCAGGTGCCAACCCGATGGACCTCAAACGCGGTATCGACAAAGCGGTCGAGGTGGTTGTGAACGACCTCAAGAAGCAGAGCGAATCCGTGGGTGACGACTACTCCAAGATTGAACAGGTGGGTACCATCTCCGCCAACAACGACAACTATATCGGTAAGCTGATCGCCGACGCGATGGCAAAGGTCAAGAAAGACGGCGTGATCACCGTGGAAGAGGCCAAAGGTACCGACACCGAGGTCAAGGTCGTGGAAGGCATGCAGTTCGACCGCGGTTACATCTCCGCATACTTTATGACCAACGGCGACAAGATGGAGGCCGTCCTGGACCAGCCTTCCATCCTCATCACCGACAAGAAGATCTCCACCATGAAGGACCTGATGCCGATCCTCGAGCCCATCGCACGCGACGGCCGCTCGCTCCTGATCATCGCAGAAGATGTTGACGGCGAAGCGCTTACCACCCTCGTAGTCAACAAGCTCCGCGGCACGCTGAAGATTGCTGCCGTCAAGGCTCCGGGCTTCGGTGACCGCCGCAAGGAGATGCTGCAGGATATCGCAACCCTGACGGGCGGCATCGTAATCTCCGAAGAGCGCGGCTTCACCCTCGAAAACGCAACCCCGGACATGCTGGGTCGCGCAGAGAAGGTCGTGATCGACAAGGAGAACACCACCATCGTCAATGGTGCCGGCGACAAGGATGCCATTGCAGACCGCGTGGCACAGATCCGCAAGCAGATCGCTTCCACCACCTCCGACTACGACCGCGAGAAACTCCAGGAACGCCTGGGCAAACTCGCCGGCGGTGTGGCAGTCCTCTATGTGGGTGCTGCTTCCGAGGTGGAGATGAAAGAGAAGAAAGACCGCGTGGAAGATGCGCTCAATGCAACACGCGCGGCGGTGGAAGAGGGTATCATCCCGGGCGGCGGCGTGGCTTACCTGCGCGCAGCCAAGGCTCTTGCCAAACTCAAAGGAGAGAACGAAGACGAGACCACCGGTATCAACATCGTGGCCCGCGCTATCGAAGAGCCTATCCGCACCATTGCCGCCAATGCGGGCAAAGAGGGTAGCGTGATTGTCCAGAAGGTGAAAGACGGACGTGGCGACTTCGGTTACAACGCCCGCACCGACAAGTTCGAACCGCTGTTCGCAGCCGGCGTGATCGACCCGACCAAGGTGGTCCGCGTGGCCCTGCAGAACGCCGCTTCCGTGGCAGGCATGTTCCTGACCACCGAGTGCGCCCTGGCCGACATCAAGGAAGAGCAGCCCGCAATGCCCGCCATGAACCCGGGCATGGGCGGCATGATGTAATCATCCCTTCCCTGAATAATCCCCGAATCGGGAACAGAAACTCCGGTTTTTGTTCCCGATTCTTATTGTATTTGGCAATTTTTTTGAAATATTGCCAAATGTGTATATCTTTGCCTCGGAGACGAGACTATGGACTACAAATACACCATATCCCCAAAGATGCGGGCCGTCGCGGAGGTGATGACAGAAGCCTTCGTCGGGATTGATTATTGCCTTACGGATACGCAGCGAAACCTGATTGTTGAGGTTCCCAAGAGTCGATGTGAAGCGGTTCGTGAAACCTTGAAGCACCATTTCCCTGACGTGGCGCTTATCCGGAATGCATACGCGATGATGGAAGATCTGCACGACTTTATTCTGGTGAAGCCCCTTGTTTCCGAGGCGCCCGTTTTCATTGCGAACGGCATCAGCATACCGGCGTTGGAAAAGCAGCTGGTGGATCGCGATGCGGACAAGGAATACGCAGCGCTGGCCGATGCGGAGATTCAGCGGGAATACCAGCGCGCTTTTGAGTTGTATCCGGTCAACACGTCCCGTCTGTTGCGTTATGCCGGCCGTAAAGGAAAACAGGAAGAGATTCGAAGCAGAATGGAGAAGATTGATCAGCACCGCATTACGCTGATTCGAACTCTCCAGGATTACTTCAGCCGGGAGCCCGTTTTGCGAGCATGGATCTTCGGCTCTTTCTCCAGGATGGAGGAACGTCCGGACAGCGATATCGACATCCTCGTGGACCTGGATCCGGCGGCTTCGATAGGCCTTCTGCAATATGCGTCCATGATTAACCAACTGGAGAGCTTGGTCGGCAGAAAGGTAGATATGGTGGAAGGTGCCTCTGTCAAACCCTATGTCCGAGAGAGCATCAACCGCGATAAAGTACTGATTTATGAGAGAGCCTGAGCGCGACCGCGGGCGTCTGCTGGATATCATTCAGGCGGCGGAACACATCATCGAATTCACGAGAGGTTATTCGCAGGCGGATTTGGCGGCGGATAAACTGCGGTACTTTGCCGTGGTGAAGAACGTAGAAATCATCGGTGAGGCCGCCTATATGCTATCCCTGGAGTTTAAGGCCCAACACTCCGATATTCCATGGAAAGACATCATCGCAATGCGTCACGTCCTGGTCCACGGATATGCGACCATTCTCCCGGAGCGACTTTGGCATACGGCTCTCACAGACGTCCCAATCTTGAAGCAACAGATTCAAGATCTCTTGGATAATTGAGTCTGGGGAATATGCCCATTTTTCGTATCTTTGCGGCTTGATTTTTGTAAGGAGAAGGAGACCCCGGAGGGGACTCTGTACCACACGATTAAGACTATGAGATTCAGAAACACGATATTCACCAAAGCTGCGACGCTGGCCGTGGCTTTGGTCTTTTTTTCATCGCGCGCGGATGCGCAGGTAGGCCTTACGCTCCAGCAGGCGCAGGAGATGGCGCTGCAGCACAGCACGACCATCCTCAATGCCAACCTGGAAGTCCAGAAGGCGGAGGCCTCCAAGTGGCAGGCTATCGCCAGCATGCTGCCGCAGGTCAGCGCGTCGGTGGACTATTCCACGAACTTCGGCTACCAGATGGACCTGGGCGCCATGAAGATTTCGATGCCGCCCTCCGCAAGCTTTGGCATCACCACGGCCCTGGCTTTCAGCGGCGCGCAGATTGTCTCCATCCAGATGGCGGAAATTTCGCGCAAGATGGCGGACCTCTCGCTCCACAAGAGCGACAAGGAGATCGCCGACCAGGCCAAGGTGCTCTACTATTCGGCGCTGGTCACCGACCAGACCATCAAACTGCTGGAAGAGAACCTCGAAAGCCTCAAGAAGCTCTACGACTACTCCGCCAGCTCGGTCCGCGTGGGCATCACCGAACAGAC
>DBXZ01000022.1:18245-18912 GCA_002309795.1 Bacteroidales bacterium UBA1199
CTGGCCCGCAAGCAGGTGGCCCTGACCGGCTGGTCCGGCGGTCCCACGCTCAGCATCTTCCACCAGTACAACACCAAGAAGTACTTCAGCGACGACGTCCATATGAACATGACCCCGCCGAACATGCTGGGAATCCAGTTGAACGTGCCGCTCTTCACCTCGTGGAAGCAGGGATCGGCCGTCAAGGCAGCAAAGATTGCCTACAAAGAGCAACTCAATACGCTGGAAAACACCAAGCTGGCGCTCAATATCCAGTACCGCCAGCTCCTCTATAACCTGACCTCGGCCATGGAGCGTTACGACACCCAGAAACAGAGCGTCGAGGTAGCGCGCCGCGTCTTCGACAACCTGGCCAAGAAATACGAATACGGCTTGGCCTCCAGCCTGGATCTGACCAACGCCGGCACCAGCCTCATCACCGCGCAGAGCAACTACGTGCAGGCGCTGCTCGAGATGGTCAACGCCCAGATTTCCCTGGAACAACTCTTGAACAAATAGAAAACAACGATATGAAGATCAGATTCTTAACTCTCGCCGCAGCGGCCGCGCTGATTCTCGCGGGATGCGGCCAGAAGCAGCAGAAGAACGCCGTCCAGACGGCAGAACGTGTAGAACAGGTAGAGACTACGGTGGTGAAACGCAGCACCGTAACCCGCTCGCTGGAGGT
>DBXZ01000022.1:18950-19912 GCA_002309795.1 Bacteroidales bacterium UBA1199
CACATCTACACCGAGGTGGGCACCCGCGTCCGCAAGGGCGACATGCTGGTGCGCATGGACCGCAACCAGTACAACACCGCCAAGCTGACCTACACCAACCTGAAGGTGGAGATGGAGCGCGTGGAGGCCCTGAACCAGAGCGGCGCCATCTCGCGGCAGACCTACGACCAGACCAAACTCAGCTACGACCAGGCTACCGAGAGCTACAACTTCCTGGAGCAAAACACCTTCGTGCGCGCCCAGTTCGACGGCGTCATCTCCGCCAAGAACTACGAGGACGGCGAGCTCTACAGCGGCCAGCCCATCCTGGTGCTCACGCAGATCAACACCCTCAAGGCGCTGATCGCCGTGCCGGAGAGCTACTTCCCCTACGTCAAGCAGGGCATGAAGGTGCTGGTGGAATCGGACATCTACCCGGGCGAAAAGTTCCCCGCAACCATCGAGGTGATCTATCCCACGATCGACGCCGCCTCCCATACCTTCCAGGTCAAGATCCGCATCCCCAACGGCAACCTCAAACTCCGCCCCGGCATGTATGTGCACACCCGCGTGGAGATGGGTCAGGTGAACGCCATCACCGTGCCGTATGAGGCCGTGCAGAAGATGACCGGCTCCAACGACCGCTACGTCTACATCAACGACGGCGGCACCGCCAAACGCGTCTTCGTGACCGTGGGCGCGCGCTACGATGCGGACGTGGAGATCCTGGGCGACGCGCTGCACGAGGGCGACCGCCTCGTGACGGTGGGCCAGGCCAAACTGGTGGACGGAATGGCACTCAACGTGGTAAAGGAGAACTAAAGAATGAGTATCTACAAGACCTCAATCGGCAAACCGGTGACCACCGCACTGATCTTCGTGGCGGTCATCGTGATCGGTCTCTTCTCGGCCACCCGTCTCCCGATCGACCAGTTCCCGGAGATGGATCCGCCCTACATTACGGTGATGACCACCTATGCGGG
>DBXZ01000060.1 GCA_002309795.1 Bacteroidales bacterium UBA1199
GGTCCAGTCGGTCATCAGCACCGGGAAGGAGACGAGCAGGAAGACGCGTCCCACCAGCGCCGGGTTGAAGAGGTTCTGGCCCAGGCCGCCGAAGGTCATCTTGGCGATGCCGATCGCGACGATTGCGCCCACCACGGCAATCCACCACGGGGCCGCCGGCGGGAGGTTCAACACGAGCAGCACCCCCGTCACGATGGCCGACAGGTCGCCGACCGAACAGGGGCGGTGCAACAGAAAACGGTTGATCAGGTACTCGCACAGGACGCAGGCCGTCACGCCGCTCAGCAGCAGGATCAGCACCGACCATCCGTAACAGAGGAGGGCGACCAGCGTGACCGGCAGCAGGGCAATCAGCACGTCCCCCATCACCCGGCGGGTGCTTTCGCGGCCGTGGAGGTGGGGCGAGGGCGATACGATAGGTTTTTCAGTGGACATAGCTCGGATTATTTTTTTCTGCTACGCATGATTTTCATAACATCGGCCTTGCCTACCCGGATGAAGTCGAGCAGCGGAATGTTGGCCGGACAGGTGTAGAGGCAGCAACCGCATTCGATGCAGTCGAAGATCTTCTCCTGCTCCATCTCGTCCAGGCGTTTCATCCGCACCAGCTTGTTGAGCAGGAAGGGCTGGAGGCCCATCGGGCAGGCGTCGGCGCACTTGCCGCACCGGATGCAGGGGCCCTCCGGGCGACGTTTCGTCTCGGCTTCGGTCAGCACGAGCAGCGACGAGGTGGCCTTCTGGGTGGTGGCCTCCAGGTTGCGGATGGCCTTGCCCATCATGGGACCGCCGCTGATGAATTTGGCAGCTTCGGCGGGTGCGCCGCCTGCGGCTTCCAACAGATAAGAATAGGGTACGCCCACGCGCACGCGGAAGTTCTTCTGCGCTTTCAGGCACTTACCGGTGACGGTGACCACGTTGTCGATCAGCGGTTTGTTCTTCTGGACAGCTTCATAGACCGCCAGCGAGGTGCCCACGTTCTGCACCACGGCGCCCGTATCGATAGGCAGGCCCATCGAAGGCACGCGACTGCCGATGATGGCGTCGATCAGCTGTTTCTCACCGCCCTGCGGATATTTCTTTTTGAGCGGGACCACAACCATTCCGCCGAAACGGATGGTGGCAATCCGCATTGCTGCGATGGCCTCGGGCTTGTTCTCTTCGATGCCGATAAAGCAGCGGCCCACGCCCAGCGCCTTCATCATGATCTGCGCACCCATCGCAATCTCGTCCGGACGCTCGCGCATGATGCGGTCGTCCGAAGTCAGGTAGGGTTCGCACTCCGTGCCGTTGAGAATCAGCACTTCCGCCTTTTTGCCCGGAGGCGGGGTGAGCTTGATGTGCGTAGGGAAAGCCGCACCGCCCAGCCCCACGATGCCGGCATCCTTGATGCGGGCGAGAATCTGTTCGGCCGAGAGAGTCATGTCACCCACGAAATCCGGCGTGCGGTCAATCTCCGGCAGCCACTCGTCCCCTTCCACGTCGATCACCACGTGGAGAACGGGATTGCCGGCCAGATCCGGACGCGGCTCGATGGCCTTCACGGTACCCGATACCGAAGAATGGATGCGGGCGGAAACGAATCCGGAAGGTTCGGCGATAACCTGGCCGACCTTCACCACGTCACCCACGGCCACGACAGGGGTGGCGGGAGCGCCCAGGTGCTGCGCCATGGAGATGGCGACCGTTGCCGGGATCGGAAGATCTTCAATGGCCGACTTGCGGCTCAACTTGCTGTCTTTGGGGTGGACACCCCCTATTGCAAATGTTTTCTTCATAGCGCCGGTCAATTTTCGAAAGGTGTGACGACAATCGCCTGAACGGGGCATTCAGCCGCGCATTTACCGCAGGCTTTGCACTTGGTATAATCGATATAGGCGAGATTGTTCTCGAGGGTGATGGCTTCGAACGGGCAGACCTTGGCGCACTTGCCGCAGCCTATGCAGCCGGCCGTGCAGGCCTTGCGCGTCTGGGCGCCCTTGTCCTGATTGAGGCAGGCCACGTAGACCCGGCGTCCGCGCTTTCCGCGGGGGCGCAGCTGGATCACGTTGTGCGGGCAGGAACGGGCACAGGAACCGCAGCCGGTGCACATTCCGTAGTCGATCGAAACCTGGCGGGTTACCGGATCGAGGCTGACGCCGCCGAATTCACAGGCACTCACGCAGTCTCCCAGACCGATACAGCCCCACTTGCAACCGGTTTCGCCGGTATAGAGCGAAGCGGCGACCCGGCAGGAGGAAGCGCCGTCGTATTGATTGATTTTCTGACACTTGTCGGGAGTCCCCTGGCACCGGACAACGGCTACCATCGGCTCTTTTTCGACAGTTTCCTTGCCGAGTGCGGCCGCGATTTTGGCCATCACTTCATTTCCGCCCACCGGGCAGAAGAAAGAGGCCATGTCGTCGGCCGCCACCACCTTTTCAGCAAAAGCCCGGCAGCCGGCGTTGCCGCAACCGCCGCAGTTTGCGCCCGGCAGCAGCGATTCGACCTCGTCGATACGGGGATCCTCCTCCACCTTGAACTTCTGCGCGACGAAGTAGAGCACGATCGCGAAGAAGAGGCCGAGGGCTACCAGTGCGGCAATGGTGTAAACGATAGTCATATCAATAGGTTTTTTCTATAGAAAACGTGAAAACGCGGGAGAGCCTGTTCCGGAAGAAGGCCAGGACCACATAGTAGAGCGCCACCGCGGCGATGCCCGTCAACCCCACGAAAAGTTCGGAGAGGTGGAACGACGAGGCAATCACCATGGCCACCAACAAAATCACGAGAGGCACGCCGTAGGCGAGCAGCACGGCCCTGGGGGCCAGCGAAGACTTGAGCAGGACCACGACCTTCTCACCCTCTTCGTAGGTGCGGTTCATGGTGCCGATGGTGATGGGAACGTCCACGTACTTGATGCTCTCGTCGGAGGCGGCGCAGACGCTTTTGGCATGGCAGGCCGCGCAGGCCGACTTGTTGACGATCTCTACCCGGATATAGTTGTCGAAGATTCCGATGATCTTTCCTTCGTGTGCAATGCGGATATCCTTCATTCCGGCCATCGTCAGTCCTCCTTCAGTGCGCTAAGCGGATAGAGAAGGCCGCCGAAGCCCACCGTGCGCCCGTTGATGGAACCCACGGAGAGGGGCAGCGTGAAATAGACGGGAAGCCGGTTCTCGTCGTCGGAGAACCAGAAGAACATCTTCTCCTTGGTGTCGGCGCCGGTCGCGTCGATCGAATACTGGGCATCCTCGTCGGGAGAGTAGCCCTTGCGGGTGTGCATCGTGGCGCCGTATTTCAGGGTACGCACGACACCCAGCCCGGATATCTTTTTCTCTTCGCGGCCAATGAAACGGATGCGGGCGTCAATCAGGTCCTTGTCTACGATCAGCAGATACGGAACGGGCTCCTTCATGGTTTCAGGATCCAGCGTGCGGAGGTGATAGAAGAGGTTGATGATGTCGCGGATCATCAGCGGTTCGGCGTAGGTCGTGTCGCGGTGGGGCCGGTTGCGCTTGTCGCCCACCAGCCGGAGTACGGAAGCATCTTCGTTCCAGGTGCAGAGGGCCTTGGCCCAGTACTCACCCTCGTTGACGTGGCGCAAATAGTCGACCGGCTTCCCCTCCGGAGTGAACCGGCAGGAGAAGGTGTCGCGCACCCGGTACATCGAATCCCAGAACTTGGTGGTATGCGCCACCACGGAGGCGCGGAAATCGCCCTCCTCGTCGGAGAGTTCCATCCGGGCGCGAATCAGGTCGGCCCTGATGCCGTAGCGGTAATTGATGATCAGGTCGGCGCTCTCCCCCGCCCGGAAGGGAAGTTCCTGGGCCCGGGAACGGATCGGTGAGAGCACCAGCAGCAGAAGGGCCGTCGCCCGGAGTACCTGGTTAAAGCGCATCATCTTCCAGTTCTCTTGCGGGAGCGATGCCGCTGTCAACGTAATTGTATTTGTATTCCGCCTCCGGGAACGAAGCCCCGTCGTTTTCGTCGACGAAACGGACTTCGGAGGAGAGGAAGCGCATCTTCACATCCTTGACCTCACCGTTACGGTGCTTGGCTATGATGAGTTCGGTGTAGCCCGGGTAGGCGTTCTCGTCGGCCACGCCCAGCACTTCGGGACGGTGGATGAACATCACGATATCCGCATCCTGCTCGATAGCGCCGGACTCGCGGAGGTCGCTCAGCTGCGGACGCTTGCTGCCGCCGCGGCTCTCCACGCTTCGGTTCAGCTGCGAGAGAGCGATGATGGGGATGTTCAGTTCCTTGGCGATGGCCTTCAGGGAACGGGAGATGGTGGAGACCTCCTGCTCGCGCATGCCGCGCAGCTCGGGCGGACCGGTCATCAGCTGCAGGTAGTCGATGATGATGATCTTGACGTGGTTGTTGCGGACCAGCCGGCGCGCCTTGGAACGGAATTCGAAGATGGAGAGCGACGGGGTGTCGTCAATCCAGAGCGGAGCGCGTTCCAGCGCGGCCACACCGGCGTTGAGCTGGTTCCATTCGGCCTGGGTCATCTTCTTGTTGCCGCTCATCTTGTCGGGCGTGATGCCCGTTTCGGAGACCATCACGCGCTTGATGAGCTGCGTGGAACTCATTTCGAGCGAGAACATCGCCACCGGGATATTGTGGTCCACCGCCATGTTGCGGGCCATGGTCAGCACGAAGGCCGTCTTACCGACCGACGGACGGGCCGCCAGGATGATGAGGTCGGAACGCTGCCAGCCGAAGGTGACTTCGTCGATACCGCGGTAGCCCGAGGGCACGCCGCTGAGGTTGTCTTCCCGCTTCTGGTTCTCCTCGATTTCCGAGATAGCCGCGTTGATGACGGACTGGATGGGGGTCGTTTCGCGCTTCATGTTCTTCTCCGCGAGGGTGAAGATCTTGTTCTGCGCGGAGTCGATCAGCTCGTCGACCGGCATCGAATCGGTGTAGGCGTTCTTCTGGGTCTCCTGCGAGATGGTGATCAGCTCGCGCTGGATCCACTTCTGCAGCAGCAGTTTGGTGTGGTAGTCCACATGGGCCGCCGCGCCGATCTTCAGGCTCAGGCGGCTGAGATAGGCCATGCCGCCCACCTCTTCCAGGTGGGTGCGGCTGGATTTCTTCTCCTTGCGTTTCTCGAGTTCCTCCGCCACCGTGTAGATGTCGATGGGGGAATTTTCCCGCGACAGTTTGACGATTGCGTCGAAAATCTTGCGGTGCGCCTCTTTGTAGAAGCACTCGGCGGAGAGTTGGTCAAGCACGTCCGGAACCACTTCCGGTTCGAGCAGCAGTGCGCCCAGCACGGCCTCCTCAACGTCCAGCGCCTGCGGCGGTTTCAGTCCGCCGAGGTCGTCGCCGAGCCGTTCGAGGTCGACTCTCTTGCCGTAATCCGTCCGTTCCGTCTTGGCCATACCTTGCAGGGTTTATTCCTCCTTGCCGAAGGAAGAGCTGACGAGAATGCGGCCGCAGTATTCGCACACGATGATGCGCTTGCTGGCCTCGATATCGAGCCGGCGCTGCGGCGGAATCTTGTTGAAGCAGCCGCCGCACGCGTCGCGCTGGACGGTGACCACGGCCAGTTTGTTGTGGGTGTTCCTGCGGACGCGCTCGTAGGCGTTGAGCATGCGCTGGTCGATCTTCGTGATGAGTTCTTCGCGGGCTGCGATCAGGCGCTCTTCGTCTTTTGCGGTCTCTGCCACGATGCTTTCGAGTTCCTTGCGCTTTGCGGCCAGGTCGTCGTTGCGCAGGGCCAGGATGGCCTGCGTATCCTCAACCAGACCGTTGCGTGCGTCGATCAGCAGTTTGGCCTCGCCGATATGCTTGCGGGCTGCGGTGATTTCGAGTTCCTGGTATTCGATCTCCTTGGAGATGGATTCGAACTCGCGATTGTTCTTCACGTTGTCACGCTGCTCGTTGTATTTGGCCAGCGCCTCTTCAGCCTCTGCAATCCGGTGCTCGCACGCCGTGATCTTCTCGCCGGCAGCGTCGATGTCTGCCTTGGCGTTGGCGATCCGGGTGTTGAGTCCTTCGATTTCGTCTTCGATATCCTTGACCTCGAGCGGGAGTTCGCCGCGGAGAAGGTAAATCTTGTCGATTTCGGTGTCGGTCTGCTGAATCTTGTAAAGGGCGCGGAGTTTCTCCTCGACGGAAGCCTCGGATTCACCGAGGTTCTTGGCCATCGCCAGCGAGACGAAAGTCTCTTCCTGGTCTACCGGAGCCGCTGCAACTTTCTTTTTTGCTGTCATAATCTGCCTAGTAGTATTGTATCGGATTGTTGTTTTGATGCGTTGATGCGTGGAGGGCAAAGGTAGGGAAATTATCCTTTAGTAAGGATAAAAACTTTTCCACAATGGCCACTTCACTTTCGTAGTGGCCTATATCCATCACCAGGAAGTCCCTGTCCACGAAAAAGCGGTGGTAGGAGACGTCGCCCGTGACGAAAGCGTCGGCACCCGCCGCACGGGCTGCCGGGATGAACTCGGAACCGCTTCCGCCGCAGATTCCAACGCGGGAAATCTCTTTCTTGCAGGAGGCGCTGGCACGCACCACCTTCAGGCCGAATGCCCGCTTCACGAGCGCGATGAAACCGGCCTGCGGCACAGGTTTCGGAAGGTTGCCGATTTGGGCCAGGTTCGATTCGACCAGCGGCTGCACGTCGCGCAGTCCCAACCGGCTGGCCATCAGGGCTGTGACGCCTCCGTCCGCCTTGTCGGCGTTGGTGTGGGCGGCATAGACCGCAATCCCTGCGCGGATGGCCTTGATGACGGTCGCTCCCACGAAATCGGCAGGATCGATCTTCCTGAGGCCGCCGAAGATCAGCGGATGGTGCGTGACAATCATATCGGCGCCGAGGGCCACTGCCTCGTCCACCAGGGCCGGGGTGCAGTCGAATCCGACCAGCACGCCGTGAACCTCCTGTTCCGGCGAGCCGATACAGAACCCGGCGTTGTCCCACTCTTCCTGGGTGGCAAGCGGCGCGAAGCGCTCGATAACGGCTGCTATCTCTTTTGCTTTCATAGCTTTACATATTGTCGTGAATGGTCTGCAGTTCGCCGCGGAGATCCTTCAGCGTGTCCAGTAGCTGCGCCTTGCGGTCCAGCACCTCCATCCCCTCCTGCTCCATCTTGCGGCGGGCGCCGTCGAGCGTCATTCCCTTCTCCTTGACCAGGTAGTGGATGACCTTGAGGGCACGGATATCCGCCGCCGTGTAAATCCGGTTGTTCTTGTTGGCGGTGCGGCGAGGCTTGACCACCTTCGGGAAACTGTCCGACCAGAAGCGGACGAGCGAAGTGGCCTCGCCGAGCTGGGCTGCCGCTTCACCGATCGTGTAGAAGAGTTTTTCCGGTTGCTGGGATTCCATATCAGGCGCGTTTTAATCGAGGGACTGGCCGGTCGTCAGCGCGAGCAGCAGGGTTTCGCGGTAGCCCACGCAGTTGAGATCGGCAAAGAAATAATGGACCGGCTCCTGGCAGACGCCGTCCTTGAAAACTTCATAGTGGAGATGCGGCGCGAAAGAGCGGCCGGAGGAGCCCACACGGGCGATCACCATGCCGCGGCGGACCTTCTGGCCGTTCTGGACCATAATCTCGCCCAGGTGCTTGTAGACCGTCTTGACACCGCCGGGATGCGCGAGCACCACCACGTTGCCCACCCCGCGTTTGCCGCGCTTGGCCTCCTGCACCGTGCCGTCGGCCGGCGCGAGCACCTCGGTGCCCACGGGAGCCAGCAGGTCAATCCCTTCATGGAAGCGGAGCGTCTTGTAGAACGGGTTGTATTTGTTGCCGGTGGAAGCGCCGGTCTGGCCGATCGTGAAGTTGCGCAGCGGGACGATCGAAGGGATGCCGCGCGGCGAAGTGGTGCCCAGCGCCAGCTCGTCGGCCGTCACCTGCAGGTTCGAGGTGACCTCTTCCGCCATCGCCTCGCAACCGGCCACCTTTTCGGAGGCCAGGGCTACGAGCTCCGATTCGCTCATAGCATAGATGCGGGAGTAGTCAATCTCCTGTTTATGAACTCTTTCCAGCACATAGTCGGGCAGTGCTGAGTTAAACACGTCGTGGTAGATGGAACGGTCTTCCGACCGGAGATTCTCGATCACGCCGTCGAGCAGGTCCATCCGGTTCTGCATGCTCTCGAAGGCCTCCGAGATATACTGGTTCTCCGCCTTGAGTTTCCGTTCGCGGCGGGTATCGTGAACCATGGCGAAAACCGCGTAGTAAAGCACGGCCAGGAGGACACTCAGGAAAAGGTACTTGAAGACCTTTCCGATAATCCTCGCCACCGAATTGCGGCTGGTCCGCACCCGCAGGTCCTTGTCGTCAAATTCGAGTTTCCGCATCGCCTTGCACTATTTGTCGGCCGGACGGACCAGTTCAGAGTATTCCTCAACCGACAGGTCGTCGGTCAGGTAGTTCCATGGATTCACGTGACTGCCGCGGTAGATGACCTCGTAGTGGAGGTGCGTACCCGTAGAGAGTCCCGAGTTGCCCATGCGGGCGATCTGGTCGCCGCGCGAGACCTTCTGGCCGGGCGCGACGAGTGCGGAACGCAGGTGGGCGTAGCGGGTCTTGTAGCCGAAACCGTGGTCGATGACCACACAGTTGCCGTAGCCGTAGAAGCTGACGGTGACCGACTCCACCACGCCGTCGCCCGTCGCGAATATCGGATAGCCGGAAGGGCCGGTGATGTCGATACCGCGGTGCAGGATGGGCCGGTGATAGACCGGGTGGAAACGGTAGCCGAACGAACTGACAAGCCGCACGCCCGGACCGGACATGTCCACCGGGTTGATGTTCGGCACGCAGGTGGCCATATCCCCTGCCCGGCGCGCCAGCAGCGCGACTTCGTCGAACGACTTGGACTGGACGTAGGCCTTCTTGGAGAGGATGTCCAGCTTCATGGCCGACGAGATCAGCAGCGGGGAGTTGTCGTATTCCTGCAGGTAGGAGTAGCGGTCCACGCCGCCGAACCCGGCGTTGCGGATATCGGCCGGAATCTGCTCCATACCGAAGATCGGACGGTACACGGAATTGTCGCGCATCTGGATGTCGTAGAGCACTTTGCCCTGCTCATCCAGCCGTTCTTCGAGCATCCGGTAGTTGGAGACCAGTTCGGCGTTGCGGCTCTCCAGCAAACTGGTCTTGGGCAGCGGCAACCCGAGCACACGCGTATAGAGCCAGCCGTAGACCAGGAAACTGACCAGTCCGATCCCCAGCCAGCCCAGGAATCTGAGCAGCCGGGCGGACACGGTTTCCCGCGCCAACTCGTAGGAGAGGGTGTCCGGATTGATGATATAACGTTTACGGGAGGCCATTCGACAATCTATCAAATATACGCAAAAATATACAAGAAGCAAAAGTACGAATTTTGCGCAAAAAGAACTACTTTTGTCTTTTGTTTCTTTTCAAACAAATATCGTGCAAAGAGCTATGACATCCAAAGAAATCCGCAGGACATTCCTGGAGTTTTTCCGTTCCAAGGGACACACCGTCGTCCCCTCCGCACCGGTCGTCGTGAAGAACGACCCCACCCTGATGTTCACCAACGCCGGCATGAACCAGTTCAAGGACTGGTTCCTGGGCAACGCGCCGGCCAAGTACAATCGGGCGACCGACACGCAGAAATGTCTCCGGGTCAGCGGCAAACATAACGATCTCGAGGAAGTCGGACACGACACCTACCACCATACCCTTTTCGAAATGCTCGGCAACTGGAGCTTCGGCGACTACTTCAAGGAGGAGGCGATCTCCTGGGCCTGGGAGCTGCTCACCGGCGTATTCGGCCTGGAGAAGAGCCGCCTCTACGCCACCGTTTTCGAAGGAAGCCAGGCCGACGGCGTCCCGGAAGACAGCGAGGCGCGCGGCTACTGGCGCCGTTTCCTGCCGGAAGACCACATCCTGCTCGGCAACAAGCACGACAACTTCTGGGAGATGGGTGACACGGGTCCCTGCGGTCCGTGCAGCGAGATCCATATTGACCTGCGCGACGAATCGGAACGCGCCGCCGTCAGCGGTGCGTCGCTCGTCAACAAAGACAATCCGCTCGTGATCGAGATCTGGAACCTGGTCTTCATCCAGTTCAACCGCAAGGCCAACGGAAGCCTGGAGCCGCTGCCCAAGAAACACGTGGACACCGGCATGGGCTTCGAACGGCTCTGCATGGCCCTGCAGGGCAAGAAGAGCAACTACGATACGGACATCTTCACCCCGATGATCGCCGCCATCTCGCGGCTGAGCGGCCGGCCTTACGAGCCGGAGACCGAGGTGGGCGTGGCCATGCGCGTGATTGCCGACCACATCCGCGCCATCAGCTTCTCGATTGCCGACGGCCAGCTGCCTTCCAACGT
>DBXZ01000007.1 GCA_002309795.1 Bacteroidales bacterium UBA1199
ATGGCGGTGATGAGGCGGCCGCATTCGGGACCGTCGCGGCGGGCGGACCAGAAGCGGGCGTCGGTGTAGGTGTCGATGCCGGTAACGGTGATGCGGCCGGCAGGGACGCCGAGCGATTCCAGCAGCCAGCGGTTGGCCGACCAAAGATCGATATGCAGGCCGCCCTGCATGGTGCCCGGCACGCGGGGACCGTGGTCCGAAAGGATCAAATCCATCGGGAACCCCTCTTCTGCGAAGCGGTCTGCCACCTCCGGCCCCACCTGGAAGGAGTCCGCCGAGATGCCCGGTCCGATCAGGGCATACAGGTTGGCAGGGTCAGTCCCGAAACGGGCGGTCATCCGGGAAACCGTTTTGGGGACAATCTTCAGGACGGTCCCTTTCCAGCCGGCATGGACCGCCGCAACCACCTTATGGATAGGATCATACAGCAATACCGGAATACAGTCTGCCGTACGGACGCCGATGCCGAGTGCACGGTCTGCGGTAATCGCGGCATCGCAGTCGTCGGGCCGGCGGCTGGATCTGTCGACCACGGCTATCCCGTCGCAGTGTATCTGCTGGGGCTGGAGCACCGGCCAGGGAAGATCCAGAGCAGGACCGTGCCGATAGGGAACACCGGCGGGGCGCAGCGTGGAAAAAGCTTCCACGCCCGGGGCAAAATCATATTTCAATTGATTGCTTTCCATGATGGACAAATATAACAAAATCCAGCAAAAATTGCTTACTTTTGCGGGTTGTACCAGAGGTACGGCACTGGATTTGCAAATAATTACAAACCATAATCAGCATGGAAAACCAGAAACAAACGAACTACACGCCGGTCATCATCGTGATGTTCGCGCTCTTCTTCATGATTGCCTTCGTCACGAACCTGGCCGGTTCGATGGGCGTGGTGGTCACCAACCAGTTCGGCGCCAGCAAGGCCCTCAGCCAGTTGGGCTCCCTGGCCAATTTTATTGCATATGCCTGCATGGGCATCCCTGCCGGCTTGATTCTCAAACGGAAAGGATATAAATTCACAGCGCTGTCGGCCGTCATCGTCGGCTTCACCGGCGTAGGAATCCAGTTCCTATCGGGTTATGTGGAGAGCTTCTTCGTTTACGTGATGGGCGCCTTTGTGGCCGGCTTTTCGATGTGCATGCTCAACACCGTGGTCAACCCGATGCTCAATACGCTGGGCGGCGGCGGCAACCGCGGCAACCAGCTCATCCAGTGGGGCGGTTCCTGCAACTCGATCGGCGGCACGATTGCCCCGTTCCTGGTAGGCTGGCTCGTAGGCGGTTCCATCAAGGATGCGACCGTAGCCAAAGCGGCGCCCGTGATGATTATCGCCATGGCCATCTTCGCAATCGCGTTCGTCGTCATCCTGCTTACCCGGATTCCGGAACCGCATATGGAAACGGCGGAAGAGAGAGCCGCCCGCAAAGCCGGAAACACCTCGAAGGACAAGCACAGTCCGCTGAGCTTCCGTCACTTCGTATTGGGCGCGATCGCCATCTTCTTCTATGTGGGTATCGAGGTGGGTATTCCGAATACGGCCAACGTTTACTTCTCCGGTCTGGAGTGGGTTGGACCGGCCATCGCCGGCACATTCATCAGCGCCTACTGGCTCTGCATGCTCTTCGGCCGACTGATCGGTGCGTCCATCGGCGGCAAGGTCTCCGGCAAATCGATGCTGGTCTGGACCTCTTCGGCGGCAATTCTTTTCATTGTTCTGGCCATCTTCATCCCTGAGTCCGTGACGATCGGCGGCAAGGCCCCCCTGAGCCTGCTCTTCCTGACGCTCTGCGGCCTCTGCACCTCCGTGATGTGGGGTGCCATCTTCAATATGGCAGTGGAAGGACTCGGCAAATACACGGCTGCGGCTTCCGGTATCTTCATGGTGCTGGTCTGTGGCGGCGGCATCATCCCCTTCCTGCAGAACCTGCTGGCCGATGCGACCCTTTTCGGCGGCAAAGTAGGTTCCATGAACAGCTACTGGCTGATTGCCGTCTGTCTGCTTTACCTGATCTACTACGCACTGCGCGGATCGAAGAACGTCAACAAAGATATCCCCACCGAATAATCACTTAACAGAATGAAACGCATATTTACTCTTCTTACCCTCGCTCTTCTGGCAGTCTCCTGCGCTCAGCGGGGCGATACCTGCACCGTCGTGGGCTCCGTGAAAGGCGAATACAACCCGGAAGGCGCTCAACTGCTGTTCGGCACGCCGGAAGGATTGCTCGACAAGGTCGAACTGGCCGAAGACGGAACCTTTACCTACACCTGCCCTGCATCCGTAACCACCCCGCTCCGGATTATCCTGCGTGAAGCCCGCGATCCCCGCCCGAGGTATCGTGCAGAACTTCTCCCTGTAGGAGGTACGGTCCGTGTTGCGCTCGACGAAACCTCTACCGTCAAGGGCGGCCGCATCAACCGGGAATTGAGCCGCTTCAACGAAATATCTTCTTCCATCAACAAAGAATTCCGCAGGCTTTACGAAGCCGGAAACGAGGACGAAACGATCGTTGAGAAACTGGAGAAGAAGCTGGACAGCTACTGCAAGAAAGCCCTGCGCAGAAATCCCGACAACTGGATCGGCCTGCAGGCCCTTTCCTCCCGGATGTATGAACTTTCGCTCGAAGAGTTGGACGCGCGTCTGGCAGCCGCCGGCGAATTCGTCCGTGAGAACAAACGCATCCAGGCCGTCCGTGAAAGCAAGGTGGCGGAAGCAAATACCGCTGAAGGCAAACCCTTCGTAGATTTCACCGGCGTATCTCCAGACGGCCGCGAAGCCTCTCTTTCGGATTTCGTAGGTCGCGGAGCCTACACGCTCGTGGATTTCTGGGCTTCCTGGTGCGGCCCCTGCCGGCAGGAGATGCCCAATATCCGCCGGCTCTGGGATGACTTTGCAAACCGCGGCCTGCAGATTGTGAGCGTCGCCGTCTGGGACGGGGACAATTCCAAGAGCCGCAGCGCCATCGAAGAGATGGGCATGGCGTGGAACCATATCTTTATGGGTGCGGACCACACCCCGACCGAGATTTACGGGATCGTGGGCATTCCGCACCTGATTCTTTTCGCACCGGACGGCACCGTCTACAAACGCGGTCTGCGCGGCAACGAATTGATCGACACTGTTTCGGAACTATTCAATTAACAACGATACGATGAAAAAAATCTTTCTGTTTTTGACGACCCTCTTGCTGGCCGTCACTGCAAACGCCCAGGTAGACCCGAACGCTCCCCTGCAGCGCGATCCGAACCTGCTCTACGGCAAACTCGACAACGGGATGACCTACTACATCATGCACAACGACCTGCCTGCACAGCGGGCGGAGTTCTACCTGCTGAACGGAATCGGCGCTATCCAGGAAACGCCGGCCCAGAACGGTCTGGCCCACTTCCAGGAGCACATGTGCCTCAACGGTACCAAGAATTTCCCCGGTAAGGGCATCATCAGCTTCATGGAGAGCATCGGTGCCAGCTTCGGCGGCAATGTGAACGCATCCACCGGCCAGGAGTACACCATCTACATGTTCACCAACATTCCGGTCACCCGGGAAAGCATCATCGACTCCACCCTGCTCGCCATCCACGACTACGCCGCTTTCGTGACCAACGATCCGGTCGAGATCGACAAGGAGCGCGGCGTGATCATCGAAGAGTGGCGCACCCGCCGCACTGCCGACTGGCGTATGATGGAGAAGACCTGGGAGACCCTCTATCGGGGTTCCAAATTCGAAAACTGCAATATCATCGGCACCAAAGAGAACCTCGAGACCTTCCCCGCTGAAGAACTCGTGAAGTTCTACGAGACCTGGTACCGCCCGGATCTGCAGGCAGTCGTCGTGATCGGCGACATTGACCCGCAGCAGGTGCTGGAGAAGGTTAAAGCTACTTTCGCCGACATCCCCGCACGGGAGAATCCCGAACCCAAGGGCGTCTACCGCACCCCGGACAATGAGGAGCCGATCGTAGGCATCTTCACCGATCCGGAGGCTCGCAGCACCCAGGTTACCGCCTATGTCAAGTCCGATCCGCTGCCCAAGGCTTACCTGAGCTACGGCGTCGGCTACATGATGGATCTCGTCAAGGATATCATTAACAGCATGTTCTCGGAACGTCTGACCGATATCGCTCACCAGCCCAATGCTCCTTTCCTGTACGCCAACGCTTACTGGACCCGCGAAAACGCCTTCATGGACGCTTTCGAAATGTCGGCCACCACGAAAGACGGTGAAGCGGAGAAAGGCTTCGCCGCCCTCCTTACCGAGGTGGAAAAGGCTCAGCGTTACGGCTTTACCCAGGCTGAATACGATCGCGTCAAGACCAATATGATTGCCAATGCCGAACGGAACACCTCCAACGCCTCCACCCGCAAGAGCCCCACGCTGGTTTACGAGGCAATGACCGACTTCCTCTACGGCTTCCCGATGATGGCCCCCGAATATATAGAGAGCCAGCTGAAAGGCTATCTGGCTATGATTACGATTGACCAGATCAATCAGATCGTGGCTTCGACCGACTACACCAAGAACCTGGTCATCATCTACCAGGCTCCGGAGAAAGAGGGTCTTACCCACCCCACCGAGGAGACCCTGAAGGGAATCGTCACGGCTGTCAAGGCTGCTGACATCCAGGCCAACGAGGCGGAAGAAGAGATGGGCGAACTGCTCGACGCTTCCAAGCTCAAGGGCAGCAAGACCCGCAAGGAGACAGGCGGCCTCTACGGTTCCACCGTATGGACGCTGCGCAACGGTATCCGTGTCACCATCCGCCCTTCACAGTACAACAAGGAAGAGGTGCTCTTCAAACTCAGCGTACCGGGCGGCCAGTCCCTCATCGATGATGCAGACATCGCTTCGATGGACAACAACGTGCTGATGCTCTACAACCAGCTCTGCGGTCTGAGCGAATTCCCGGCTACGAAACTCAACAAGATGCTCACCGGCAAGATTGTCAGCGAGAATCCTTTCATCGACGATCTCCACCACGGTGTCAACGGTTCCTGCGCCCCGAAGGATTTCGAGACGCTGATGCAGCTGGTTTACCTGCAGGTGACCGCTCCCCGCTTCAACGCGGACGAGTTCGCACCCGGTATGGCACAGCTGAACGCAATCGTTCCGAACCTTGAAAAACAGCCGAACTACATTCTCTCCAAGACCTATCTGGAAACCGCTTATGGCAACAATCCGCGCCAGTCGCTGATTTCCATGGAAAAGGTCGGCAAGATCTCCCTGGAATCGTTCGAGCGTTCCTACCGCAAGCTTTTCGCCAATATGGCGGGCGCCGATGTAATCATTACGGGCAACTTCGACCCGACCACCGTCAAACCGCTGGTCGAGAAGTATATCGGTTCCCTCCCGACCAAGAAGGCCGGCAAGTGGATCGACCGCAAAGTCGATCTCGTTCCCGGCAAGGTTGAGAATATCTTCACCACGAAGATGGACACCCCCAAGACCAGCTGCCTGATGATTGCCAGCGGCAAGATGGCCGCAGACCCGAAGAGCCGTCTGATCATGAGCGTTCTGGAAGGCTGTCTGAACCAGCTCTATACCGAGACGGTCCGTGAAGATGAAGGCGGAACCTACGGCGTTGGCTGCCAGGGCACCCTGGTCAGCATCCCGAAGGAAGAGGGCCAGATCTTCATCCAGTTCGACACCGATCCCGACCGTGCAGAGAAGTTGATCGCACTCACCTACGACGGCCTCAAGTCGATGGCTGTCTCCGGCCCGAGCGAAGTATTCCTGAATAAGACCAAGGAGAACCTGCTCAAGACGATTCCGGAGAGACGCATCAACAACTCCTACTGGAGCTCCTGCCTGATGAACTACTACAATACCGGCAACGACCTCGACGCCAACCGTGAGGAACTGATCTCCTCCATCACCGTCGAGGATGTCCGTGCATTCACGGCAAAACTGCTCGACCAGGGCAACCTGATCAAGATCGTGATGAATCCGGAAAAATAATCAGGGATTCACCCCATGACGACTGGCGCCGCTTTTCAGTGGCGCCAGTTTTCGTCTGAGGGGTTGTCGCGGAACTGAAGAATGCGCGATTTCCATTCAGGCGTGATGTAACCGGTCTCGGCCGCCACCTCGACCAGCGAGTCGAGGTTGGAGAGGGAGTGGTTGATCACGTTTGCGGCAGCAAGCCGCTCCACGCTCTTTCGCATGCCATAGGTAAAGATGCTCACGATGCCGAGCACTTCGGCGCCGGCTTCACACAGGGCGTCCACCACTTCGATGGCGCTGCCGCCCGTGGAGATCAGGTCTTCGATCACGACCACTTTGGTGCCGGGATCCATCTTGCCTTCAATCCGATTGGTACGGCCGTGGCTCTTGGCTTCACCGCGCACATAGCCCATCGGGAGATTGAGCAGCGTGGCGGTGATGGCGGCGTGGGCGATGCCGGCCGTGGAGGTACCCATCAGCATCTCGCAGTCGGGATGATACCGGCGGACCAGTTCTGCAAGGCCAGCCTCAACCTTTTCGCGCACGGCGGGTGCGGAGAGGGTGAGACGGTTGTCACAGTAAATGGGGCTTTTGATGCCGCTGGCCCAGGTGAAAGGATCTTCGGGGCGGAGGAATACGGCCCCTATCGAGAGCAGTTCTTTTGCGATGGTACGTTCCATATCGAAGTTTATTACTGATTCAGAAAGTCTTTCTTACAACGGCGCCATGCAGCGACCGGATCATCGGCGGCGGTGATGGGACGGCCCACGACGATATAGTCGGAGCCGATCTCCCGGGCGCGGGCCGGCGTGGTGATGCGTACCTGGTCGTCAGCGGCCGAGTCGGCAAAACGGATACCGGGGGTGACGGCCATAAACTCCGCTCCACAGGCCTGTTTCACCATGCCTGCCTCCAGCGGCGAGCAGACCACGCCGTCCAGGCCGGCTTCGCGGGCATTCTGGGCATAGTGCACGATCGTCTCGTTGATGGAGGCGCCGATCAGCAGTTCCTTCTGCATCCGTTCCTCGCTGGTGGAGGTCAACTGCGTCACGGCAATCAGCAGCGGGCGGGTGCCGTCTTCACGCGTGAGGCCATCCAGCGCCGCGCGCATCATCTCGATGGTGCCGGCGGCATGGACGTTGGTCATGTCGATATCCAGTTTCGTAACGACCCGCATGGTTTTGCGGACGGTATTGGGGATATCGTGCAGCTTGAGATCCAGGAATATCTTGTGCCCGCGCCGCTTGATCTCCCGGACAATCTCCGGGCCTGCTGCGTAGAAAAGTTCCATGCCGATTTTGACGAAGGGTTTCTCCCCTGCCGGGAAACGGTCCAGGAAAGCGAGGGTTTCCGCAGCTCCCGGGAAGTCACAGGCGATGATGACGTCTTTTGCCATATTAATTGATTTTCAATTGTTTCAAATCATTCAGCCCGAGGCGTTCCATGACGGCGGGCAACTGTTCGATGATCTCTCTGCAGGCATTCGGGTTGACCAGGTTCGCGGAACCGACCTGCACCGCTGCGGCACCGGCCATCATCATTTCAATAACCTCTTCTGCAGTCGAGACACCGCCGCAGCCCATCACGGGGATCTTGCAGGCATGTGCCACCTGGTAGACGGCACGCACGGCAATCGGGAAGACCGCAGGACCTGAGAAGCCGCCCGTCCCGGCCGCTACGACCGGTTTGCGGGTGCGGATGTCGATACGCATGCCCAGCAGCGTATTGATGACCGTCAGGCCGTCGGCGCCCGCTTCTTCGCAGGCACGGGCGATGGCCACGATGTCGGTCACATTGGGGGTCAGTTTCACGAAGACCGGTTTAGAGGAGACCGCCTTCACGGCCCGGGTGACCGCAGCTGCCACTTCCGGGTCGGTACCCAGCGCCATTCCGCCGCCATGGACGTTGGGACAGGATACGTTGACTTCGAGGATATCGATATCTGGACAGGTTTCAGCCTTTTCCGCACAATAGGCAAAATCTTCCACACAGAAACCGCTGATGTTGGCGATGATCGGCTTGCGATAGATAGCCCGCAACGCAGGAATTTTCTCCGAGAGGAGCTTGTCGATGCCGGGATTCTCCAGCCCCACCGAATTGATCAGCCCGTCGGGGCACTCGGCAATACGGGGCAGCGCGTTGCCGAAACGGGCGTCACGCGTGGTACCCTTGAGGGAGATGGCTCCCAGGATGTTGATATCGTACCATTCGGCCAGTTCCAGGCCGAATCCGCAGGTACCGCTGGCCGGAATCACCGGGTTGTCCAGGCGGATGCCGCAAAGGTCTGTGGAAAGGTCTACCATACGAGTTCCTCCTTTTTGAATACCGGGCCCTCCTTGCAGGTACGTTTGGGACCGGAAGTGGTCTGGCAGGTGCAACCGTAGCAGATGCCCGCACCGCATCCCATCCGCTCTTCCGTGCTCACTTCACCGGGTTCACGCAACTGGGTGCAGAGCGCCTTGAGCATGGGCCGGGGACCGCAGGCATAGAAATAATCCGATTTGACGACGCACATCCGGATGGCGTCGGTCACGAAACCCTGGCATCCGGCGGAACCGTCGGCCGTGGCCACGATGACGTCGGCACCGGCAGCCTCAAGTTCCTTTTCGAGAAAGATGTCGTTCTTTGTGTTGAAACCCAGAACCGCAGTCACGTGACGGTCAGCCTCACGCAGCTGCTTGCAAAGCAGCAGGAGCGGCGCGACACCCACGCCCCCGCCCACGATCATCGCCTCGCCGCCCTTGGGGCAGGCTTCGATATCGAATCCGTTGCCCAGGCCGCAGAGCAGGCTGAGCGGAGTGCCGGGTTGCAGCGCAACCAGTTCCGCAGTTCCCTTGCCCACCACTTTGACAATGAGCGTCAGGATGCCCGGTTCGCAGTCGCAGACCGAAATGGGACGGCGCAGGTAGAGACCCGGCACCGATACCATCACGAACTGGCCCGCCTTGCGCAGGCCGGTGGTATCACCGGAGAGACGCAACCGCCAGGTGGCAGCGGCAATCTCTTCCGTGGAGATCAGGGTAAAGGTTCTTTCACTTGCCATATTGATAGACGGGGACTCCGTTTTTGAGGGTCATGCAGATGCGGCCTTTCACCTTCCACCCTTCAAAGGGGGTGGAGCGGCCTTTCGAGAGAAAATCCCGACTGTCCAGGATGAATTCGCTGCGCGTATCGATCAACGTCAGGTCGGCCTTCTCTCCAACGGCCACTCCTCCGCCGATGCGGAAGATGCGGCGCGGGGCGATACTCATGGCTTCGATAAGCCGTTCCAGTGAGATGCGGCCCGTTTCCACGAGTCGGGTGTAGAGTACGGGAAAGGCGGTTTCCAAGCCCACGATGCCGTTGGCGCTGCCGGCAAAACCCAGCGACTTCTGGGCGGCCGTGTGCGGGGCGTGGTCCGTGGCGATTACATCGACGGTACCGTCCAGGAGCCCTTCAATCAGGGCTTCACGGTCGTCTGCCGTATGGATGGGAGGATTCATTTTGAATCGGCCGTCATCCTGCAGGTCGTCTTCGCACAGGGTCAGATAGTGCGGAGCGGTTTCGCAGGTCACCCGGACGCCGCGCGCTTTGGCAGCGCGGATCAGTTCCACACTGCGGCGGGTGGAGATGTGGCAGACGTGGTAGCGGCAGCGGGTCTCTTCAGCCAGGACCAAATCACGTGCAATCTGGCTCCACTCCATTTCCGCCGTATCTTTTTTGGAAAGGTCTTCGCAGTGGGCTACAATCAGGCAGTCTTCGCGGGCGGCCTGCTGCATGGCGCGACGCATCACGCCGTCATCCTGCACGCCGCTGCCATCATCTGAAAAGGCGCTGCAACGCCCTTTCAGCGCTGCCATATCCACCGGTTCCAGACCGGCCCGGTTCCGGGTGATGGTGGCGTACGGGAATACGTCGATGACCGCGTCGCGGTCAATGATGGCCTGTTCGATGGACAGCGTTTCGGGAGCATCGGGCGCGGGTTCGAGATTCGGCATGGCACAGACCGCCGTATAGCCGCCGCGCGCCGCAGCGAGCGATCCTGTGCGGATGGTTTCCTTTTCCGGAAAACCGGGCTCGCGAAAATGGACGTGGACATCGGCCAGACCGGGGACAGCGATTAGTCCGCCTGCATCGATAACAGGGATTCCGGAAGAAAGCAGATTCTGGCCGATTTCAGCGATACGCCCCTCCCGAATGAGGATATCGGCTTCCCGGAGGCCGCCTTCGGCCACCAGTCGCGCGTTTTTGATTATGCAGGTTCCGTGCATTCCCAGATAAAAAAATAGACAGCCTGAGCTGCCTTCACCACGACCCCTTCATCACTTGGTGTTATTGGTGCAAAGATACACTATTTCCGGCAATTCATTGCAAAAAACTTTTCAACCATATATTGCTGATAAAATTCCTGAAAACTCCCCTGTGGATTCACAGGAACGCGTTATCTTTGTGCTTTGACTTAGTCAAAGCACCAACCCATGAAAAAAATCTACACAGGCAAGACCAAAGACGTCTTCGCACTCGAAAACGGCAACTACCTTCTCAAATTCAAAGATGACTGCACCGGCAAGGACGGCGTGTTCGACCCGGGCGAGAATTCTGTAGGACTGACCATCGACGGAGTCGGTGACGTCAACCTCCGCATGTCCATCTACTTTTTCGAAAAAATCAACGCAGCGGGCATCCGCACCCATTATGTAAACGCCAACCTGGCCGACACCACGATGGAGGTGCTCCCGGCAAAGGTATTCGGCAAAGGACTGGAAGTCATCTGCCGCCACAAGGCTGTCGGCAGTTTCTACCGCCGCTACAATGATTATATTGAAGAGGGTGCCGATCTTCCCGCCTATGTAGAAACCACTTTCAAGAACGACGAAAAGGGTGATCCCCTCGTCACCAAAGAGGGCCTGATCGTACTCGGCGTGATGTCTGCCAAGCAGTACGACGACATCGCCGAAATGACCCGCCGCATCACCCAGATCGTGGCTGACGACCTCAAGTCCAAGGGTCTGGTTCTTTACGACATCAAATTCGAATTCGGCTACGACAAGGACGGCAACGTGATGTTGATCGACGAAATCGCCTCCGGTAACATGCGCGTCTACAAAGACGGCAAGTATATTGACCCGATGACCCTTTCCAAACTCTTCTTCGCCAAATAGCGTATGAAAGTCAGTATCATCATGGGATCCAAGAGCGACTGGGGCGTCATGTCCGGTGCCTGCGAGATCCTCGACCAGTTCGGCGTGCCTTATGAGAAGAAAGTTCTCAGCGCGCACCGCACCCCCAAGGCCTTCTCCGACTACATGGCCGGAGCCCGCGACCGGGGCGTGGGTGTCGTGATTGCCGGAGCCGGCGGAGCTGCCCACCTTCCGGGCATGGCCGCCGCGCTGACCGACCTTCCGGTGATCGGCGTTCCCATCAAGAGCGCCGCGTTGAACGGACTCGACTCCCTGCTCTCGATTGTCCAGATGCCTTCGGGCATTCCCGTGGCCACCATGGCGATAGACGGCGCCAAGAATGCAGCCCTCTACGCCGTGGCCGTCTTCGCGCTGCACGACGGCGCACTTGCCGCCGCACTGGCGGAGTTCCGAAAAAAGCAAGCAGACAAAGTCCTTCAAACAGAGCTGTAGGATGCAACCGCACAGAATTTTTGTAGAAAAGTCTTCGGAGTTTCAGGTTGAGGCGCAGAGCCTCAGGAATGAGTTCAACGAAAACCTTTCTCTCTCCCTCCATTCCCTCAGGTTACTGATTGTCTACGACCTGTTCGGGTTTACGGATGAACTTCTCGAAAAGTGCCGCTACACGGTATTCGGCGAGACCGTCACCGACCGCGTAACCGACGACTGCCCGCTGGAGGGCAAGCGCTATCTGGCTGTCGAATTCATTCCCGGCCAGTTCGACCAGCGCGCCTCGTCGGCCGTAGACTGCGTGCATTTGATCGATCCGGAAGCCGACGTACAGATCCGCAGCGCGCGGCTGCTGATCTTCGACGACAATCTGTCCGATGCGCAACTGGAAGCCATCCGCAACTACTATATTAATAAGGTGGAGGCCCGCGAGAAGAACCTGGCCCTGCTGGCGCCTCCGGGTGCGGCGGATGTGCGGCCGCTCGCAACGCTCGAGGGATTCACGGAGATGCCGGAGAGCGAGTTCGCCGGCTTCTGCCGTCGCTGGGGACTGGCCATGAATACCGACGACCTGCGCGAAGTGGTGCGCTACTTCCGCGCGGAACGACGGAACCCGACCGAGACGGAACTGCGGATTCTGGATACCTATTGGAGCGACCACTGCCGTCATACCACCTTCACCACCGCCCTCACCGGCATCCGGATTGAAGATTCGTTCCTTAAATGCGATATCGAGGCTACGCTGGAAGAGTTGCTGGCCATCCGCAGGGAACTGGGCCGGGACAAAAAGGATCTCTGCCTGATGGAACTCGCCACCATCGGCGCACGCTACCTCCGCAAGAAGGGGTTGCTGGACGATATGGAGCAGAGCGAAGAGAACAACGCCTGCAGCATCTACGTGAATGTGGACGTGGACGGCCGCACGGAAAAATGGCTGCTCCAGTTCAAGAACGAAACCCATAACCACCCGACCGAAATCGAGCCGTTCGGCGGCGCTTCGACCTGTCTGGGCGGCGCCATCCGCGACCCGCTCTCCGGCCGCGCATACGTGTACCAGGCCATGCGCGTAACCGGTGCCGGGGACATCTGCAAGAGCGTCGCAGAAACCCTGCCGGGCAAGTTGCCCCAGCGCGTGATTACCCGCAAGGCGGCAGCCGGCTACTCCAGCTACGGCAACCAGATAGGCTTGGCCACCACGCACGTTCGCGAGATTTTCCACGAAGGCTATACCGCCAAACGAATGGAGGTGGGTGCCGTCGTCGGTGCCGTCAAGGCCGATGCAGTCCGCCGCGAGAGCCCCGCTCCGGGCGACAGGATCCTGCTGCTCGGCGGCCGGACCGGCCGGGACGGAATCGGCGGAGCGACCGGTGCTTCCAAAGAGCACAATGAAGCGTCGCTCGAAACCTGCGGCAGCGAAGTCCAGAAGGGTAACGCCCCCGAAGAGCGCAAACTGCAGCGCCTGTTCCGCCGTAAAGAGGTGACCCGTCTCATCAAGAAGTCTAACGACTTCGGCGCGGGCGGCGTGAGCGTCGCAATCGGCGAACTCGCTCCCGGACTGGATATCTGGCTGGAGCGGGTACCCGCCAAATATAGCGGCCTCAACCCCATGGAGCTGGCCATCAGCGAGTCCCAGGAACGTATGGCCGTGGTGATCGAGGCTAAAGACCTTGCCGAATTCGTCCGCTACTGCGGCGAAGAGAATATTGAAGTGACCGAGGTGGCCGAAGTGACCGACCGCGGCCGCATGCGGATCTTCCACCGCAACAAGACGGTGGCCGATCTCTCCCGCGAGTTTATTGACAGCGCCGGCGCACGCCATATGGCCAGCGCTTTCATCATGGCTCCGGAAGAACGCAATCCGTTCCGCCAGCAGCCGTCAGGGCACACCTTGGAAGAAAAACTCTGCAACCTGATGGGCGAAGCGAACGTAGCTTCGCAGAAAGGAATGGTGGAAATGTTCGACTCCACCGTGGGCCGTTCGACCGTGCTGATGCCCTACGGCGGCGCACGTCAGGCCACCGAGACGCAGGTCTCCGTGCAGAAACTGCCCGTTGACGGACATACCGAAACCGCCAGCATGATGGCCTTCGGTTACAACCCCTATCTCTCCTCGTGGAGCCCGTATCACGGTGCTGCATACGCCGTGGTCGAAGCCTGCGCCAAGGTGACCGCTGCCGGCGGCGATTTCAGCCGGATGCGCTTCTCCTACCAGGAGTATTTTGAAAAGATGACCTCCGAGCGCAGCTGGGGCAAGCCCCTCGCAGCCCTGCTCGGAACCTTGAAGATGCAGCTTGCCTTCGGCCTGCCGGCTATCGGCGGAAAGGACTCGATGAGCGGCACCTTCGAACACCTGAACGTTCCGCCCACCCTGATTGCCTTCGGCGTCACCACCGTGGACGCGCGCAAGGTCATTTCTCCCGAGTTCAAACAGGCGGGCCACCCGCTCTGGATGATCGATCACCGGCCGCTGAGCGACGGCATGCCCGACACCGAACAGCTGCAGGAGAACTGGCGTGCTATCCGTGAGAAAATTGAAACGGGCGAAATCGTTGCCGCGTGGGCCCTCGGATTCGGCGGCCTGGCAGAGGCGCTGGCCAAGATGGGATTCGGCAACAATCTGGGCGCCGAAGTCAGCTGCAGCGACGCGGAACTGTTCGACAACACCTGCGGGTCGATCCTGGTGGAGGCGACCGGCGAACTCTCCGCACCGTGTGCGCGCCGGATCGGCAGCGTCATTGCGGAACCCGAGCTCCGGATCAACGGAGAGACGATCGCCCTCGATACTCTTGAACGGGCGAACGAAGGCCGTTACGACAAGATTTACCCCGCCAAGGTGCAGCCCGCCAGCGTGGAGATGCCGGCTTTTGCAACCGACTCCGCACCCGCGCCGGTCCGCACTTATCCCGGAGCGGCTATCGAGCATCCGCGGGTCTATATTCCCGTCTTCCCGGGCACCAACTGCGATTACGACACGGCCAAAGCCTTCCGCGAAGCGGGAGCCGAGGTTCGCCTGGGCGTCTTCTGCAACCTGACGGCCAAGGATGTGCAGGATTCGATCGCCCGGATGAAACGGGCCATTGACGACTGCCAGATTCTTGCCTTTGCCGGCGGATTCTCCTCCGGCGACGAACCGGACGGCAGCGGTAAGTTTATTGCCAATGTACTGAACAACAAAGAGATTGCGGAATCGATCAACGGCCTGCTTGCGCGCGGCGGTTTGATTCTGGGTATCTGCAACGGATTTCAGGCGCTCGTCAAGAGCGGTCTGCTGCCCTTCGGCAAACTGGGCTGCGTGACCCCGGATTCCCCCACCCTCTTCCGCAACGACATCAACCGTCACGTCTCGCAGATGGTTACCACCCGTGTCGCTTCCGTGAATTCTCCCTGGCTCCGCGGCATGAAGCCCGGCCAGCTGCACGCCATTGCCGTCAGCCACGGCGAGGGCAAGTTCGTGGTCAGCGAAGCCCTGGCCCGTCAGCTGTTTGCGGCCGGGCAGGTCGCCTTCCAATACGCCGACCCGCAGAATGGGAAAGCCACGATGGAATCGCCCTTCAATCCCAACGGCTCCTGCTGCGCGATTGAAGGAATCATCAGTCCCGACGGACAGATTCTGGGTAAGATGGGCCATACGGAACGCTACGAGCCGAACCTCTTCAAGAACATCAGCGGCGAGAAAGTACAGCCGCTGTTCCGCAACGCAGTCGAATATTTCAGAAAAACAAAAGCATAGAATCAGAATATGAGTATTTTCGGAGTTTATGGCGCTCCGCACGCCGCCAACCTCGTCTACTATGGACTTCACGCCCTGCAGCACCGGGGACAGGAAGCTTCCGGTATCGCCGCTTTCGATGAAAACGGAAAGGGCCTCCGTCACCGCGGACTCGGACTGCTGGGCGAGGTGTTCAACCAGGAAATCCTTGACTCGCTCAAGGGAAGCATCGCAATGGGCGGCGTCAAGTATGCCAACGCCTCCAAGGGCGGCCTGGACAATGTGCCGCCCCTCTTCTTCCACCACCATTCGGGCGATTTCGCCATTGCAAACGACGGCAACCTGATCAACCGGGAAGAGGTGGTCCGCTATCTGGAATCGCGCGGCAGCATCTTCATGACCGATACCGACAGCGAGCTGATGGCGTGCCTCATCAAGAAAGAGTCCGACGACGACCGTATCTTCAACATCGTCAGTGCACTGCAGAAGATGGAGGGCGGCTTCACCTTCCTGATCATGACCAAGAACCGCCTCTATGCCTGCCGCGACCGAAACGGCATCAAACCGCTGGCGCTGGGCAAACTGGGCGACGGTTACGTGGTGAGCAGCGAGACCTGCGCCTTCGACCTGGTGGGCGCCACCTTCCTGCGCGACGTCGAACCGGGCGAAGTCGTCACGATCGACCACCACGGCCTGCGCAGCATGTTGTACGACGAACACCCGCGCCGCCTGATGTGCGCGATGGAGTACATCTATTTCGCCCGTCCGGACAGCGATATCGACGGCTGCAACGTCCACGCTTACCGGAAGGAATCAGGACGGCGTCTCTGCCGCGAATGTCCGGCCGACGCGGATATCGTGGTGGGCGTTCCCGACTCCAGCCTGAGTGCTGCGATGGGCTACGCGGAAGAGTCGGGCCTGCCCTATGAGATGGGTCTGGTCAAGAGCAAATATGTGGGACGCACCTTTATCGAGCCTTCGCAAAGCATGCGCGAACGCGGCGTGAAGATGAAACTCTCCGCCGTGCACAGCATCGTGGACGGAAAGCGCGTGGTGCTGGTGGACGACTCGATTGTCCGCGGTACCACCTCCCTGAAAATCATCAACCTGCTGCGCGAAGCCGGAGCCCGCGAGGTCCACGTGCGAATCGCCAGCCCCATGATGACCCACCCCTGTTTCTACGGCGTGGACACCTCCACCAAAGAGGAGCTGCTCTGCTCGCACCGCACCCTCGAGGAGGCACGCGTCAAGATCGGCGCCGATTCGCTGGGCTACCTGAGCCCCGAATTTACCGTCGCTTCCTGCCCGGGCCGCGAGTCGCTCTGTCTCGCCTGCTTCACGGGCAAATATCCGACCCCTATCTACGATCACGAAACTGAAATAAACAAATAGACCTATGGCAGAGAGTTACGAAAAAGCAGGCGTCAACCTGGAAGCAGGATACGAAGTGGTCCGCCGCATCAAACAGCACGTGGCCTCCACCGCCCGGAAGGGCTCGATGGGGAACATCGGCTCCTTCGGCGGCATGTTCGACCTTTCCACCCTCGGCATCCGCGAACCGGTGCTGGTGAGCGGAACGGACGGCGTGGGCACCAAGCTGAAGATTGCCTTCGCAATGGATAAACACGATACCATCGGCATCGACGCCGTGGCGATGTGCGTCAACGACGTGCTTGCACAGGGCGCCGAACCGCTGATTTTCCTGGACTATGTGGCACTGGGCCACAACATTCCCGCCAAGGTCGAAGCCATCGTGGCCGGCGTGGCCGAAGGATGCCGTCAGGCCGGCTGTGCGCTGGTAGGCGGTGAGACGGCCGAAATGCCGGGCATGTACGAAGACGGCGAATACGACATTGCCGGCTACACCACCGGCGTGGTGGAGAAATCCAAATTGATTGACGGCAGCAAGGTTGCCGTGGGCGACGTTCTGGTGGGCATTGCCAGCAGCGGCGTTCACTCGAACGGTTTCAGCCTGGTACGCAAGATCGTGGCGGATGCCGGAAAGAACTATTCCGATCCGATTCCCGAGTTCGGCGGCCGGAAGCTGGGCGAAGTCCTGTTGACCCCTACCCGGATCTATGTCAAGCAGGTATTGGATGTCATCCGGCACTGTGACGTGCACGGCGTGGCGCACATCACCGGCGGCGGCTTCGACGAGAATATCCCGCGTGTGCTCCGCGAGGGCCAGGGTCTTGAGATCCGTGAGGGAAGCTGGGAGATTCTCCCCGTCTTCCGGATGCTGGAAAAGTGGGGCGGCATTCCGCACCGTGAAATGTTCAACATCTTCAACATGGGTATCGGCATGGTGCTCGTACTGAACGAAAAAGAGGCTTCGGAGGCCATCCGGATCCTGGAGAGCCACGGTGAAAAAGCATCGGTGATCGGCCGCGTGACGGACCGCCCGGGCGTAAACATTATCCTGCAATGAAACAGATAGCCGTATTTGCCAGCGGAAGCGGCACCAACTTCGAGGCGATTGCCCAGGCCTGCGCCGACGGACGGTTGAACGCCCGTATCGCGCTGATGGTCTGTGACAAGCCGGGAGCCGCCGTCATTGCGCGGGCAGAACGATTCGGCGTAGAGAGCTTCGTCTTCGACCCCAAATCGTACCGCACGAAGGCGGATTACGAGGCGGAGATCGTGCGGCGGCTGGACGCCTGCGGCGTGGCGCTCGTCTGCCTGGCCGGCTATATGCGGATTGTGGGCGACACCCTGTTGCGCGCCTACGGCGGCAGGATCATCAACATCCATCCGTCGCTGTTGCCCGCCTTCAAGGGGGCGCATGCCGTGGAAGACGCCGTGGCTTACGGCGTCAAGGTGTACGGAATCACCATCCACTGGGTCAACGACCAGCTGGACGGCGGACAGATTATTGCCCAGCGGGCTTTCCCCTATGAAGGAAACGACCCGGAGGAGGTTCACCGGATTGGACAGAGAATCGAACATCAACTCTACGTAGAAACCATAGCAAAACTTTTATAATGAGAGCTTTAGTCAGTGTCAGCGACAAGACCGGCCTGGTCCCCTTCGTGCAGGGGCTGCAGGCGATGGGCTGGGAAATCATCGCCACCGGCGGTACGCAGCGGCTGCTCGAGGAGAGCGGCGTGCGCACGATCGGCATCAGCGAGGTCACCGGCTTCCCGGAGATTTGCGACGGCCGCGTCAAAACCCTGCATCCCAAGGTGCATGGCGGCCTTCTGGCCCGCCGCGATATCCCCGCGCATATGGAAACCCTGCGCGAAAACGGCATCGAAACCATCGAGCTGGTCTGCGTCAACCTCTATCCTTTCCGCCAGACGATTGCCCGCGAAGGGGTGACCATGGAGGAGGCGGTCGAGAACATCGATATCGGAGGCCCGTCCATGCTGCGCAGCGCTGCCAAGAACTGGCGGGACGTAACGGTGGTCTGCGATCCCGCGGACTACGGCACCATCCTCGACGAGATCCGCGCCGGCGGCAACACCACCCCCGAGACGCGGCTGAAACTCTCCGCCAAGGCCTATTCGCACACCGCCTCATACGACATGTGCATTGCCCGCTACATGCGTGCGCAGGCCGGCCTGCCGGAGAAACTCTACCTGGAATTCGATATCAAACAGCCGCTGCGCTACGGCGAGAACCCGCACCAGAAGGCCGACTTCTTTGCCGCGCCCGCTGCGGAGCCTTATTCGCTGGCGTTCGCCGAACAGATTCAGGGAAAGGAACTTTCTTACAACAACATCCAGGATGCCAACGCCGCCCTGAACATTGTCCGGGACTTTGAAGAGCCCTTCTGCGTGGCACTCAAGCATATGAACCCCTGCGGCGCAGCCGTGGGCAAGACCGTCGAAGAGGCCTGGCAGGCAGCCTACGAGGCCGATACGGTCAGCATCTACGGAGGTATCGTGGCCGTAAACCGTCCGCTCACCGCTACGGTGGCGATGGGAATGAAACCCATCTTCCTGGAGATTGTCCTGGCCCCTGACTTTACGCCGGAGGCACTGGAGATTCTCTCCGCCAAGAAGAATCTCCGCGTGATCAAGGTAGATATGACCCGCTGCGACAAGCCTGTCACGCAATATGTTGGCGTGAACGGCGGCATGCTGGTCCAGCACCTCGACACCGCGGTTGAAATCCTTACCCCCGAAATGTGCGTGACGGAGAAAAAACCGGGTGCCGGCCTGATGGCTGACCTGCAGTTCGGCTGGAAGATTGTCAAACACGTCAAATCGAACGCGATTGCCGTGGTGCGCGACGGCCATACCCTGGGAATCGGCGCCGGTCAGATGAACCGGGTCGGGTCGGCGGAGATCGCCCTCAAGGAGGCACAGGCCGCCGGCTTCACGGAGGGGCTGGTACTCGCATCCGACGGGTTCCTTCCGTTCGGCGACACGGTGGAACTGGCCGCCCGCTACGGTGTGACCGCAATCGTCCAGCCCGGCGGCAGCATCCGCGACGAAGAGTCGATTGCCAAAGCCAATGAACTGGGCATCACGATGCTCTTCACCGGCGTCCGTCACTTCAAGCATTAGAAACGCATGAAAGATAAAAAAGTACTGGTCGTAGGAGGAGGCGGGCGCTGCCACGCCATCGTGGACGCGCTGCTCCGGTCGCCGCAGGTGGCGCAGGTCTTCTGCGCACCGGGCAATGCGGGAATCGGCGCAGTCGCGACGAACGTTCCCATCCGTGATACCGAGATCCCCGCACTGCTGGACTTTGCCCGCAACCAGGCTATCGACCTGACGGTGGTAGGCCCCGAAGCGGCGCTGGCGGCCGGCATTACCGACGCCTTCCGCGCGGCCGGTTTCAAGATCTTCGGACACACGAAGGCTGCGACACAGATTGAGAGCAGCAAACGGTTCGCCAAGGAGCTGATGCAGAAATACGGCATCCCCACGGCCGGCTACCGGGAGTTCAGCGATTTTGCCGAGGCGCGCGCTTACGTGGCGTCGCGTCCCTTCCCCGCCGTGCTCAAGTACGACGGACTGGCTGCCGGAAAGGGCGTGGTGGTGGCACAGGACCTCGCCGAGGCGGAGGCTGCGCTGCGCGACATGCTGCTCGAAGAGAAGTTCGGGGCGGGCCGCGTGATCGTGGAGGATTTTCTCACCGGTCCCGAGTTCTCCTTCATGTGCTTCGTGAACGGGGAACAGGTGGCGCCGATGCCCCTCTCGCAGGACCACAAACGCGCCTTCGACGGCGACAAGGGTCCGAATACCGGCGGAATGGGCGCCTACACGGGGCTGCCTTTCATTACGAAAGAAGACGAAGCATTCGCTTTCCGGGAGATTCTCTGCAAGGCCACGCATGCCATGTGCAGCGAAGGAACGCCGCTTTCCGGCGTCCTCTACGGCGGACTGATGAAGACCCCGCAGGGTATCAAAGTAATCGAGTTCAACGCCCGCTTCGGAGACCCCGAAACGGAGGTGGTTCTGCCGCTGATGGAGAGCGATATATACGCCGTTTTCGAAGCGGTTGCAACCGGCGGCGAAATCCCGCCGATTATTTGGAAGAATTGTGTAACTTTGGGGGTTGTACTGGCCTCGAAGGGATATCCCGGCGGATATGCCAAAGGGTTCGGGATCCAGGGAACCGACACGGTCAAAGCAAAGCTTTTCCATATGGGCACTACGCTTCGGGAGGACAAGCTTCTGACCGCGGGCGGCCGTGTGATGATGGTTGTAGCGGAAGGTCCTACGGTAGCCCAGGCCCGCGAAACGGCCTATTCGGAACTCCGGAAGATCCGCTGCGAGAACCTCTTCTGGCGAAACGACATCGCACATTGTGCGCTCGATAAAGACAACTGATGGATATGGCAACAATTATAGACGGAAAACGCATTTCCGAAAACCTGAAGGAAGAGATGAAGGCGCAAGTCCTTGCGCTGGAGAAACAGTATGGCCGCCGTCCCGGTCTGGCCGTCATTATCGTAGGCGAGAATCCCGCCAGCCAGGTCTATGTACGCAACAAGGTCAAGGCGGCTGACTTCGTGGGACTCCGTTCCATCCAGATTACCCTGCCCGAATCCACTACGGAAGCCGAGCTGCTCGCGCAGATCCGCGCGCTGAACGAAGATCCCGCAGTCGACGGAATCCTCGTGCAGCTGCCGCTTCCCGCCCATATCGACGAGGAGAAGGTGATTGACGCGATTGCGCTGGAGAAAGACGTGGACGGATTCCACCCCGGCAATGTTGGCGCCCTCTGGCTCGGCAAACCCTGCGCCGTCCCCTGCACCCCGAAGGGCTGCCTGCATCTCATCAAATCCACCGGCATTGAAATCCGCGGCGCGCTGGCAGTCGTGATAGGCCGGTCGAACATCGTGGGCAAGCCGATGGCCAAACTGCTGCTCGACGAGCATGCCACCGTGGTGATGGCCCACTCCCGCACCCGCAACCTGGGTGAGATCACCCGGCAGGCAGACATTATCGTAGCCGCCGTGGGCAAACGCAACGTGGTGACGGCCGATATGGTCAAGCCCGGCGCCGTGGTCATCGACGTCGGCATGAACCGTGACGACGAAGGCAAACTCTGCGGCGACGTGGACTTTGCCGGCGTCAGCGAGGTGGCCGGATACATCACCCCCGTTCCGGGCGGAGTCGGTCCGATGACCATCACCGTTCTGATGCAGAACACCTTGGAGAGTTTTATCAAACGCGAATCAAAGAAAGTTTAACCCTATATGAATCAACACGAAAGAAGAGTCGGGACTGTGTCCCGCGGTATCCGGTGCCCGATTATCCGGGAAGGAGACAACATTGCTGAAATCGTATCTGCCTGCGTGCTCGAAGCCGCAGCAGAGGAGGGATTTGCGCTGCGCGACCGTGACGTGATTTCCATTACGGAATCCATCGTCGCCCGTTCGCAGGGCAACTACGCTTCGGTTGCCGCCATCGCGAAAGATGTCAAGGCAAAAACCGGCGGCGAAACGGTGGGTGTCATCTTCCCCATCCTCTCCCGCAACCGCTTTGCTATCTGCCTGCGCGGTATCGCCAAAGGTTGCAAGAAGATTGTCCTGATGCTCAGCTACCCGTCCGACGAAGTCGGCAACTCGCTGGTCAGCCTGGACGCACTGGACGAAGCCGGCGTCAACCCCTACTCCGACGTTCTCACACTGGAACACTACCGGGAACTCTTCGGCGTTGTCCGCCACGAGTTTACCGGAATGGATTACGTACAGTACTACGGCGATCTGATCCGCGAATGCGGCGCCGAGGTGGAGATTGTCTTCGCCAACCGTCCCAAGACCATCCTGCAGTACACCGACACCGTGATCTGCTGTGATATCCACACCCGGTTCCGCACCAAACGCATCCTCAAGGATGCCGGCGCGCGTATCGTACTGGGACTCGACGACCTGCTCGACGCGCCGGTGGACGGCAGCGGCTACAACGAGCGTTACGGCCTGCTTGGCTCCAACAAAGCGACCGAAGATACCGTCAAGCTCTTCCCGCACCCCTGCAAGGAACTGGTTCTCGACATTCAGGCCCGGATCCTGGAAGCTACCGGCAAGCACGTGGAGGTGATGATCTACGGCGACGGCGCCTTCAAAGATCCGAAAGGCAAGATTTGGGAGCTGGCAGACCCTGTGGTCTCGCCCACCTTTACGGACGGCCTGATTGGAACGCCCAACGAGCTGAAGCTCAAATATCTGGCCGACAACGAATTTGCAAACCTCAAAGGGGAAGCGCTCCGCGACGCCATCGCTGCAAGCATCCGCGCCAAGGATGCGGACCTCAAGGGCAAGATGGTTTCCGAGGGTACGACTCCGCGCCAGCTGACCGACCTGATCGGTTCGCTCTGCGACCTCACCTCCGGATCGGGTGACAAGGGCACTCCGATCGTGCTTGTACAGGGCTACTTCGACAACTATACCAGCGAATAACGATGAGAATCGGTTTTGACAACGGAAAATACGTGCGCATCCAGTCGGAACACATCCGCGAGCGCATCGCCCAGTTCGGGGACAAACTCTATATGGAGTTCGGCGGCAAACTCTTCGACGACCACCACGCCAGCCGCGTCCTTCCCGGATTCGAGCCGGACAGCAAACTGAAGATGCTGACCCAGTTGATTGACGACGTGGAGATCATCATCGTCATCAGCGCCCTCGATATCGAGAAGAACAAGATCCGCGGGGACCTGGGCATCACCTACGATGAAGACGTGCTTCGCCTGAGGGACGAGTTCCGCAGCCGCAACTTCCTGGTAGGTTCCGTCGTCATCACCCACTACAACGGCCAGGCCAGCGCCGACGCTTACCGGGCAAAACTCAAGCGCAAGGGCATCAAGGTCTATTATCACCACACGATCGAGGGTTATCCCAACAATGTGGCCCTGATCGATTCCGACGAAGGGTTCGGCAAGAACGACTACGTGCAGACCTCCCGTCCGCTCGTGGTGGTCACCGCCCCCGGTCCGGGCAGCGGCAAGATGGCTGTCTGCCTGAGCCAGCTCTACCAGGAGCAGAAGCGCGGCATCAAGGCCGGGTACGCCAAGTTCGAGACCTTCCCTATCTGGAACCTGCCGCTCAAGCATCCCATCCAGATGGCCTACGAAGCCGCTACGGCCGACCTGAACGACGTCAATATGATCGACCCGTTCCATCTGGAAGCGTACGGCAAACTGGCGGTCAACTACAACCGCGACATCGAGATATTCCCGGTACTCGACGCCCTCTTCGAAGGCATCTACGGCCAGAATCCTTACAAATCGCCCACCGATATGGGGGTGAACATGATTGGATTCTGCATCAGCGACGAAGAGGTGTGCTGCCAGGCGGCCAAAGACGAAATTATCCGCCGCTACTACACCGCACTCGACAGACTGGCCACCGGCGATGTCAGCGACAGCGAAGTGAACAAGATTGCCCTGCTCATGAAGCAGGCGCAGATTACCACCGAGTTCCGCCGTACCACCGTAGCCGCCAAACAGCGGATGGAAGAATCCGGCGTACATTCAGCAGCGATCGAACTTCCGGACGGCCAGATCATCACGGCCAAGACCTCACCGCTGCTCGGCCCCAGCGCCGCCCTCATCCTCAACGTGACCAAGCACCTGGCCGGGATCGATCACGGAGTCAAACTCATCCCCCAGAGCATGATCGAACCCATCCAGAAGACCAAGGTCTCCTACCTGCACGGCCACAACCCCCGCCTGCACAGCGACGAAGTGCTGGTGGCCCTCTCCATGCTGGCTCCGCAGGACGACAACTGCCGCCGCGCACTGGCCCAGCTGCCTGAACTGCGCGGATGCCAGATGCACTCCACCGTGATGCTCAGCGAGGTGGACCGCAAGATTTTCAAGAAGTTGGGGGTAGATCTGACCTGCGACCCCGTCAAGAAAGGTTAGGTTCTACTTCAGAAACAGCCGCGGATCATTGGTAATGACCCCGTCCACTCCTTCGGGAAGTTTGGCGGGGTTGTTCAACGTCCAGACCTTCACCTCTTTGCCAGCCTCATGCATCTGCCGGATAAAGCGGCGGGAGGCAAAACTGTGGTGAATATTGAAGGAGGCCACGTAGTGGTACTTCTCCAGTGAGAAACGGGTGATGTGCATGTCGAAGCAGAGCCCGAAGGGCAGGCGCATCACGAGCAGCTTCTCCAGGCGCAGGGTTGTATCCAGCGCATAGAAGTTCTCCAGGACCAGGTCATCGAACGATTGGAAAACGGTCGTCTCGCGCATGCCAGCTGCGTCGACAGCCGTCAGGATCTGCGCCTCGATTCCCGGATACTGGTCCTTCCGGTTTCGCTTGACCTCCAGGAGCAGGTTGCAGCGCCCCTTGACCACTTCCAGTACCTCCTCCAGCGTAGGGACGGTCTCGTCGGTGGGCTGGCCTTCCGCGTCCACGATGCGGGCCGCCTTGATCTCGGCTAGCGTCATCGACTCGATCTTCCCCCTGGTATCCGTCGTGCGGTCCAGGGTCGGGTCGTGGCAGACAATCAGGGCGCCGTCGGCGCTCTGGTGCACGTCGATCTCTACGGCGTCCGCACCGGTTGCAATCCCTTTCAGAATACAGGAAACCGTGTTTTCATACCCCAGGAATGCGCCGCCGCGGTGTGCGGTGACGGTCATGGCGGTTGACTGGCCTGCGCAGGAAAAGCCGAAGGTCAGGAGAACAAGAGCGATTGCAAATCCGGTTATTTTCATGGTCGAGGATGTTTTTCTGCAAAGATAACCATAATTAATTGTTGCGATTGGCTCTATATTTTCTTATATTTGACCAAATTTTCCTACTTAAACCTACTTAAACCTTTTCACTATGGAAAAAATTGACATCATCAAAACCATCAAGGACGGTTGCACCCTTGGCTTCAAGAACTTCTGGCCTATTTTCCTGACGGTGCTCCTCTACGTGCTTACCTGCTGGATTCCCTATGTAAACGTGGGTACTACCATCGGTTTCTACAAGGCAATCATCGCAATCGGCCGTGGTGAGAAGATTGAACCGACCGCCATCTTCAAGAAAGAAAACTACGCTTATTTCAGCGATTTCTTCCTGCTGATGGGTCTGATGTGCATGGGTATGATGGTTGCTGGACTTCTGTTCCTCGCTCCCGTCATGGCAATCGCATGGATGTTTGCATTCTTCTTCCTGATTGACAAGAAGCTCCCTGCACTCAAGGCAATCAACCTCAGCTACAAGGCTACCCTCGGTGAGAAATGGCGCATCTTCGCCATCCTGCTGCTCTGCGGTCTGGCAATCGGTATCGTTTCCTGCATCCTGGGTCTCATCCCGTTCCTGGGCGGTCTGCTCGTTTTCTGCGCAACCCTCATCTTCATGGCAATCATGATGGCAGTGGAGAGCGTGATGTTCAACCACTTCTCCAAGAAGGCTGAGGCTATTGCAGAATAGTCCTATCTTCTGAAAAGCAATCGGCGGTCCATCCGGGCCGCCGATTATTTTTTTATGTCAGGGAGGAGATAAGTCCGATTAACTTGCGGAAGAAGCGTTTGTAACGCGGCGTTGAAAGAATCTCTTCCAGCGTAATCTCGCGGCAGAGGGCCAGGTCTTCTTCGAAGATAGCCTTGTTGCGCAGGGCCGTCTCTTCGTCGTAGATATAGGTGTTGACCTCATAGTTGAGGTTGAAACTTCGGTTGTCGATATTGGCGCTGCCGATGCTGGAGATATAGTCGTCGGCTACGAAGGTCTTGCTGTGAATAAATTCCCCTCCCCGCTCGAAAATGCGGACACCCGCCTCCAGGCACTGCCGGTAGTAGGACTTGTTGATGGAGCCCATGAAGATGGTGTCGTTTTTCCTGGGAATCATCAAACGCACATCCACGCCGGAAAGGGCTGCGGCCTTCAGGGTGTTCAGCACTGCCTCCGGCGGCGCAAAATACGGGGTCTGGAGATAGACATAGTCCCGGGCGCTCGCCAGGATCCATTCGTAGGCCAGCAGGGTGGTAGGCCAGGGATAATCTGCGGAATCCCCCATGATCTGGAGGGTCTTTCCCTTGAGCGGAGCCTCCGGATTGGGGATGGCTTCCGTGCAGAAATAGTAGTCCAGGGGCCGGTTGAAGCGGGCGTTGCAGGCGTACCAGGACTCCACGAAGAGGGCGTTGAGCCGGCTCACAGCGGGACCCGTGACCCGGATGTGGGTGTCACGCCAGCGGTAGAAATAATTGTCGTTCAGGTTCATGCCGCCGGTATAGGCCACCTGGCCGTCGATGACCACAATCTTGCGGTGGTTCTGGTGGTTGATGCGCATGAGCCATTTGCCGAATCCCAGGCGGATATGGGTCCAGTGCACTATCTGGATGCCGCCCTTCTCCATCTCGTCCCAGTAGCTGGCGGGAATGTTGCGGCCTATCATGTTGTTGTGCACCAGACGCACCTCTACGCCTTCCTTCGCCTTCTCCAGCAGCAGGTCCCGGACCTCGCGGCCGGCCTCGTCGTTGCCGAAGCGGAAGTATTCGATGTGGATGAAGCGTTTGGCATTTCGCAAATCTGCCAGCAGCAGTTCCCGTTTGCGCAGGCCGGAGGTGATGATTTCGAAGTCGTTGCCGGGCAGGAGGCGGTTGCCCTCTCCGCAGCCGCGGATGAGCTTGGCCAGGGGCCGATACGCCGGCTCCAGGATTTCATCCCCGGCCTCCGGGAAGAGCTGGGCTGCCAGATCGGGGTCCAGTTCATAGACGGGCTTGCCCTTGCGGCGGTAGTTGATGCCCATCAGGAGGTAGAGAATGATGCCCACGGGGGGCAGCAGGCCGATGAGCAGGATCCAGATCAGTTTCATGTCCGGGTCCGCATTGTCGCGGAGAATGCACACTACCAGGAAGAGGTAGAGGACTGTCCACAAAAAAATTGATAAAAAAAGCATCATGCTTGCAACTAATCGGCCCGTTTCTGCATCAATAGTCAGTACATGCAAATGTAGCTATTATTTTTATAATTACTACAACCGAACCCAAACCGATATGAAACACTACCTCAAGAAACTGGAAGAGCAGATTCACCTGCGTCCGGGGAAGCCTGCCCTGTGCGACTATTGCGGCAGCGCGTACACCTACGCAGAGGTAGCCACCCTGATTGAAAAATACCACATCTTTTTCCAGGCCGCCGGCGTGCGTCCCGGAGACAAGATAGCCATCTGTGCCCGGAATTCGGCCCGTTGGGCCATCTTTTTCCTGGCGGTGAACACCTACGAGGCCGTCATCGTGCCCATCCTGCCCAACTTTACCGCAGAGGGCACCATGCAGCTCATCTCCCACTCCGACAGCATTCTCCTGATGGCCGATGCCGACATCTGGTCCCGCATGAGCCCGGAATCCCTTCCGCAGATCCGTGCCGTGCTGGATGCCCGCGAAGACCGCATGCTCTGGTTTGGCGACGAACGCATGACGCAGGCCTGGAACAAGCGCGACGAACTGTTCGACTCCCGCTATCAGGGAGGGTTCAAGACCTCGGAAGTCTGCTATCACAGCAATATGGAGGAAGTGGCCATCATCAACTACACTTCCGGCACTTCCGGTGACCCCAAGGGCGTGATGCTCTCCTTCGGTTCCATGTCGGATATCGTGGAGTTCTGCCAGCAGCACATCTACAACGCTCCGGAAATCCTGGTTTCCATGCTGCCGCTGGCCCATATCTACGGCCTGGCCATGGAGTTCATCTACCCTTGCTGCACGGGCTTCACCATCCATTTCCTGGGCAAGACGCCCTCCCCTTCCCTGCTCCTGAAATCCATGCAGGAGCTGCAGCCTTACCTCGTCGTCACGGTTCCGCTGGTGATGGAGAAGCTGTACAACACGCTGGTCCGGCCGCAGCTGGCCACCCGCAGCGCCCGCGTGCTGGGCACCGTGCCCGGCATCCGGACCTCGTTCTACAAGGGAATCGGCGACAAACTGATCAAGGACCTGGGCGGCCGCGTGAAGACCATCATCATCGGCGGCGCTCCGCTCAGCTGGAAGATCGAGTCGGCCTTCAGGAAGATCGGCCTGCCCTATACCGTGGGCTACGGCATGACCGAGGCATGCCCGCT